>JAFLSJ010000026.1 GCA_022511005.1 Ruminococcus sp.
GAAATGTCGCGGAGCGACAAAAGGGTTGCCGTTTTCGCAGAAAAAGCTGTCAAAAGATCGTTTTGACTGAGGGAGAGATATTTGACAATTCCGGCTTTTTGCAATTAAAGTTGTAATATATAAAACGCTTTTTCTCTCCCTCCGCCTGCGGCTTAGCCGCAGCCACCTCCCTCGACAGAGGGAGGCAAAATTTCATCCAATAGTTTTCTTTATTACTAAACAAAAAGTGACCGCCATCAAGACGGTCACTTTCTTATTCATCTGCTGTTGATTTGGTTGCTTGTGTGGAAGATTCTATATCTATTAAATCTTCAAAAATAAATTTTGCAAAGTCGTTTCTTACAGTATTCATATCACTAATTTCAATATATGAATTATTAATTGATGGATCGGAATATTTCCAAAGTTTTCCCAACTCACCCTGGGGAACGCAATACTGCTCTACATCATATTGCAGATATTTTAACGAATTGGCAACTAAGGTTGTAATTTCATCCTTTTTAAAGTTGGTTGTTATAAGAGGTCCTACCTCACCGACAATCGAAATAATCTGCGGAAGTGACGCATCCTTCATACTTGAAAATACAACACTGAGGAAATTACGCTGTCTTCTGGTTCTGTCCCAGTCATCGCCCTCAAAAATAACTCCGGGATAATTTTCATCATCAAAGCCTCTGTCACGGGCATACCAGAGTGCTTCTCTTCCGTTTAAATGAACAACTCCCGGCGAATCTGTTATTGTTTCACGGGGTGTATTACCTGATTTATCGTTTATATACATCTGAAAATTAATATATCCGATTTCATCCTGAGTTAGTTCAATATCAACACCGCCAAGTATATCAACGATGCTTCTGAAACTTTCATAATCTACAACAGCGTATCTGTCAACCTTTATGCCGAAGTTTGATTCAATAGTCTGTATTGTAAGAGCCGCTCCACCGTAGGAATAAGCATGCGTCAGCTTGTCATATCCGTAATCGGGAATATTAACCCATGTATCTCTCATAAAGGTAGTCAGCTTAAGCTTTTTGTGTCTGTTATCAACAGAAAGCATTATCATTGAGTCGCTTCTGCTGTTTTCTCCCTCCTGAGAGTAATCCACACCAAACAGCATTACATTCAAAATTTTTGAATCGCTTAAGAGAGTTTGTCCATCAAAGGTCAAGTTTGAACTTTCTGAACCTACGTCTCCGCCTGTAGTATCGTTTTTAGTCTGTGCAGGAGTGATAAAACTATAATTTAGTGACTCCAGTACAGAATAATAATACAAAAGTCCGGAACCGCAAATTAAGAATATAATGGAAAGAAGTACGATCAGAACTCTTTTTAACCTGCCCTTTTTATTATACACCTTTTTTACTTGGGAGTTAGAACTTATGTCCACATAGCCGCCGCGACTTTGATTGTTTTGCGTTGCCATAGGTATCACCCCTTAAAAGTTTAAAATATATTTTGTGTATAAATTACTTATAAATGACATTATACCACAAAATATACCATATAATAATTCTTAATAAGAAATTATTCTGAGTTTCTTATGGATATTAAGTGAAATTTATATGAAAATTTGTCTATTCTTGTTCATCTAAAGACAAATAAAAGGACGGCAAAAACTCTTTTATAAATACATTTACCGAATCCAAATTCATTTTTACAAGGGATTTTTCTGTTGCTTCCTTTGCTTTTTTAAACTCATCATTTCCCATTCTCAACTCTTCAATACACTTTACAAGTGCCGATAGCTTATCGGCGGCTTTTACATATTGTTTAAGTTCTTCATCTTCCTTACCTTCAAAAAATAAAATTTCTCTGTATTCTTCTTTTAAATCATCAGGCAATAATGAAACAAGCTTTTCTGTTGAGAATTTCTCTACATTTTTATATGCCTCTGCAATTTTAGGATTATAGTACTTTACGGGTGTAGGCATATCTCCCGTATAAATCTCCGAACAATCGTGAAACATTGCAAGAAGTGCCGCACGCTCAGAATTTAAATTTTTCCCGAAGCGTTTATTTTCTATAACAGTTAAAATATGGGCAAAATAAGCCGTTTGCAGACTATGCTCGCTTATATTTTCACTTTTTGTATTATTCATCAAGCCCCATCTTGTAATGTATTTCATTCTTGAAAGTACTGCAAAAAAATGACTGTTTTTATTTTTTTCCATATATTCTCTCCAAAGTTTTTATATTTTTACAATTTGTTGAAATTTAATAGTGAAATAAACGACAAAATATGTTATACTATATTTAACATTATACTTTTATTTTTAAAAAAGTAAAGCCGCAAATTCCTGCACTCTTTATAAAGGAAGAAAAATCGTGAGATTAAGTAATTATAATATAAATAAAAACGGTCATTTTATTCTTAAAACCGCTTTGCTTTCACTTTTATTTTCAGCTTTGATATTTGTACCTTATATTATTTATGACGGCGGTTATTTTTTATATTACGGTGATTTTAATGTTCAGGAAGTACCCTTCTATCAAATGGTACACGACGCTATACAAAGCGGTAACTCAAGATGGAGCAGTACAACCGATTTAGGCACGGGACTTGTGGGAAGCTACAGCTTTTATCTTTTGGGAAGTCCTTTTTTCTGGATCACTATGCTTTTCCCCAGTAAGGCTGTTCCCTACCTTATGGGACCTTTATTTATGCTGAAATTTATGTGTGCCTCAATTTCAGCATACATTTTTTTAAGAAGATATGTTAAAAACAAAAATTTTGCCGTGATAGGCGGCTTGCTTTATGCTTTTTCTGGCTTTTCAATTTATAATATTTTCTTTTTCCATTTTCACGAAGCAATGATTGCCTTTCCCCTGTTACTGGCAGCTCTTGACGCTTTTATGAAGGACAACAGGCGTGGAATATTAGCGCTTGGTGTTTTCTTCTCCTGCATTATAAATTACTATTTCTTTGCAGGTCAGGTTATATTTGTAATTATTTACTGGATTATAATGGTCTGCACAAAGAATTACAGGGTTAAATTTACTAAAATTCTTTTGCTTGCTTTTGAGGTCATTTTGGGCTTTACTGCAACTGCCATACTTTTATTACCCTCTGTTATGACGGTTATGGGTAATCCCAGACTTGAACAGTATCCAAACGGTTGGGACGCTTTGGTTTACTCTATTCCTCAAAGATACTGGTATATTATTTTAAGCTTCTTCTTCCCTCCCGAACTGCCTGCATTCCCTAACTTTACAAAAAGTGTAGACTGCAACTGGGCTTCTGTAAGCGGTTGGCTTCCTCTGTTCAGTATGACAGGAGTTATAGGATTTTTGCAAAGCAAAACAAGAAACTGGCTTAAAAAGATTTTACCCTTGCTTTTTGTAATGGCTTTAACCCCTGTGTTAAACAGCTCGTTTCAATTATTTAACAGCAGTATTTACTATGCAAGATGGTTTTATATGCTTGAGCTTATGATGGCACTTGCAACTGTTATTTCTCTTGAAAACACGAAAACAAACTGGGAAAGAGCATTCGCCTGGACTGCCGGAATTACTGTTTTTATAGCTGTAGTTATAGGATTTATGCCAAGCTATGGTTACAATCAGGAAGACCACAGTATCATTGAAAACCTGGATTTTGGCTTAGAGGCCTATCCGGACAGATACTGGATTTACGTAGCTATATCGGTTGTTTCTTTATTATTATGTGCATTGATAATCAAAAAATATAAAAAGCAGGCAAAAAGTCTTGCTATATATTCTTTTATAGGAATCGGCGTTATTACTGTTGTTTCCTCAAACTTTATTTTGGCTACAGGAAAAACCTACGGCGGTAATGACAAGTCCTTTATAATTCCTTATGCTTTAAATAACGGCGAAGAGCTGACTATGAATGATTTGGACGTTGTAAGAAGTGATTTTTACGAATCTCTTGATAATCTGGCTATGTACTGGCAGATACCCTCAATTAACGCATTTCACAGCGTAGTTTCACCGTCGATTATGGAATTTTATGAATCGTTGGACATTACAAGAGATGTTGCCTCACGTCCTGACTGTGATTATTATGCGTTAAGAGCATTTTTAAGCTGTAAATACTTATTTGATGAAACGTATGATAATGAAAGCTTTAAGGATGAAGATAATAACTGCCAAATGCCCGGATGGAGCTATTACGGTGAGGAAAACGGCTGTTACATCTATGAAAACGACTATTATATTCCTATGGGATTTATGTATGATAAATTTTTAGCTGAGGAAGATTGGGAAACGCTTTACGGATATGACAGACATCTTGCTCTTTTAAAAACAATGATATTATCTGAAGAACAGCTTAGAAAATACTCTGATATTACAGACTATTTAAGCTATGACGGACAAGAGATAATTGACAGTTTTAGCTATTCTTATAACGACTACTACAGCGACTGCAACAGGCTGATAAGCAACTGCTGTTCAAGCTTTGAATATAATAATGAGGGATTTACCGCAGAAATAAAAAACAGCGGTGACGATAATCTATTATTTTTCAGTATTCCTTATGACGAGGGTTGGAAAGCCTATGTAAACGGAGAAGAAGTTGAAATTGAAAAGGTTAATGTAGGCTTTATGGCTGTCAGAATCTCCGGTAATTCGACAAGTTCCGTAAAATTTGTATATGATCAGCCTGGTTTCATTTTTGGAATTATAATTACTTCAATATGTGGTATAATTTATTTTATTTATTTGGTATTCATTGTTTTATATAAGGAATTAAAGGCTCAAAAGCTGAGAAAATCACAGATTTTATTAAACAGGAACGATGCAATTTCTGCTGATAATGAAATTTCTGATATACAAAATGATAATAATAATATAAACAATATTCAGTCAAACAGCATAAATAATTCTGATTTTGAATAATAATATACTTCATAACATTTATTAACTAAGTAAGCACTGATTAAATCGTTTGCGTAAATTGCAACCACAGATTTTTCGTCAGATTGAACAAACAATCTGCGGCAAGGCTGGCGCCTTGGTGCTGATTTTTGGACAATATGGCGGAAAATATGCAAGCAAGTTGCGCTAACAGCCGTCAGGCGTGATTTATTCAGTAGTTACCTAATAATAATCAGAGGTGCAATTATATGTATTTCGGAAAGAAAATACTTGAATATAAAGATGAAATTCTCTCAGATCTTGATAAATTATTGAGATTCAAATCTATTGCCGAAGAAAATGACAGCGAATGTAAAGCCGCACTTGATTTTATTTTAAAAAGAGCTGATGATTTCGGTCTTACTGCAAAAAATATTGATGATAAAGCAGGGCATATTGAGCTTGGAAGCGGCGGAAAACTATGCGGTGTATTAACTCACCTTGACGTTGTTCCCGCAGGAAACAACTGGAGCGTTGTACCATATGAGCTTACAAGAAAAGACGGCAGACTTTACGGCAGAGGTGTTGCTGATGACAAGGGTGCCGCATTAATCAATCTCTACTGTTTAAGGGCTTTAAAGGAAAGCGGAGTGCAGGGAGTTAATACTATAAGAGCAATTTACGGTACCGATGAAGAAAAAGGTATGTCTGATATGGAAACATACTTTGAAAACGAACCGATGCCTGATTTTTCTTTTACTCCCGACAGCAATTACGGAATCTGTTACGGCGAAAAGGGCATTTTACAGCTAAAGCTCTCTTCACCTGTTCACAACGGAACTGCTTTAACTGAATTTCATTCGGGAAAAGCCGTAAACGCCGTACATGATACAGCGTATGCATTATTGGAATGTAATGAATATGACGATCAGATGCTTATGCGTCTCGCTGATGCAAGCAAAGGAAACTTTGAATTTATTTATACTATCGACGGTCTTGTGATTTTATCAAGAGGTAAGGCGTCTCACGCCTGTGAGCCCGACAACGGTTTAAATGCCGCCGCAATTTTAGTTGACCTGCTTGCTAAGCATTTCAGCCACAAGGATTTAGGAAGTATTTGTTCTTTTATTGACTATGCCATTAATAACGAAACAGACGGAAGGTCAATGGGAATTAAAATGTGCGACTCTGTATCAGGATCGTTAACTGTCAATTTAGGCACTGTAAGGATTATTGACGACGCCTGCGAGATGACCCTTGATATAAGATACCCTGTTACCGTAAACGGAGACGGAGTTCTCTACAGAGTTACCAAATCCGCTGAACATGAAAACCTTGACGTCAAGGTACTTAGCCATTTAAGACCTCTTTATCTTGATGAAAACAGCAAAATAGTTTCTGTTTTATCAAGTGCATATGAAAACGTTATGGGTGAAAAGCCGGTGCTTTACACAAGCGGCGGCGGAACTTATGCAAGAAAATTAGGCGGAAAAGGCGTTGCTTTCGGTCCTGTTTTTCCGGGTGATGAAATAAATATGCACAATGCAGATGAAAGCATAAATGAAGAAAACTTCTTCAAGCATGCAGAAATCTGTCTTGAAGCTATGTATAAAATGTTTACTGAAAAACTTTAAAAAGTGATGATTAATTTATGATAAAAACTGAGAATATTATTAAAGCACAAGCAAGAAATTATTTAAGACAGGGTAACTGGTCAACATTAGTTGGTTGTCTGGCGGTTTTGTTTATTTGCTTTTTTTTGGTATATTATGTTTTCGGAACACTGATTTTCGGATTTAATCTTGTAAATATCCATACCGGAGAAATCAAAAAATCGGGTCAACTTTTAGGCGGTATTTTCTTTATGATCGCACTTTTGCTTTTGATACTTATTACCCCGATAATAAACGGCTTTTTTAAATTATGCTATAGTGTTGCAAAAAATCAGGATTGTTCTTCTATTGATTTGTTTTATTATTTTAAAAATCCGATTCTTTACTTTAAAGTCATATTGTTAAACATTCTCAGATTTTTTATCATACTTTTAAGTACCTTCGTATTTTCCATACCTGCAAGCGTGATATTTGTCTTATCCGATAATCTATCGGGTTCATCCAGTGCTTTATTTCAAAGCATAAGCGTTATATTAATGATCATCAGTGCTGTATTACAGATAATCGGACTTTTTGCAGTCTTCTGCCTTTATACCAAAACTGTTTTTTGCAATTATATTTTAGCCGATGATGACAGCAAAAATGCCGGATGGTATATTAAAGAATCATTTAAGCTGTCTAAAGGACATAATATTGATATAATCAAATTAATATTAAGCTTTATTTTATGGATTTTAGCTTGCTTTTTTGTTTTCCCTGTTTTCTATGTTATTCCCTATATGGGCGTTTCATTGGGGAATTCTGCAAAATGGCTCATTCAGCTTAAAAAGGAGGCTTCCGATTTAAAATGTTAATTTCTTTATGTATGATTGCCTATAACGAAGAGCGTGTTTTAAATGGTCTTTTCAGAGATTTTTCGACTCAGGATTATCCTCACGACCAGATAGAAATCGTACTTGTTGACAGCAGTTCTACCGACAACACTCATAAAATGATGACGGAGTTTAAAAATACCGATTACGGCTTTGCTGATGTTATAATCGTTAAATGTCCCAAGAAAAATCAGGCTGCTTCGTGGAACTGTGCCATTATGAGCGCTCACGGCGACGTAATTATCAGAGTTGACGCCCACGCAAGAATCCCCAGAAACTTTGTTTCACGAAATATTTACAATATTAATTTAGGAGAAAAGGTTGTAGGCGGCGGAAGACCGAATATTACATCAGATATTTCTCCCTGGAAACTGACTTTACTTGCTGCGGAAGAATCTCTGTTCGGAAGCTCTGTAGCCTCGTACAGGCGACCAACTGCAAAAAGAGAATATATGGACAGCCTTTTTCACGCCGCTTATAGAAGAGAAGTTTTTGAAACGGTAGGCGGTTTTAACGAAACCTTGGGCAGAACTGAGGATAATGAGCTTCACTACAGAATCCGTCAGGCAGGATACAGACTTTGCTGTTGTCCCGATATAATCTCTTATCAGCATACAAGAAGCCGACTCAGAGATATGATTAAACAAAAGTTCGGCAACGGCAAATGGATAGGACTTACTGTTTCCTCCTGTCCGCAATGCTTATCATATTATCATTTTGCTCCTATGATTTTTGTGGGACTTATTGCAATTTGTTTGGCATTTGCCTGCTTTGGATTTATGCTTCCGTTGCAAATACTATTAATGTTATATGCTATGTTTGACATTGTAAATACTGTTGGATGCTTTGCTACAAAAACCATTCAGCCCCAGTTTCTTTTACTGCCTTTTATCTTCCCTATTTTGCATATTTCTTACGGAATAGGAACTTATGCAGGATTTTTGAAAATACCTTCCTGGAAAAGAAAGCGTAACGATGAACAGGCAGACAAGCAGATTGAAAAGGTAAAAAACAAGGTTAAGAAAAACACTAAAATAATGCAACAGCTTGAACAAGAGAAAGAAGTACAAAAGGAAATAAAGAAATCAAACAATAAAAAGGAAAGTTAATTTTTAGGTGATTTATATGTCTGAAACAATTAAGCTTACTCCTGAGCTTTTAAGAGAATTACAATTAAAAGAGCTTGATACGCTGAAATTTTTCAGAGATTTTTGTTATAAAAATAACTTAACTTTCTACTTATGCGGAGGATGCTGTATTGGTTCTTTAAGAACAGGTGGATTTGTCCCTTGGGATGATGATATTGATGTACTTATGCCGAGACCTGACTATGAAAAACTTGTAGAATTATGGAAAGAGCAAAATCCAAGCGAAAGATTTTTGCTTTTAAAAACAGATGATGAAACTTTCACAGGCAACATATTTGTAACAATTACCGATACAAACTATACTATGATTAAAGACAACCAAAGGAATATTGATATTCCCCATGGTTTAGTGTTGGATGTATTCCCTATTGACGGATGTCCCAACGGAAAACTGAAAAGATATATGCAGTATTTCTGGACAATGATTTACTCTTTGTTTATGGCTCAGGTTGTACCTAAAAACCACGGAAAGCTGTTAAGCTTTGGCAGTAATTTGCTCCTTAATATGTTAAGAAAACCTAAAATAAGAACTAAAATCTGGAAATATGCTGAAAAGAAAATGTCTAAATATGACTTTTACAAAAGCGATTATGTAACCGAGCTTTGCGCCGGACCTCACTTTATGACATATAAATACCCCGCAAGAATTTACAGCGGTACTACGGAGGTTGAATTTGAAGGCTTAAAAATGCCTATTATGAGCGGTTACGACGAATATCTTACTATTGTATTCGGCGACTATATTAAAGAACCTCCTAAAGAGAAGCAAGTCCCCCATCACGATATTGCTTACATCGACTTAAATACTCCATGTAAAAAATAAATCGTTTAGTATAAAAAATATATAATAACTATTGACAATAATTAAATTTAACATATAATTATATTATAAGGTTGTCTTCGGGGCGAGGTGCGATTCCTCACCGGCGGTTACAGTCCGCGAACAGGCTTTTGCCTGCCGAACCTGTGAAATTCAGGTACCGACGGTATAGTCCGGATGAAAGAAGATTGACAAATTTGCTATGTACACTATGCAATTTGTTTTTTCATCAGTAACGCTCCGCAGATATTATCTGCGGAGTTTTTTATTATCCTTGACAGCCTGAAAAAAAGGAGGATAAATTATGACTAACAACAAACAAAAAACTTTAACTGCTCCCGCAGAAAACTCGTACAAAATTAAAAAAATGGTAATCTTAGGTATTATCACCGCTATGGCTTTTGTCTCGGTAGTATTTTTCAGATTGCCTATTATTCCCAGCGTTCCTTTTCTTGACCTTGAATTCAAAAGTGCTATCATACTTATCGGTGCCTTTATTTTCGGTCCTTTATCAGGTTTGTCAATGACCCTTGCAGTTTGTATTATTGAAATGTTTACAATAAGCGATACAGGCGTTATTGGCTGTATTATGAATATTTTGTCAACAGCTTGCCTTGTTTGCCCTGCGGCTTTTGTTTACAAGAAAAAACAAACAGCTTTAAGGGCAATTATTGGAGTTATTATAGGTGCAATCCTTATGACCTTTGCTATGGTTTTATGGAATTACATTGTAACTCCTATTTATATGGGCGTTCCAAGAGAAATGGTTGTTAAGCTTTTAATCCCTGCTTTTATTCCCTTTAATCTGCTTAAAGCAGGTCTTAACGGCGGTGTTGCCTTGTTTATTTACAAATTTGCAATCACTGCTCTTCAAAAAGCAAATCTTATTCCTAAAAAAGAAAATGATAACAAAAGCTCTTTAACGGGCATTATCGGCACTGTTGTTTTATCAGTTTTTATAATACTTACCTGTATTCTTATTATTCTTGCTTTTAACGGTGTATTTTAGTATTGACAATATTGCTTAATGCTGATATACTTTATCTTGTTCACAGAGTAGAATTTTGTGCGTAAAGTGTCCTTTGAACGGGGAGTTGTCAAGGGAACGAAAGGCTTTTGCCTGCGGTACAAGGTTCGCATCCCGCTGTTACTTTAGGATTCGTTTAGCGGGCAGAGTTATTCTGTCCGCTTTTTATTTTACCTCCTACTGTAACACACAACTATAAGGAGGTTTAGTAATGAACGAAAAGAAAAAGATCAACTTAAAAACGTCCACCCCTACCCTTGTTATCTTTGCCATACTTATGGCGGCTGAAATTGTAATAGCTCAATTTCTCACAATTCACACATGGAATTTAAAAATCACCCTTTCCTTTATTCCCGTAGTAATTGCCGCAAGGATTTACGGACCTATCGGCGGAGGTTTAGTAGCAGGTGTAGGAGATTTTTTAGGGGCATTTATGTTCCCTGTGGGACCTTGGTTTCCGCCTATAACCCTTACTACTGCGGCTGTTGGCGTAATATTCGGATTATTTTTGAAAAACAGCGACAACTTTTTAAGAGTTTTAATATCGGTTTTGATTTCCGAATTAATATTCAGTATGTTTATTACCCCCATTTGGCTGATGATGTTATACGGTACAGATTACTGGATTTTAGTAGGCTCGCGCTTGATTCAGGTAGCTGTACTGATTGCCATTAAGCTTATAATAATTCCGCCGATTTTAAAATTAACAAACATACTTGCAAAATCATACAGAAAAGAGTTTTCTTAAATGTTTTAAGAGGTCAGTCATACATTGCGGTCAACCAAAATTGAAGATATAATTAAAGGGCGGATTTTAAATCCGCCCTTTTTAATGCATAATAGGTAGTTTCGCCGCACAGCGGCGACAAAGGGCTTCTCGCCCTTTGAACCCCGCAAGCTTTTGAAAAAGCTCGACCAAAACTTTTGCTTTTCTCGATAAAAAACTTTTGATTTTTTCTAAATATATATTATAAGTTTAACCTAACTTTGCTGACAAGAGGTCAGACATATCATACATTCCGGGCTTTTGCTCTGAGAGAAATACTGCCGCATTAATTGAACCTATGGCAAAAACCTCTTTTGACTGTGCCTGATGTGAAATTGTAACAACTTCATCGTGACCTGCAAAGATAACTTCATGTTCGCCTACAATTGTTCCTCCTCTTACAGCATGAATTCCAATTTCATTCTTACTGCGTTTTCTACGGTATGAGTGTCTATCATAAACATACTGAGGCTCCTGTGAAAGCTCTGTTGAGATACCGTCTGCAATCATTAATGCTGTTCCACTTGGAGCATCAAGTTTTAAATTATGGTGCTTTTCAACAATCTCTATATCAAAGCTTTCTCCTAAAACCTTAGCCGCCTGCTTTGATATTTCAATAAGCAAATTAATACCCAAAGACATATTTCCCGAATAGAAAATTGCCGTTTCTTTTGAAATCTCTTTTATAGTCTCAACCTGCTCTTTTGAATAGCCAGTCGTACATATTACAGCAGGTGTTTTATTTTTCTTTATATATTCAAGCATTCCGCTTAATGCACCGGGATTTGAAAAGTCGATAATTACATCAATACTTTCTGTAACCTCGGAAAAACAGTCGTGTACAGCATAATCATATGAGTTGTCATTATAAACATCAACGCCGCAAACAATCTTGCAATCTTCTCTTTCAGATACTGCCTTTGTAATAGCGTGTCCCATTTTTCCGCAGCAGCCTGTTAATAAAATTTTTACCATTTTAAACTTCCCCTTTATTGAAACAGGCGTACTTTTAGTACGCCTGTAGAATTTATTTATTATTTATTAAGGTATTTTCCCAACAAATCGTATTTAGCAAGAACATCCTTTAAATCGTGATATCCTGTTGTACTCATTGGTACTAAAGGAAGTCTGCATTCTCCTGCATCAAATCCAACTAAGTTCATAGCTGTTTTTACAGGAATCGGATTTACATCGCTGAAAAATGCTGTCATAAGCTCAATATATTTAAAGTTGAGCTTTGATGCTTCTACAAAATTATTATCTAAGCAGTATTTACAGATATTATGCATCTCTGATGGACAAATATTTGCAAATACCGATATTACGCCCAATGCGCCTAAAGACATAAAAGGTACTGTCTGGTCATCATTGCCTGAGTAAATATCAAGCTTATCTCCGCAAAGTGAACGGGTTATCGCTACTGAAGAAATATCACCGTTAGCTTCTTTTGTTGCAACAATATTCGGATGCTGACAAAGCTCAGCATAAGTTTTCGGCTGAATTCCACAGCCTGTTCTTGACGGTACATTATAAAGTATCATCGGAACATCTACAGAATCTGCAATTGTTGTAAAATGCTTTACAAGGCCTGCCTGTGATGTTTTATTATAATACGGTGTAACTACTAAAAGTGCGTCTGCACCGCTTTCATAAGCTGACTTTGAAAGTGCAATTGCCGTTGAAGTATCGTTACTTCCTGTTCCTGCGATTACAGGAATTCTTTTATTTACCTTCTCTGTTACAAATGAAATCACCTGACAATGCTCTTCTTCTGATAATGTTGAGGATTCACCTGTTGTTCCGCAAGCAATAATAGCGTCTGTATTATTTGCAATATGAAATTCAACCAGTTGTTCTAAAACCTTGTAATTAACTGAACCGTCTGCATTCATTGGCGTTATAAGTGCAACACCGGAACCTGTAAAAATGTGGTTTGCCATTTAATTACCTCCTACTTATTAATCCATATATCCCTCAGCACATAAAAGCTCTGCAAGCAATACTGCTCCGCCTGCTGCACCTCTGAGAGTATTATGTGACATACATACAAATTTATAGTCATACTGTGTATCTTCTCTGAGTCTGCCCACTGAAACTGCCATTCCGTTTTCTACTGTTCTTGACTCGATAAGCCATGGGTGGTCAGGCTCTGTGAAATAATGTAAAAACTGCTTCGGAGCTGAAGGAAGCTCTAATTCCTGAGCTCTTCCCTTGAAGTTTTCCCAGATCTTGACGATTTCTTCTGCTGACGGCTTATTTGAGCCTTCTTTAAATGACATAAATACAGCGGCTGTGTGTCCGTCTGAAACAGGTACTCTCAAGCACTGAGATGTAATTGAAATATCGTCTGTAAGCTTGATTTCTCCGTCTTTAACCTCGCCCCAGATTTTAAGGGGTTCTTTTTCGCTTTTTTCCTCTTCTCCGCCGATATAAGGAATAAGGTTATCTACCATATCAGGCCATGTATCAAAGGTTTTTCCTGCTCCTGAAATTGCCTGATATGTACAAGCCAATACTTTATCCACACCTAATTCCTTAAGAGGATGAATTGCAGGAACATAGCTTTGAAGTGAGCAGTTTGATTTTACTGCTACAAAGCCTTTTTTTGTTCCAAGTCTTTTTCTTTGTGATTCTATAACTTTAATATGGTCAGCATTTATTTCAGGTACTACCATTGGAACATCCGGTGTAAAGCGGTGTGCCGAGTTATTTGAAACTACAGGACATTCTGCTTTAGCGTATGCTTCTTCAAGAGCTTTGATTTCGTCCTTTTTCATATTTACTGCACAAAATACGAAATCTACCTTTGAAGCAACTTCCTGAATATTTGCTGCATCCATAACAACCATATCTTTTAATTTTTCAGGTACAGGTGTATTCATCAGCCAACGGCCTTCGATGGTTTCTTTATATGTTTTTCCTGCACTTCTTGCACTTGCTGCAAGTGCAGTAACCTCAAACCATGGATGATTTTCAAGAAGGCAGGCAAAACGCTGTCCCACCATACCTGTTGCACCTATGATACCTACTTTATAAGTTTTCATTGAAATTCCCCCGGACTAAATAAAAATTTTCAAAAAGCAGTTGTCATTCTTAAAAATATATATTATTATAATAAAGACTGCACTGAAACTTTCAAAAAATTCCAGTCTAAAAATCTGCTTGATTACTTTATAATATACCATTTATTAATAATGTTGTCAACGAGTTATTATAGTATTATGCTATATATTTTGAAAGGAAACTGTAATGAAAACAAGTGACTTTTATTATGACTTGCCCAAAGAGCTTATTGCTCAGACTCCCGTTGAACCTAGGGACAGTTCAAGACTTCTTGTTCTTGACAAAAACAGCGGTAAAACTGAGGACAAGCATTTTTATGATATTATAGATTATTTAAACGAAGGCGACTGTCTTATTGTAAACGATTCAAAGGTATTACCTGCAAGAATTTACGGTATTAAACAGCCTACAGGAGCAAAAGTGGAATTTCTGCTTTTGCATCAGGTTGAAAATAACAAATGGGAAACTCTCTGTAAGCCCGGTAAAAAAGCAACTGTGGGAACTGAATTTATTTTCGGAGACGGGATTTTAAAAGCAACCGTTATCCAAGTTAAGGATGACGGAAACAGAGTAGTTGATTTTGAATATCCGCAAGATGAAAACATTTATTCTGCACTTGATAAAATCGGAAAAATGCCTCTTCCCCCTTACATTACTACGGAGCTTAAAGACCAAAACAGATACCAAACCGTTTACTGCGACGAAATCGGCAGTGCGGCTGCTCCCACGGCAGGACTTCACTTTACAAAAGAACTTATGAAAAAAATTGAGGACAAGGGTGTTAAAATCGGATATGTTACACTTCACGTGGGATTAGGAACATTCAGACCTGTTAAGGTAGATGATGTTACAAACCACAAAATGCACAGCGAGCATTACGAAATTCCTATTGAAACAGCAAAGCTTATTGAAGAAACAAAATCTAACGGCAAGCGTGTAATTGCAGTGGGAACAACATCTTGCAGAACACTTGAGAGTGTTGCAAAGGAGTATGGAAAGGTTACGGCTTGCGACGGTTTTACTGATATTTTTATTTATCCGGGATTTGAGTTCAAAGTTCTTGACGGACTTATTACAAACTTTCATTTGCCTGAAAGCACTTTAATTATGCTTGTTTCTGCTTTTGCAGGATATGAAAATGTTATGAATACTTATAAAAAGGCTGTAGAAAGAAAATATAGATTTTTCTCCTTTGGAGATGCTATGCTTATTAAATAATCAGATTGTTACAAAACGAATAATAAAATATAACATTTCTAAAACATCGTAGGGGCGACCCTTGCGGTCGCCCGAAAGGAAGAACGATTACTAAAAATTTAAAATTGAAAGCAAAGATTTGCGTTCTTAATATTCATACAATTATACAGAAAAGTTTAATATAAGCCTGTGGACAACCGCGAGGGTTGTCCCTACAATCAGATAGAAATGTTTTATTTAAATTTTAGGGGCAGATATTTATGTTTGAGATAATAAAAAAAGAGAAAAATGCAAGACGTGGCAGATTTACCACTCCTCACGGTGTTATTGAAACACCGTTTTTTATGAATGTTGCCACTGCGGCGGCTATTAAAGGCGGAGTTTCTGCATTTGATTTAATGGATTTAAAGTGTCAGGTTATGCTTTGCAACACTTATCATTTACATTTAAGACCTAAGGACACTGTTGTAAAAAAGTTAGGCGGTCTACATAAAATGACAGGCTGGGATAAAACCATTCTAACCGACAGCGGGGGATTTCAGGTTTTTTCTCTGGCAAATTTAAGAAATATTAAAGAGGAAGGCGTTTATTTTAATTCCCATATAGACGGACATAAAATCTTTATGGGACCTGAGGAAAGTATGCAGATACAGTCTAATTTAGGCTCTGACATTGCAATGGCTTTTGATGAATGTATCGAAAATCCCTCCCCTTATGACTATACAAAAAAATCTATTGCAAGAACTGCAAGATGGCTTAAAAGGTGCAAAGCCGAGCTTGACAGACTTAATCAGCTTGAAGATACCATAAACAAACAACAGATGTTATTCGGAATAAATCAGGGCGGTACTTACAAAGACTTAAGAATCGAGCATATGAAAGAAATAAGTGAGCTTGATTTACCCGGTTATGCAATCGGCGGACTTGCCGTAGGCGAGCCTGCTGAGGTTATGTACGAAATAATTGAAACTGTTGAACCTTATATGCCTAATGACCGTCCAAGATATCTTATGGGGGTTGGTACTCCCGTTAATATTCTTGAAGGCGTTTACAGAGGAGTTGATATGTTCGACTGCGTTATGCCCAGCAGAAACGCAAGACACGGTCAGCTTTTTACATCACAGGGTATTATTAATATTAACAATGCTAAGTATGAGGAAGATAGCTCCCCTATTGACAGAGAGTGTACCTGCCCTGTTTGTCAAAAATTCAGCAGAGCATATATCAGACATCTTATTAAAAGCGGAGAAATGCTGGGATTACGGCTTGCGGTTATGCACAACCTATACTTTTACAATAACTTATTTGAAGAAATAAGAAATCACCTTGATAACGGTACTTATGAAGCTTTTTACAAGGACAGACGTGAGATTTTAGGAAAAAGAATTTAAATTTTTAAAAAAGCCTTGAAACATATGGAAATTACTGTTATAATAACAAGAAATGAAAGGATGATTTAAATGGAAAATTCAGGTTCAATGATAATGATGATTGCTATTTATGCGTTAATATTCGTAGCTTTATACTTTTTTCTTATCAGACCAAACTCTAAAAAGAAAAAACAGGAAGCTGAATTGAGAAATAACCTTGCTATCGGCGATGATATTACTACTATCGGCGGTATTGTAGGCAGAGTTATTGCCATCAAAGAAGAAGAGGACGCTATTGTTATTGAAACAGGCCCCGACAGAACAAAAATGAAGTTTAAGAGATGGTGTATTTCTACTGTTGATACAGAAAAAACCGTTGCTGCCGCTTCTGAAGCTGCTGAAAATAAAAAAGAGAAAAAAGGTTTATTTGGCAAAAAGAAAAAAGACGTTGATGAATTAGAATAATTATTAACATCTAATCTTTACATTTAAAAAGTATAAAAATGTCCGCCTCTGAATATAATTTATCAGATTATATTCAGAGGTGTTTTTTTATGAAATCTGTTGTGAGCGACAATATTTTAAAAAATAAATCTTTATACATAAGAGGTCTGCTGTTCGGAGCTATTATAAGCTGTTTAGTAATTACTATTCTGCTTATTATTACATCATTCGTATTAACTCAGACAGGTAACGTTCCTACAGACATTCTAAATATTATAATTTATGTATTAGACGGAATCGGTGTATTTTGCGGAAGCTATATCGCTTTAAGAATCATTAAGGCAGGCGGTCTTGCTTGGGGAATTATAAGCGGATTTGTTTTATTCTTGATAATTTTTATTGCAGGTCTTATTTCATCTACCGAAACATTGTCTGCAAGCACATTTTTTAAGCTTTTGATTTCTGTTATATGCGGTGCTTTAGGAGGAATTATAGGGGTAAACAAAAAGAAAAAGGTAAAGTATGAATAGAAAAACAAAAATTTTCCTTATAAGTAGTAGGGGCTGATGCCTACATCAGCCCATCTTTATGAAACTTTTTTGGGACGATGTAGGCATCGTCCCCTACAAATGTTAGGAAAAGTTAAACCGAAAAAAGGCTCCCTATGACGAGAAATTCCTCTCTCAGGGGAGTCTTTTTTGTATAATTAGGTATTTAACTTATATTTCCCTCAGTTTTCTTGCAAGCATTGATACAGGCAAACCCACAACATTAAAATAATCTCCTGAAATTCCTTTAACAAAAAGTGAGCCTCTCCCCTGTATTCCGTATGCTCCTGCCTTATCAAAGGGTTCACCGGAAGCTATATAATTGTCGATTTCTTCATCTGTAAGCTTATAAAACTCAACTTCCGTTACACATTTAAATATTTGTTCTTTATTATCCTTAATTACAGAACAACCTGTTATAACTTTATGTTTATTTCCGCTTAGCATTTTAAGCATCTCTTTAGCTTTTTGTTGATTTTCAGGCTTTCCCAACACCTTATTATTACAGATTACTACTGTATCACAGCCGATAACAATATCGTTTGGATTTTTTCTGTAAATATCCTGTGCCTTTAAGCTTGCAAGCACTTGGGATACATCTTCAGGCTTTGTATTATCCGGCACAATTTCAGGAACATTTGATGGAATACAGATAAAATCTTCCGTAATTAACTTAATTAACTCCTGTCTGCGAGGAGATTTTGATGCAAGAATTATTTTACTCATTTTTTCACCTTATTTACAACCTAAAATTCGCTTTGCGTTTTCTATTCTCATTTTTGAGGGAGGCTCTATCCCTTTTAGTTTATATTCCATACCCAACTCCTGCCATTTATACTCACCTAATGTATGATAAGGCAATACCTCTACCCTCTCTACATTGTCAAGTAAATTTATAAAATCCCTGAGTATATAGAGATACTCGTCGTTGTCTGTAATTTTCGGGACAAGCACATGGCGTATCCATACAGGCTTTTCTATATCAGACAAATACTTTGCCATTTGAAGTATATTTTCATTTGGCTGAGTAGTAAGTTTTTTATGTTCCTCGGGATTAATATGTTTTATATCAAGGAGAATCAAATCGGTATATTTCATAAGCTCATTAAACTTAGTAATAAAAGGCTTTTCCAATGTAAAGGGATTGCCTGATGTATCTAAAGCTGTATGAACTCCTAATTCCTTTGCTTTTTTAAAAAAGTCTATCACAAAATCTATTTGGAGTAAGGGCTCTCCTCCGCTTACGGTTATTCCGCCTTTATCTTTCCAGTAGGTTTTATACCGCATAGCCTTTTTCAGCAGGTCATCTGATGTTATCCACTGACCTTTTTCCGAAAACCAAGTATCGGGATTATGACAATACTTACAGCGCATTTTACAGCCTTGCATAAAAACAACAAATCTTATTCCCGGCCCGTCTACAGAGCCAAAGCTTTCTGTTGAATGAATTAAGCCTAAGGCGTTTAAGTTTTTTTCCAATAGAAACCCTCCATAAATAAAAACCTCTCCATATGGCAATCTCGTTAACTTGAACAAAGGTCAAATTAAATCAGAGCCTTTGAAAATAAAAAGCCTTCCCTTGCAGGGAAGGTGGCGCGGCGAAGCCGCGACGGAAGGGTAGAAAACTTTGCTCATCTATTATCGGTTTAAATTTTAAACCCCTCAGTCAGCTATCGCTGACAGCTCCCCTGTAGGGGAGCCATTTTCTGCGATATCTTCACGTAATATATATTCTCTTAAGTTGACTACATTACCTTATAAATTTTATAGTATCAATTACATT
Organism: Ruminococcus sp.; assembly: GCA_022511005.1. GTDB lineage: Bacteria > Bacillota > Clostridia > Oscillospirales > Acutalibacteraceae > Ruminococcoides. The sequence goes on from JAFLSJ010000026.1 coordinate 19,470, forward strand.
GACTTATGGCATGTTCTTGCAATAACATCCATTTGCTGTTCCTTAGTAAGGTCGATAAACTTAACTGCATAACCTGATACACGAATTGTAAAGTTTGCATACTCTTCCTTTTCAGGATGATTCATAGCGTCGATAAGCTTTTCTGTTCCAAATACATTCACATTAAGGTGATGGGCACCTTGGTCAAAGTATCCGTCCATTATATTTACAAGGTTAGAAATTCTTTCCTCTTCACTATGACCTAATGCGTCAGGCGAAATTGTTTGTGTATTTGAAATTCCGTCAAGTGCATATTCATAAGGAAGCTTGGCAAGCGAGTTAAGTGACGCTAAAAGACCGCTCTGCTCTGCACCGTAGCTTGGGTTTGCTCCCGGTGACAAGGGTTCGCCTGCTTTTCTGCCGTCAGGCAATGAGCCTGTTGCTTTTCCGTAAACAACATTTGAGGTAATTGTAAGAATTGATGTTGTGGGCTCTGAATTGCGGTATGTGTGGTGCTTCTTGATTTTTTTGAGGAATATTTTTAAAAGCTGTACCGCAATATTATCTACACGGTCATCATCGTTGCCGTATCGAGGGAACTCGCCCTCTGTTTCATAATCTACAACAAGTCCGCTTTCATCTCTGATTGCTCTTACCTTTGCATATTTTATTGCCGACAGTGAGTCAACAACGTGAGAGAAGCCTGCAATTCCTGTTGCAAACGTTCTTCTTACATTTGTATCTATTAGTGCCATTTCGGCGTACTCGTAGTTATATTTATCGTGCATATAATGAATTAAGTTAAGTGAGTTTACATAAACATCAGCTAACCAATCCATCATAGCGTCAAATTTCTTTATTACTTCGTCATAATCAAGATATTCTGATGTAATAGGTCTGTATTCAGGTCCCACCTGTGTCTTAGTCTTTTCATCAACTCCGCCATTTATTGCATAAAGCAGGCATTTAGCAAGGTTTGCCCTTGCACCGAAAAACTGAATTTCTTTACCTGTCTGTGTAGCTGATACACAACAGCAGATTGAATAATCATCTCCCCATACAGGTCGCATAACATCATCGTTTTCATACTGAACTGAGCTTGTTCTTATTGAAATATCGGAAGAATATCTTTTGAATGTTTCGGGAAGTCTTGAAGAATACAAAACAGTAAGGTTTGGTTCAGGTGAGGGACCCATATTTTCAAGAGTATGAAGGAAGCGGAAGTCTGTTTTTGTTACCATTGAACGTCCGTCAATTCCAATTCCTGCAACCTCAAGGGTCGCCCAAACAGGATCTCCTGAATACAGCTCATTATAAGACGGTATTCTTGCAAATTTAACCATTCTGAACTTCATTACCAAATGGTCGATAAGCTCCTGCGCCTGAGATTCGGTTAATGTTCCGTTATTTAAATCTCTCTGAATATAAATATCAATAAAGGTTGAAATTCTGCCGACGCTCATTGCAGCACCGTTCTGGGTCTTAATAGCTGCAAGATAACCGAAATACAACCACTGAACTGCTTCTTTTGCGTTTTTAGCAGGCTGTGAAATATCATAACCGTAGCTTTCAGCCATTTTCTTCATCCGTTTTAATGCTCTTAGCTGATCGGCGATTTCTTCTCTTAATCGGATTATATCACCTTTCATTGAACCGCTGCCGCAGTATTCAAAATCCTTCTCTTTTTCCTCCATAAGGTAATCTATTCCGTAGAGAGCAACTCTTCTGTAATCGCCTACAATACGACCTCTGCCGTATGTGTCGGGAAGACCAGTTATTATTTTATTATGACGGGCTCTTTTCATTTCAGGCGTATAAGCGTCAAACACACCCTGATTATGAGTTTTATGGAGCGTTGTGAAAATTTTATGAAGCTCTGGGTCAGGAGTATATCCGTATGTTGTGAGAGCCTCTTCTGCCATTTTAATGCCGCCAAAAGGCATAAATGCACGTTTTAAGGGCTTGTCTGTCTGCAAGCCTACAATTTGCTCTAAGTCTTTATATTCATCTGAAATGTAACCGGGGTTATGGGATGTTATAGTTGAAACAATATGGGTATCCATATCAAGAACGCCACCTTTGGCACGCTCTTCTTTCTGTAACTCCTGAAGTTTGCCCCATAGCTTATTTGTTGCTTCTGTTGGTGCTTCAAGGAAACTTTCGTCACCCTCATAAGGAGTATAGTTGTTCTGAATGAAGTCTCTCATATTGACTTCTTCTCTCCATAATGTTCCGTTAAAACCATTCCACTGTTCGTAATTCTTCATTATTACCTCCAAATATTCGCCGAAAAATTCCTACCCATAATTACATTATCACAAAATTGATTTTATGAAATATACTCATTCACATAGTGTTATTTTTTTAATATAGAAATTATAACAATTACTGTAAAACTTTACAATATATATAATAACCAAAAAACTATCCTATATAAAAAATAAATAAGTATTTATTACTGATTTCACTAAAAAAACAACTACATAGTGTGGTTTATAGTTGTTTTCAGCAATTAAAAACTCTATATGTAGTTATTAAAATTTGGAATAAAGGTGTTTTTTACTACTGAAAAATCACTCTTTATGAGCAACTCGTCCCTCTCTTAAAGCCTTATGTTCCGCACTGATTTCATTATACAATTGAATTGAAGTAAACTTTGAATTATGTTCAGTTAAAACTGCTTTAAGTGCAACGGGGACTTTGCCTGACTTTAAATTTTTTAAGAAGGTATTTAGAAGTTGATTGTTAAAATGAGCCAAAAGAAGCATTTCATCAGAAAAATCATCATTCTCTGAATCTTTTTCAGGTTCTTTATGACTTATCAAATCAGCAATTTTCAGTGAATATTCGGACCTTTCCACTGATTTAAAACTGATGTTCAGTTTATGGCATATCATCTTAATTTTTGCACCTTTTGAATTTTGTAGATTGTATAATAAAACATATGGACTATTCATAATATCACCTCGTAAGCTTTATTAATATATTATATCAAATAAGGTAAAAAAGCAATGAAGATAATTTCTTTTTTAATTTTTTTAGTGATATTCCTCGCTTTGCTCGGAGTGATATTTTTGCCTTACGCAAAATGATATTGAAACCTTTTAGTTTTAGTTATATTATATTTGCCTGCGGCAAATATAACTAAAAAATCCTGTTGCAATGCAACAGGATTTTTTATGGCGGAGAGAAGGGGATTCGAACCCCTGGTACGGTGATTACCGTACACATGATT
>JAFLSJ010000027.1 GCA_022511005.1 Ruminococcus sp.
AAATGTCACGAAGTGACAAAAGGGTTGCCGTTTTCGCAGAAAAAGCTGTCAGCGATATCTGACTGACTGATAAATAATTTTCTCTCCCTCCGGCAAAGCTACGCTTTGCCACCTCCCTCGTCAGAGGGAGGCAGTATTTATAAAAAAGTTTTATTATTAATAACCGTGGGCTTCTTTTAGCATCATATCTTTGACTTTCATAAGTCTTGTTTGAGTTGAACGTTCGTTTTCATCAAGCTTCATAGTTATATATTTTATTTTCTCCTGAGTATCGGGAATCATAACATGCTCCAGAGCATTTACTCTTCGGCGTGTTTTCTCAATTTCCGAAGCCATTAGCTGACAGGATTTTTCTACCTCTGCCAATTTGAGCATATCGGGTAAAACCTCTGAAAGAGATTCTATTGCATCATCTAAATCAGCAGATGTAAAAGCAAAGCCGTATGAGAAAATGTCGTTTTTATCAGGAGTTCTTGTTTTTATATCAAAAACAGGAATATCAACGCTCATTACATTTTTTTCGCTTACTTCAATTGAAACATCTTGTTTTGGTGCAAGGAGAGCAGTATATAAAACTTCTTCGCTCATTGAAGCTCGGGCAAGAACAAAGTTTTTATTTGCCCTTTCTATTCCCTTTTCTACCTTTTCTCTTAATTCCTTATTTTCACGCACCAAATCAAGAAACTGACGCATCAGCTCATCACGCTTATCCTTTAAAAGCTTATGACCTCTGATTGCAGTTACAAGTTTCTTTTTAAGCCGTGTAAGCTCCATACGGGTTGGATTAACTTGTGTGGTTGCCATTTATATCACACCTTACTTGCCATAGTACATATCAAGATACTTATCATCAATTCTTTTAAGTTCTGAACGAGGTAAAATTGATAACAGCTTCCAGCCTAAATCAAGAGTATCTTCTATATCACGGTTTGCATTATAACCCTGTGAAACATATTCCTTTTCAAAGGCATCTGCAAACTGTGCGTAAAGCTTGTCAATATCCGTCAAAGCGGCTTCACCTAAAATAACCATAAGTTCTTTTGCATCTTTTCCTCTTGCATAGGCTGAGAAAAGCTGATTCATTGTACTTGAATGGTCTGCTCTTGTTTTGCCTTCGCCGATACCTTTATCCTTAAGTCTGGAAAGTGAGGGCAAAACATCAATAGGCGGAGCAATATTTTTTCTGTAAAGCTCACGGCTTAGAATAATCTGACCCTCTGTAATATAGCCTGTAAGGTCGGGAATCGGGTGGGTTTTATCATCCTCAGGCATTGTTAAAATAGGAATAAGGGTGATTGAACCGTCTTTTCCTCTCTGTCTTCCTGCTCTCTCATAAAGATTTGCAAGGTCTGTATACATATATCCCGGATAACCTCTTCGTCCCGGTACTTCCTTACGGGCGGCTGAAACTTCACGCAAAGCGTCTGCATAGTTAGTGATATCTGTCATAATAACAAGAACGTGCATATTAGCTTCAAATGCAAGGTATTCTGCGGCTGTAAGTGCCATACGAGGAGTTGAAATTCTCTCAATTGCAGGGTCATTTGCAAGGTTTATAAATAAAACTGTACGGTCGATTGCACCTGTCTCTTTAAAGCTTTCAATAAAGAAGTTTGATTCTTCAAAGGTAATACCCATTGCGGCAAATACAACGGCAAAAGGCTCATTTGTTCCTCTAACCTTTGCCTGACGGGCAATCTGAGCCGCTAAGTTTGCATGAGGCAAACCCGATGCTGAGAAAATCGGAAGTTTTTGTCCTCTTACAAGGGTGTTAAGTCCGTCAATAGCGGAAACACCTGTCTGAATAAATTCCTGAGGATAATTTCTTGCGGCAGGATTCATTGGAAGTCCGTTAATATCCATACGCTTTTCAGGTAAAATATCGGGACCGCCGTCAATCGGACGACCCATACCGTCAAATACTCGGGAAAGCATATCCTTTGATACGCCTAATTCCATACTTCTGCCTAAAAATCTTACCTTTGAATTTGAAAGATTGATACCTGCTGATGAATCAAAAAGCTGTACCAAAGCGTCTGTACCGTTGATTTCAAGAACTTTACAACGGCGGACTTCACCTGATGCAAGCTCAATTTCTCCAAGTTCGTCATAGGTAACATTATCTACATTTTTAACAAGCATAAGAGGGCCTGATATTTCTTCTATTGTTCTGTATTCCTTTGGCATTAGAATTCGTCCCCCTTACTGATTGTTTCTTCAAGCTCTTTATCAAGAGCATTTAAAATATCTTCGTAATTACTTTTAATTTGGTCTTTTTCTATATATTTAAATCTTCCTATTCTCTCTCTTACTTCCATATTGATAACATTATCGATTTTTGCTCCTTTTTTTAGAGATTCAAGACCCTTATCATAGAAAGCAAGAACTAATTTCATCATCATATGCTGTTTTTCAAGAGAAGTATAGGTGTCTGTTTCGTGGAAAGCATTTTGATGGAGAAAATCTTCTCTAATAGAACGAGCAGCTTCAAGCTTAAGCCTGTCTGACGGTGACAGGGAATCCATACCAACAAGCTTTACAATTTCTTCAAGCTCTGCTTCCTCCTGAAGAATACTCATAATTCTTCCTCTTGATTCCATCCAATCCTGTGCAACATTATTGTTATACCAATCTGACATTGTATCTACATAAAGTGAATAACTTGTAAGCCAGTTTACAGCAGGGAAATGTCTCTTATATGCAAGAGAAGAATCAAGTCCCCAGAATACTTTTACTATACGGAGTGTTGCCTGTGATACAGGCTCTGAAATATCACCGCCCGGCGGTGATACTGCGCCGATTACAGAAAGTGCACCTTCTTTATCTTCACTGCCTAAAGTTATAACTCTTCCTGCACGCTCATAGAACTGTGCAAGACGGGAAGCAAGATATGCAGGATAACCTTCTTCACCGGGCATTTCTTCCAGACGACCTGACATTTCTCTCAATGCCTCAGCCCAACGGGAAGTTGAGTCAGCCATAAGTGCTACAGAATAACCCATATCTCTGAAATATTCTGCAATCGTAATACCTGTATAAATTGATGCTTCACGAGCGGCAACAGGCATATCGGAAGTATTTGCAATAAGAACTGTACGCTCCATAAGTGAAAAGCCTGTTTTAGGGTCGATAAGTTCAGGAAATTCATTAAGAACGTCTGTCATTTCATTTCCGCGTTCGCCACAGCCGATATATACTACAATATCTGCCTCTGCCCATTTTGCAAGCTGGTGCTGTACAACAGTTTTACCTGAACCGAAAGGTCCCGGAACTGATGCTACACCGCCTTTTGCAATCGGGAAAAGCGTATCTATTACACGTTGTCCTGTTACAAGAGGCATATCAGGAGATAATTTCTTTTTATAAGGTCTGCCTACACGAACAGGCCATTTCTGCATTAAGGTTATATTTTGCACTTCACCTGAAGGAGTTTCAACCGTTGCAACTGTATCTTCAACAGTATGCTCTCCATCAGAGATTGATTTAACCGTGCCTTCAATTCCGTTAGGAATCATTATTTTATGAACAATAACCTTAGTTTCCTGTACAGTACCGATAATATCGCCTGTACAAACCTTATCGCCTACACTTACACAAGGCTTAAAGTTCCATTTTAAATGTCTTTTAAGAGACGGTACTTCTACTCCTCTTTTAAGGTTATTTCCGCTTACAGCCATAATATCATCAAGAGGTCTCTGGATACCGTCATATATACTGCTGATAAGTCCCGGTCCTAATTCTACAGACAAAGGTGCGCCTGTAGATTCAACAGGTTCTCCGGGACCTAAGCCTGATGTTTCTTCATAAACCTGAATTGAGGCTTTATCGCCGTGCATTTCAATTATTTCGCCGATAAGTCGCTGTTCAGATACACGAACAACGTCAAACATATTGGCGTCTCTCATTCCCTCTGCAATTACAAGAGGGCCTGCAACTTTTTTAATAATTCCATTGCTCATTTTATTTATCATCCCTTCAGGATTTACTAAACTTTAATTGAAAAAGTTTAGTGTATTAATCGTTAAAAATTATATCGCTGCCGACAGCTTTTTCTACTGACTTTTTAACTGCATTTATTCCCTCTCCCGTATTGCCTGTAACTCCGGGAATAAGAATAATTGCAGGTGTTTTTTGCTCTTGATAATGCTCAATTTTAGAGGCAAGCTCTGATGCCAATGCTTCCGTTACATATATAACTGCATATTCGCCCTCACAGAGCTTTTTAAAAACAGGTGCAGGGTCTTCACCATGCTCTATTATATTTACATCAAGACCGAGGGCTGCAAATCCGTAGATACTGTCACGATCTCCTATTACTGCTGCTCTATACATACATTTTCCTCAATCTTTCTTTGACAATTTCAGTATCAAGAGAATTAAGCTTTGCAGAAAGTATAATTCTTACTGCTTTTATCTCGTTTTCTCTTGCGATAATGAAAGCTATTAAAGGGCCAATCGTAAATGGTTCCCATTTTTGAGTTTTCATTTTATCGGTTACTAAATCATCACAATATTTTTCAAAGGCAGAGGGGGATTTTTTTAGTGCCTCTACTGCCTCTTTATAAGCTGATGAAGAAAGATATGAACAGATTTCATCAATACCTTTTGCGGCTGAATTTGCAAGCATATTAATATTTAAGGTTTCACATTCTGCAAGCGATTGTTTTATAAAATCAAGAATTTTATTAGTTTTTGCACATCTTACTGCGATTTTAATATCTGCTGACGCTACAAAAAGCTCGGAATAAAGCTTTATGATTTCATCATCGCTGTTTTTGCCTGCATTATATACTGCTTCTAAGCATGCTTTATCTATAATTATATCGCAAAGCTGACCGTCTGAAGTATGAAGCAAGGTATTCATAGCCTCTTTCGCCGTATTTTGCAAGTATTCAGGCAGTTGTGAATAATTACGCTTATCTATTGCTTCATAAATTTTTTCAGCAGGTACTTTGCCGAACTCTGAAAACATATTATCTGCTTTTAAATTTCTTGTAATTGCCTTGATTGTCACCTTTAAGTTATGAAAATCATTTTGGAGCAAAAATGCATCAAAGGCGTTTTCTTCTTTAACAAGCTCATTCATTAAAAGCCAAATCTTTTTTCTTTCTGTAGAAAGAATGTCATCACCTGTTTGGTTTGTATCGTTTCCCCAACCCTTTTCAGTAAGAAAACGTATACAGCTTTCATAATCGTCAAGTGAAATAAGAGCCTCTAAGTCTTTCATTGTTAAAAGCTTAAGCTCTTTAGAGCGGATACGGGCAACCGCATATGTGTAGTCTGCTTTTGCCATGCAAATCCCTCCTTATTCAGAAAACAGCAAGGCTGAAATTTCATCTGTAAGCTCTTCGTGCTTACTTCTGAACATTGAATCAAAGGAACAGTTCTCTTCAATACCACCATAAATAAGCACAAATCCGCTTTTTATATTGGCTGTATTTTCAGATAATGAAAGCTTGCCCTTTGATACACTATTCACCTTTTCTATAAAATCAGCAGGAAGTCTTGAAATATCCTTTTTAGAAAAAGCAATTTCACCTTTTTGAGGCTGAGAATTATTCTCTATAAGTTTCAAAATCAAGGAGAAATACTCTTTATCCTCTAAGTTTTCCATATAACTTAAAGTATTATCAAGCATTTCATTTATTACCTGTTGTTTTGCAGAAAGCATAGCCTTTTGTTTTTCGAGATTTGCAGAAGAATCGCCTCTTGATAAAATATCCTGTGACTTTTTCTTTGCATTCTCTAAAACTAAATCAGCCTGCTTTTTGCCCTTTTCCTGAGCGTCGGAAATAACAACATCTGCCTCGTTTTTTGCTTTTGAAATAACTTTTTCTGCATTCAGGGCGGCTTCTGTTCTGATTTCTTCAATTATTTTTTCTAATCCTGTCATAACAGTTTACCTTATTTCTGATTAGATTTAAATATTTACATTAGCAATACCGAATACTGCAAGAATTGAAATAAGCAATGCAAGGATTGCGTATGTTTCTACCATCGCAGGAAGAATAATAGCTTTACCCATCTGGTCAGGCTTTTTAGCAACTGTACCGATACCTGCAACTGCGCAGTTACCCTGATGAATACCTGAGAAAAGACCTGCAATCGCAATTGGAAGTGACGCTGCAAAATATAAAAGTCCCTGCTGAACTGAAATATCCTGCGGTGTGCCGATGATACCTGTGTTTGTTAAGATAAGGAAAGCTACCAAGAGGCCGTAAATACCCTGTGTTGCCGGAAGAAGCTGGAAAATAAGTACCTTACCGAAAAGTGACGGTTCTTCTGATAAAACTCCTGCTGCTGCAACACCTGCTTTACCTACGCCGATTGCTGAACCTGTACCTGCTAAGAATGTGGCACAAGCTGCACCTAAAAGTGCAAAAAACAAACCTGAATTAGCGAAAATTTCTGACATGTCAAATATCCTCCTTGACTTTATAATGCTTTGAATTTATTTTGAAAGGCTTAAAGGCTTTGCCTCCGCCTTCATAAAATTTACCGAAAAATTCTACAAACTGCAAACGGTTTGTATGAACATAAGCTCCCAGTGCATTTATACCGATATTTAAAAGATGACCGATAATAAATACAATTGTAAATATAATCATTGCAACTATACTTGAACCGAACATTGAGCCGATTTGGTTAAATACCTGTGCAATAACGCCTGTTGCAAGACCGAGTGCTAAAAGACGGCTATAGGAAAGTATATCACTTAAATAACCTGTTGCTCCGTACAAGCCGTAGATTCCTTTTAAAAGTCTCTTAACAGGATGTTTGCTTTCTCTGCCTGAGAAGAAGAGAATTATTACTGCACCTATTAATGCGGCAATTCCTCCGATCGTAAGGAAAACAGGCGGCAGAACAAATCCTGCCAAGTCTTTCATCATATCAAGGGACAGAAGTGCTAAAATTGCTCCGCCTATTAAAAGATACCAGCTTACAACATCATATATTACAAACAGGGGGTTTTTATTTTTAATATGCATATATCCCTGAATTGCAAGACCTGTGAAAAGATGAATAATTCCGAAAAGGAAACATATCATCAAAAGTCTCATTGGGTCGTTAATGGGATTAAACCAAACGGGAATAACTAATCCGGGGATTTGCGGTACTTGTTCAGGGGCTATTCCGAGAAATGTTGTAGATATTACGCTTACTGCATCTCCGAAGAAGCTTCCGAACATCAGTCCCCAAAAAGTTGTGGACAATCCGCAGTAAAAGAACATTTTTACCGACTTTCTGAAGCCCTCTTCCATATTCTTAAAATGATGTAAAGCAAATCCGCAGACAAGGCTCATTACAATACCGTAGCCTGCGTCTGAAAACATCATACCAAAGAACACATAATAGAAAATCGCCATAATTGATGTAGGGTCAATTTCTCTGCGTTTAGGAAGACTGTATGTTTGTAAAACACCCTCAACAGGACGTGTTACAGGATTATTACGGAGAACAACAGGAGCGTCATCTGAAAAATCATCTTCAAATTCAACCTCTGCTCCGTATTTTGAAATAAGAAGTGCCTGTAGTTCAGGTGCATTTTGTTCCGTTATATATCCGCTTAACAAAAAGACATGCTTTGTATTTGAAAGGCTTTCTATCTGTTCGTATTTTTCTGCACGCATTACATAATAGTCTTCTATAAAATTAAATGCGTGGAGCATACCTTTATGAGATTTTATGTTATTTATATTTTCATCAACAGATTTTTTAAGATTTTCTATTCTTTCATTTAAAATCTTAATTCTTTCTGCGGGAGGCTGTTTTGAATCAACAGCAGGAGAAGAAAATCCCATTTGTCTGATTGCTTCAAACAGCTTATCGGATTTTTCTTTTTTACAAATCAAGCATACACAGGTCTGGTTTTTATCCGATGAAATTACATTTACATCTATTCCGTCAAGTTCGGGGTTGATCTCTGCAATTTCCGATAAAATCTCACCCTCAGTTTTTAAATTAGGAAATGTTCCTACAAATGCCTGAGTTTTTTCTGTTCCTTTAAATCTTAAAGAAAGTTCAAAGGTTTTCCAAGGAATTAAGCTCTCTATTTGAGCTTCATATTTAATTATATCTGCATTTGCTTCATTGATGTTTTTCTTAAAACCTATTATTTCATAAGCTACACGCATAATTTCTGCGGCGTCATTTACAAATATATAATAGTTTTCTTTGGAAATAGGTTCTCTGCCCTCAAATGCTGCAAACATAGACTTTTTAAAGTCATTATATTCACAAAGAATTTCCGCAGCTTGTTTAGCTGTTTGTGAGCTTTTTAAGAAAGAGGCTTGAGATGCTGACGTTTCTTCCTTAAAAAATACACTGTCCTGCAAGTCAAGGTCTGTAATTTCTACAACACCTTTTCTCTGCAAGGTTTCCAAAATATCTTTGCGGTGTTTTTTAAGTGCGCAAATGCTTATTTTTTGCATTTTAAGCATTGACATAAACCGTACACCTCCGGACTCATATTATTATATTCATTACCTTTTCATTAACTTCTGCCTGACGCTTTTTTGACTTTTCAATTAAAAGGCTTGCCTGCTCTCTGCCTTCAATTTTTGCTTGTGCAACTTTTTGATTTGCAGTTTCTTCTGCCTTTTTTATTATCTCAAGTCCTTGCTTATCGGCTTGTTCAGTTAAATTACTGATAATTTCTTTTGCCTTTTTAGAGGCGTTTTGGAGTATTTCTTCGGCTTCTTTTTTTGCGTTTGCTTCCGTATCTGTGGCATTTTGCTCCGCCTCACGGATTTTTTCTACTGTATTTTGTACCAAAGTATATCACCGCCATTACATCATTTATATTAAGTTTACTTTAATTTTTTTACAAAGTCAATATATACACAGGTAAAATTTGTATATTTTAATCAAAATTTTTCTTTCATTTAACTATTTTTTACCGTTTATCATTATAGTTAAACAGACACATAATACTTACTCCTACAAATGCTCCTGCAAATAAACCTAAAACTAATCCTGCAAACATTTTAACTCCCCCATATTGTGACATTTATTATAAAGCTTGTGTGCAATAATCATATTAAGAGGTGATTTATTGCAGACAGTTTATGTAGATGTTCTTATATTTTTAAATATTGTAGTTGACTTTTTTATTTTGTTAAGCTTGAAAACAGTGTTTAACATTGATGTCACTTTTAAAAGATTAGTATTAAGCAGTATTATAATTTCATTTTTCTCTCTGATTGCATTACTTCCTCAGATTAATTTCTTTTTGAATATTTTTATTAATATTTTAACTGCTGTTGCCTCTGTGTTTATCTGCTTCGGAAGGTGCAGTATTGCAAATTTTATCAAGAGAGTTTGCTGTTTTTTTGCCATAAATTTTATTTATGCAGGAATTATGATTGCTATATATATGTTATTTAAACCCAGCAAACTGGCAATTATAAATAATGTTGTTTATTTTGATATTTCTCCTCTTTTATTGATTATTTTAACCTTATGCTGTTACATTATCCTTTATATATTTAAGCGGATAACAGGCAAACAAGGAATAATGGAGAAAATTTGTAAAATACATATTAAGCTTAATGACAAAAGCTATAGCTTTTTCGGAAAAGTTGATACAGGATGTGATGTTAAAGAGCCTTTTTCCGGCTCACCTGTTATTATTGTTGAAAAAACGGTTTTTAATGATTTAAAAATCGAAGATAACAATTACAGGGTAATTCCTTTTTCAAGTCTTGGCGGAGAAGGCATTTTAACCGGAATTAAAGCTCAGGAAGTTATAATTGACGAACATAAAATTGAAAAAGACATATACATAGGAATTTGCAAAAACATACTTAACGGTGAAATAAAGGCACTTATACCAAATGATATTTTCGGAGTTGACATTTTATGAAGATTGTATATTTTAAAAGAAATGAAAACAGGATTATTAAGTTTTTCAGGAATTGCATTTTAAAGCTTAAAACAAAGCTGGGTTTTACGGAACAGGTACATTATATTAACGGAAGTGAAAACCTGCCTGCTCCCCTTACCAAAGAAGAAGAACTTAAAGTAATGGAAAAAATAGTACAGGGTGAGGAGCAGTACAGAGAAAAGCTTATTGTACATAATTTAAGGCTTGTAGTTTACATAGCAAAAAAATTTGAGTCTACCAATATTAATGTTGAAGATTTAGTATCTATAGGTACTATCGGGCTTATTAAGGCGGTAAACACATTTTCTCCTGAAAGGAATATTAAATTGGCAACATACGCCTCACGCTGTATAGAGAATGAAATCCTTATGTTTTTAAGAAAAACATCTCAACAAAAGCACGAGGTTTCCATTGACGAGCCTTTAAACACAGACTGGGACGGAAACGAACTTTTACTTTGTGATGTTCTGGGAAGCGACCCCGATATTATTAACAGAGGAATAGAAACAAAATTAGAGGCAAGCTTACTTTTACAGGCTGTATCAAAGCTGAACAAGCGAGAATGTGAAATTATGGAGCTTAGATTCGGTCTTAATGGCAAAAAAGAGCACACTCAAAAACAGGTTGCCGACATTCTGGGGATTTCACAGTCGTATATTTCAAGACTTGAAAAAAAGATTATTAAAAGGCTGAGAAGTGAGTTGGAGAAGGTTGTATAACCGGTTATTTTTAATATTATAAAAACGACTTGGAAATTCATAGTTCCAAGTCGTTTCATTTATTTGAATGAAAATTTCGGCGCACTTCGGCAGCGACAAGGGGCTTTGCCTCTTGAATCTATGAGCATATGAAAAAGCTCGACCAAAACTTTTAATTTTCTCTGATCTTGTCGTTGTTTTATTTTTTATCCTCCGGTGTTCTGACAACAACCTGCTCAAAGGGAATTGTTATACCGTTTTCGTCAAACAGCTCTTTTACTTTCTCCTGCATATGGTAATAAACATCCCAATAATCCTCGTCGCTCACCCAAAGATGAACTACAATTTCTACTCCTGACGCTTTATGTTCTCCTACATAAACGGCAGGTGCAGGGTCATCAAGAACATTATCTACAGTTGAAATAAAGGTGTATAAAATTCCTTTTACTTTTGTAATATCATCACTATAGCTGATAGTATAGCTTAAATTTAATCGTCTGTTATCAGTTGTTGAAAGATTTACAAGATTATTATCCGTTAATCTTGAATTAGGTATTGTTATAACGTGATTGTCTATACTGACTAAGGTTGTGTAAAAAAGCTTTACTTCCTCAACTGTTCCCCTTAAGCCCTCAAATTCAATAATATCTCCTGCTTTAATAGGTTTGTTGATTATAATTACTACTCCGCTTGCTAAATTTGATAAGGTTGACTGCATTGCAAGACCAGCTGTTACTAAGCCTGCTCCCAATGCTGTTATTATAGAGGTAACATTAACACCCATCTCGGCTAAAGCGGCAATTACTACAACAAAATACAGCAAAACCTTTACAATTGATGTAATAAAAGTTACTACGGTATAATCCACTTTACTTCGTATTAAAATCTTTTTAAGTAATTTTACAAGTAGTTTTGATATCCAGAAGCCTGCAACAATTATAATTGCAGTAAAAATAATTATAGGCAAAGTATTTTCTAAAAAGTTATTTATTAACTTATCCATTATCTTCTCCTAATATAATTATCTTACTTTCAACTTCATTATTATTATTCCATTTTGAAACAATAAGATTACCGTTTTGGTCAAATGTTATACCTATTCCGTGCTTATTGCCGTGCAGATAATGATTAAGAGAAATAAAGTTGCCGTCTTTATCAAAGCGGGCACCTAATTTTTCTGGAAGATTATCGTTCCATTTACCTATATGTATCTCTCCGTCTGAAGAACGGAAGCCGATTCCTCTGCCGTTTCGTTTATTATCTGTCCAATCGCCTATATAGTTTATTGAACCGTCCTTATAATAAAAGCATCCGAAACCGTTACGCATATCGTTTTTATACTCGCCCTCATAGGCGGTTTTACCTTGTGATGTTTCCGTTCTGCCGTAACCGTCTCTGTTTCCGTTTTCATCAAGATTGCCGTAATAAGCAAATTTACTTTCGCCGTCTGTTATCTTTTTATCCGATACAGGCTTTTCCTTTATTTGATAATCATCTTTTTTCAAGTTGAAATCATTACTATAATATATATTTATGTCATTATCTTCTGAAAAATCATAGTCAGAGGAAATTTCTTGAGATTTTTCTTCTGAAATTTTTTCCGAATTATCTTTTGTATCAAAAACATTTTGAGGAATTTCATCAACTTCTTTTTCTACTACCGATTTATCAACAGGGTTACCGTTTTCTAAAGTAAGATAAGGTGCAAATGAAATATCAAATGTGCTGTTAAGATTGCGGGCAAGGTTGAAATCTACAGGTGAAAATGAAAATCCCATAACCTCGGCTTTTGGTTTTGATACATTGTTTGGAGTTTGGGTTGTAAAATAAAGCATACCTTTGTTTGAATATGCAACTGCATCGCATAAATCCACATTAGGAACTGATGTTACCATATACAAAGGAGTAGCCTTACAACCGTTTTCATTATAATCTGTTTTTACTATTGCAAAATAACCGTTTATGACTTTCGGCGCAACGGAACAAACACAGTTTAAACCTTTTTCGGGTACAAAATATTCAGTTTTAATCCAGTAATGCTTAGGGTTAAAATAGATTTTTTTCGTTACAAATTCCTGAGAGTTATAAAAACAAATACAATACATATTTTCAGGAAGGTATTTAGACAGCTGTAAAACAGCCTGATTTTTCATTACCTTCCAAAGCATTGGTTTATTTTCTTCAAGAGAGTAACAATAGCTAAGCTTTTCTTCTTCAAACTGACGAATGGTGTCTCCCTGCTGAGGCTTTAAATTCTCTTTAAAATAGCAAGCACGAACACCTGCAAGAGCGTCATCTTTAAAATCAAGCTCTTCAAAACCCTTTAACGCAACTGAATAATAAATCATTTTTTCAATTTTGTTATCCATATCCATTATCCTTATACTCTTAATAAAAAAGGCACAATCACAAATTGTGCCTCTACATTTATTTTATTATCAAATTGAAATTGTTTTTGCAATATCAAATAAGTATTTATCAAATATTCTCGGCATATTGAGAGCCTCTGTAATATCAAAATCTACTATTTTTCCATTTTGGAGTGCAACTACACGATTACCGATGTTTTCATTGAGGAGTTCAACTGCTTTATATCCCATTTCACTGGCTATGAGCCTATCTCTGAGAGACGGATTACCGCCACGCTGAACGTGACCGAGAATTGTTGCACGAGATTCAATTCCCAAACGCTTTTCAATATAGCTTGCTAAATCTGCTGCACCGCCTACACCCTCAGCAACTACAACTATGAAATGTTGTTTTCCTGTTTTCTGGGTGTCGGTAATTCTTGAAATAACATCTTTTTCAATATCAAATTTAACCTCAGGAACTAAAATTGCAGTTGCACCGCAGGCAATGCCTACCTGTAATGCAATATCTCCGCAGCGTCTGCCCATTACCTCTACTACTGAGCATCTGTCGTGTGACTGTGCTGTATCACGAATTTTATCTATCATATCAATAGCAGTATTCATTGCTGTATCAAAACCGATTGTATATTCACTGCATGCAATATCATTATCAATTGTACCGGGGATGCCAATGCAATTAACACCTGCATTTGTAAGATCACGAGCGCCTCTGAATGAACCGTCTCCGCCGATAACAACAACACCTGTTATACCGTTATCCTGACAAAATTTAGCCGCTTTTTTTACGCCCTCAGGAGTATTATACTCTTCGCTTCTTGCTGTATAAAGCATTGTACCGCCGTTGCCGATTATATCTGATACTGAACGAAGATTAAGCTCGCTTACATCTCCGTTAAGCAAACCGTTATATCCACGGTAAACTCCATAAACTTCCATATTTTTAGCAATACCTGCTCTTACTACTGAGCGAACTGCCGCATTCATTCCCGGAGCGTCACCGCCGCTTGTTAAAACTGCAATCTTCTTTTTATCCATAAAATTACCTCCAAAGGAAACATTCAAATTAATTATAATACAATTACTGTATTTTTACAAGTATGTTTCTTTATTTTTTGTGGTTATAAGACAATTTATTTTTACTTTTATAAATGAAAACCTGACATTTTAACATTCCGTTGTATAGTTTTCTACGTTTATCTGCTTTTCTTCCGAAAATTTTTTCAAAATCGTCGTCAGGACTTATAATTGTATATGAATTTTCAGGATACTTTAAAAACCTTTCCCCCATTATCTTATAAAGCTTTTCTGCACTTGTAACATCAAGCAGTCTTTCACCGTAAGGGGGATTTGTTATTACCGTTTGTCTTTCAAAATCAGGTGTAAAATCCTTTATATCACGGTTTCTAAACTCTATTCTGTCTGCAACTCCAGCTTTTTCTGCGTTTTCTCTTGCAATTCTTAAGGAAATTTCATCAATATCATATCCTACAGCTGAGAAAGAGCAATCTGTATTTATACCGTTTTTTGCTTCTTCTCTTATCTTTTCAACTAAGCTTAAATCTATCTGGCTCCAGCCTTCAAAAGCAAATGTACGGTTAAGTCCCGGAGGAATATGTAGTGCTTTCATTGCACTTTCTATAAGAATTGTACCGCTTCCGCACATTGGATCTACTACATTATGATTTGCTCTTACAAAGGACAGCTCTGCCATTGCGGCGGCTAAGGTTTCTTTAATAGGTGCTTCGTTTGAATTTGCCCTATATCCCCTTTTATGAAGTCCCTCGCCTGTTGTATCAAGCAAAATTGACACCTTATCGTTAATGATTAAAAACTGTATCTGATGAACGGGACCTGTTTCTTCAAACCATGAAAGCAGATACTTTTCTTTTAAACGCTCAACTATTGCTTTCTTTATTATTTTCTGACAATCCGGAACGCTTTTAAGCTTTGACGAGAGGCTTTTCCCTTTTACAGGAAAGGC
This sequence comes from Ruminococcus sp., assembly GCA_022511005.1. GTDB lineage: Bacteria > Bacillota > Clostridia > Oscillospirales > Acutalibacteraceae > Ruminococcoides. Next base: position 14,938 of record JAFLSJ010000027.1, read on the forward strand.
ATCTTGCTTATCTATGAAATTTTCCCATGGAATTGTTTTTACGCCTTGAAAAAGTTCTTCAAAGCTATCAGCTTCAAATTCTGATAAAAGAATTTGTATTCTTTCTGCATAGCGTGAATTAATATTTGCCTTAATCATAGAATCAAAGCCGCCTTCAAAAAGAACTCTGCCGTTTTCTGCCCTTACATTTTCAAGACCTAAAAATTTCAATTCATTGGCACAAAGTCCTTCAAGACCGAATATGCAGGGAGCTGTAAAAGTAAGATTTTTCATTTTCACCTCAAAAAACAGGGTATCGGTTGCCCGATACCCATTCGTGACAATTATTTTATGATTCGCTGGTTGGCTGAAGCAAGCCGTAGTCGCCGTTATCTCTTGCGTAAACTACATTAGGTTCGTTTGTTTCAGCATTTATAAACATAAAGAATTTATGGTTTATCATATTCATTTCAAGAATTGCTTCTTCAACTGAAATAGGCTTTACATTTATCATCTTTTTACGAACGACGTTATACTCTTCTTCCTCAACAGGCTCTGTGGGAACTTGAGTTGTTTCTGCAATAAATTCTTCAAATGTACTGCTTCTGAGTTTTTTGCTTAGCTTTGACTTATTTTTGCGAATTTGTCTTCCTAAAATATCAACAACTCTATCAAGAGCATCGTTCATTTCCTGCTCAGTTGCTTCGGCACGATATATCATACCTTTATCTTTGATTGTAATTTCTACTGTTTGTCTGTTTTTTTCAAGGGTGACAACAACATTTACCGAAGCGTCATCAGAAAAGATTTTTTCAAACTTTGAAAGCTTTTTTTCTGCACGTTCTTTAAAGTTATCTCTAAGGTTTACCTTTCTTGCTGTGTAGGTGATTTTCATAAAATCGTGCCTCCCTTTTAAAATATTCTTTTTTATTTTCGACCGCCGCTGCCGCCTCTGCGGCTATAACCGCGGGATTCGCCTGTTCTTTTTAAATCGGACATTTTATCCTCGCTTGTCTGTTTAAAACGGGACATCATATCTTCAAATGACTGCGGAGCCTCTTTTCTTGAGCTTTGCCACTCAAAATCCCCCGGACTTGTTACAGTCGGTGCAGGCGTATATGGACGGCGTTTATTCTGCTTATTATATGCAGGTCTCCCTGTATTTTCCTGTTTTACAGGATTTTCAACAGTCTGCTTTATTGACAAGCTGATTTTTTTGCCGTCACCCAATGACAAAACCTTTACCTTTACGGTATCTCCCTTTTTAACAAAGTCACTGATTTCACTTACATAAGTAGGAGCAATTTCCGAAATATGAACCATTCCTGTTTCTCCGTCAGGTAATGTTACAAATGCTCCGAATTTAGTTATACCGGATATCTTGCCTTCAAGAATATTTCCGACTTCAAGTGCCATACAATATTTTCCCCTTATAAAAGTTTTCTATCCCTTTTTTTAATAAATTATTCACCGGCAATATTGACAAACACCCTTTCGCCTTCCTTGATATAGTCAAGATCTTCTCGGGCGATTTGCTCAATATACTGAGCAAGTTCTTTATCTGAATAATTTTTTACTTCTTTTATCTGATCATTTTTGATTTCCTGAACAACGATTTGACTCTGCAGGTCTTCAAGCTGTTGTTTTTTATCGGAAATTTCTATAAACTGATTAACTAAAGTTATTACAGCATACAATGCAAACCCAAATATTGCAATATAAAGCAGTATGTATCTTTTCTTTTTTACCTTAGACAGTTTTACTTCTTTTATGTTTCTTTGGGACGCTTGATCTTTGTTTTTTTCGGATTTGTTTTTTGCTTCCATGATCATTTCCCTTTTTTAATTTCTTTTTCGGTTTTTTGAGTCTTTTCTCTTTTTTATATTTTTTGAAAAAATCTACAAATTTGCGTATCTTTTCAACTACATTATACAATACTTTATAAAAGATTTTCAATAGCTTTTTTATTATTTTTTTCAAAAAATTTAATATTTTTTTAATATTGATAATAAGAAACTTAATTCCGGGAATTGCTATCTTCAAAATAATTTTTCCTGCCGACATTTGGAAAAGTATAAATCCTATTGCTTCCCCCAATATCATATAAAATCTTACGCTTCCGTTTAAAAATGCCAATGCATATAAAAATGTTGCAAAGGCTGATATGAGCATAAACAATACATCAAGTATTATTACATTTATCTTTTTAGGCTTCAGCGTTAATCTGATAATTTTTAAAGGTATATAAACTAATGATAAACAAGCTCCAAGCAATATTGAATATAAAAATGCAATTGACTGCTCTGCAAAGGTATATTCCAACTTATACCTCACTTAAACAAACGGGAAAATACGCTTGTTTTTTCTTTTTTATCTTCGGGATATATTATTGCGTTGATTTTACCGTCCAGATTTACTTCTCCCGTTTCTAAGCTAAGCTTGCTTATGTGCAGATTTTCTCCTCTTATTACAAGTATTCCGCATGCACCCGACAAGGATACTGTTTCTTCATTAAAACCAAGCACATCATCAATTCCGCCTAATGAAAGATTTTTTCTGTTTTCAAGAATTAGATTGTGCTTTTTTTGATTTTGCTCTATCATAAAAAATTCCTCCATACTTTGTATATACAAATATATGGAGGAATTTTTCTAAATATGTTAGTTTACATATTCATACATAGTGGCAGCTTCTTCTTTTTTTACAACTTCTTTTACGGAAGTCACTTTAAATTTAATTGTTTTTTCACCAAGTGTAATTTCTACAACGTCGCCTTCTTTAACATCATAAGAAGCTCGGGCAACTTTACCGTTTACTGCCACCTTACCTGCGTCACAGGCATCGTTTGCAACTGTTCTTCTTTTTATGATTCGGGCAACCTTTAAATATTTATCAAGTCTCATTTTTATTACCTCAACAAAAAAAGCCGACATTTGCCGGCTTTTAATGAAAAAAATTATTTATTTACAGCCTTTTTGAAAGCCTGGCCTGCTTTGAATGCAGGAACCTTTGATGCAGGAATTTCGATTGATTTACCTGTTCTTGGGTCACAACCTGTTCTTGCATTTCTCTGTCTCTGCTCAAATGTACCAAAGCCGATAAGCTGTACTTTTTCGCCGTTTGCAATTGCTTCTACTACTGCATCAAGTGTAGCTGAAACAGCAGCATCGGCATCTTTTTTTGTAAGACCGCTTTTTTCTGCAACTAATGCAACTAATTCTGTTTTGTTCATAAAAATGTACCTCCGAAAATTTAATTTATTTTATTTTAACTTCTTCCCAAAGGGAATCAAGTTCTTCCAATGTTGCAGTTTTCATATCTATATTTCTTTCCTTTGCAAGGTTTTCTACCTTACGAAATCGATTTGAAAACTTATCACAGGCTTTATACAACGCCTCTTCGCTATCGATTTTTAAAAATCTGGAAACATTTACTACCGAAAACAGTACGTCTCCCAGTTCTTCTGTCTGATGTTCTTTATTATTTTCTTTGACAGCTTCTTTAAGCTCGGCTACTTCTTCGCTTAATTTATCCAAAGCGCCGTTTACATCGCTCCAGTCAAAACCAACCTTTGCAGCCTTTTGCTGAATTTTTGTGCTTCGCATTAAAGACGGAAGTGATTTTGAAACGCTATCCATAGCATCTGACTGGCTTTTCTGAGATTTTGTTTGCATTTTAATTTTATCCCAGTTTGAAAGAACCTTTTCACTTGTGTCTGCCTGAACATTTCCGAAAACATGCGGATGACGAATTATCAGCTTTTTACAAATGCCGTCACACACATCATCAATGTTAAATTCATTTTTCTCGCTTTCCATTTCGGCATGGAAAACTACCTGAAGCATTACATCTCCAAGCTCTTCCTTTAAAAGCTCTTTATCTTCATTATCAATAGCTTCTATTACTTCGTAAGTTTCTTCTATAAAGTTCTGACGGATAGATTTATGGTCTTGCTCTCTGTCCCAAGGGCAACCGCCCGGTGCTCGGAGCAATTTCATAATTTCAACTAAGTCTTCAAATTTATAATTTTGCTTTTCCTTGAAACTCAATCCTCGTCATTCCTTTATACATAAACATAAAACAGTATACATTTTACCCTATTAAATGATATTTTTCAAGTACTTTTGCAATTTTTTCTCCTTTAGGCAAAAATTTTATTTCATTTGCAGTAAATGTCCTGAATAAAAGCAGTGCAATTATATAGATTATTACTGCTACCAGAATAGAAATTATTGCCGATATTTTTAAATTTATTACGCCTGAAAGGAACATATTTGCAAAAAATGCACCTGCCGAACAGCAAATTGCAGCTCCTAAGGGTTTTATGATTGTTGATAGAAAATTGGGCATTATCCGCGAATATTTTACAAGCAGATACATAGCAACAATACACATTAAGGCGTATGCTACAAGCGAACCTGCTGTTGCGCCTTGTATGTTTATACTTATTATGCTTACAAATGACCAAGTTATAAATACTTTTATTACAAGTCCGCCGCTATACAGGAATAAAGGAATATTCACCTTGCCTACTCCTTGAAGCATACTGCAAATTGGAGTTATTGCCGAAGTGAAAATCGTGGTTATTCCCATTACCACCAATACTCTTGAGCCTACTTCTATAAGAGTTGGATTACTGTAAATCAAGCCTAATATTGGTTTTGCAAGTACAGATAACCCGAGTCCTGCCGGAAATGCTACTATCATTGTAAGTTTTAATACTGTTTCAATGGCGCTTTTAAGTTCATGTTTATTGCCTATTGTATAGGCATGTGTTACATTTGGCATTGCACTTGTTCCAAAAACCTGAGTTACCGCAGTTACAACCTGCATTAATGTTAAAACCGCACCGTAATATCCCCAAAGTACAGTCTGAATCGTTATAGGATTATTTTCTGTTGGATTTAACGGTATTGTATTGTCAAGCTCTAATCCGCTGAAGCTTGCAAGCATTTCAGACCTGTGGTTTACTGCCATATCCTTAAGTACGTTTTGAATTACTATACTGTCTATCCAAGAACTGAGACTCATTACAAATGCACCTAATCCTATTGGAACGGCTGTTTTAAGAAGTCTGTTAAAGGTTTCTTTTCTTGTTCTTGCGTCAATGGAATTTTCAAGGTACTCTTTAGGAATTTTTCCACTTCTTTTATATTTAATAAACAAATATAAAAATGCCGCTACACTGCCTAAAACAATACCTGCTATTGCACCTGATACCGAAAACGAAAGAAGTGTATAAAGAGCATCGTTTTCGTTTTCAAATACAAGACCGAAAACAGTACCTGTTTCGTTATAATAGTTCAGTCCTGTTGTCATTACAAAATATGCAATTAAAAGTCCTAAAACCATTTTGCCTGCTGCTTCTATTATCTCTGAAATTGCAGTAGGTACCATATTTCGGGTACCCTCAAAATATCCTCTGTAAATTGATTCAAGACAGCCGAAGAAAATTGTCGGCGATAAAACAAGCATTGGATAAAGAGAATATGGCGAGGAAATTACATTAATATAGTAAAAGCTTCCGAAAAACATTATTCCAAAGCAAATCAAGCCCATTGCAACAAAAAAAGGTATTGATACCTTATGAATAAGATTTACATCCTTATATCTTTTCTGTGTCACACTTTCGGAAATCAGTCTTGAAACAGCTATGGGAAATCCTGCCGTTGCTATTGTAAACAGCGGAATATAAATTTCATAGGCATTTGTAAAAAGTCCTACGCCAAGACCGGAATATTCCGGGCCGAACATATCATAGAGGTTTGTTATAAATATTTTATAAACTGCACCCAGAATTTTTACTATAATCATACTTGCCGAAAGTATTGCTGCACCCTTTAAAAAGCTTTGGGATGCACTTGAACTTTCAGAAGATTTTATATTATTTTTTTTATTTGACAAAATAATCACCTGAAATAAAACAAAATTTCAGGCGGATAATTTAAATATCCGCCTTATTGTTTTAAACTAATAATTGGTTTTATTCCTGTGCAGGCTCAGTTTGTTCTGTTTCTTCCTGAGCAGGTTCACTGTTATCAGCTTCTTCCTT
>JAFLSJ010000028.1 GCA_022511005.1 Ruminococcus sp.
AGGATTTGAACCTACGACCTTCGGGTTATGAGCCCGACGAGCTACCGAACTGCTCTACTCCGCGATATATTGTTGCTGTGCTTAAAACAGAGTTTCAGCATACTTTCTAAGTGTGCTCTTAATACTAATTTAAGTGTTATTTTCTGTGACAGCTTAATCATTCTATCATCATTATATATATTTGTCAAGTAGTAATTTATATTTATTCAATATATTCGTTCAACAAAAGCTGACAAATAGCTCCCTCAAAGGCCGTTACCTGAATTATTCTATGCTGATATTTTTAATATTATTCCTATTTATTGCATTTTCTTTAGGATGTTGATATAATAATAACATATGTAAAAAATTATCAGGAGGAATTATTATGTGTGAGAAAAAGCCTTGTTATATAACCACAGCAATTGCCTATACTTCAAGAAAGCCCCACATAGGCAATAGTTATGAAATTGTTCTTACAGACGCTTTGGCAAGGTACAAGCGTTTGCAGGGATATGATGTATTCTTTTTAACGGGAACAGACGAACACGGTCAGAAGATTGAAGAGTACGCAAAAGCATCAAATGTATCGCCGAAAGAATATGTTGACAAGATTTCAAGCGAAATTCGCTCAATCTGCGATACCTTAAACACAACCTATAATCATTTTATCAGAACTACTGATGACTACCACGAAAAGGTTGTTCAAAAAATATTTAAAAAGCTTTATGACCAGGGCGATATTTACAAAAGCGAATACGAGGGACTTTACTGCACACCCTGCGAAAGCTTCTGGACGGAATCCCAGCTTGTTGACGGAAAATGTCCCGACTGTGGCAGAGAAGTAAAGAAAGCTAAGGAAGAAGCATATTTCTTCAAACTTTCCAAATATCAAAAACAGCTTGAAGATTATATTGAAAGCCATCCTGATTTTATATATCCCGAGAGCCGCAAAAAAGAGATGATAAACAATTTTATTAAACCGGGAATTCAGGATTTATGCGTTTCACGAACAAGCTTTAAATGGGGTATTCCCGTAAGCTTTGATGAAAAACACGTTGTTTATGTTTGGATCGACGCTCTTTCAAACTATATCACCGCTTTAGGCTATGACCCTGATGGAAGCTCTGAAAATTACAAAAAATACTGGCCTGCTGATGTTCACATTATTGGTAAGGATATTTTAAGATTCCATACAATTTACTGGCCGATTATGCTTATGGCATTAGGCGAGCCGTTACCGAAACAGGTATTCGGTCACCCGTGGCTTCTCTTCGGCGAGGACAAAATGAGCAAATCAAGAGGCAATGTGATTTACGCTGACGACCTTGTAAACTTAATCGGCGTTGATGCTGTACGTTACTACTTGTTATCGGAAATGCCATATGTCAGCGACGGTTCAATTACTTATGAAACAATTATTGAGCGTTTCAACTCTGACCTTGCCAACACCTTAGGTAACTTAGTAAACAGAACCATTGCAATGAACAACAAATACTTTGACGGAGTTATTCAGATTCCGGACGACAAAGAACCTATTGACGACGAGTTAAAGGATTTATGCATTGAAACCGTTAAAAATGTAGATGAGCTTTTAAACACATTCAGAATGAGCGATACTTTAGACGCAATATTTAATCTTGCACGCAGATGCAACAAATATATTGATGAAACAACTCCATGGGTGCTTGCTAAAAACGAAGATACTCAAAAGCGTTTAGGAACTGTTCTTTACAACTTAATGGAAAGTATCCGTTTTATTGCTGTTTTGCTTTCACCCTTTATGCCTGATACGTCAAAAACTATTCTCAGTCAGCTTAACTGCAATATTGATACTTACGAAAGTCTTTCTTCCTTTGGAGCACTTGAGCATGGGGAAAAGGTAAACACTGCAACTCCTATCTTCCAGAGAATTGACGCTGAAAAAATGCTTGCAGAGATTGCCGAAAAGCAAAAAGAAAGTGCAAAGGAAGAAAAGGCAATTGAAGAAATAGAAGGCATTGCACAAATAGGTATTGAAGATTTTTGTAAGGTTGATTTAAGAGTTGCCGAAATCACTGCCTGTGAACCTATTAAAAAGGCGAAAAAGCTGTTAAAGCTGACTGTAAACGACGGTGTTAGCGAGCGTACTGTTGCAAGCGGAATTGCAAAATTTTATACTCCTGACGATTTAGTAGGCAGAAAAATTATTCTTGTATCTAACCTTAAGCCTGCAAAGCTGTGCGGAGTTGAAAGCTGCGGAATGATTCTTGCGGCAACCTGCGGAGAAGATGTTAAGGTTATCTTTGTAGATGAAATGGAAACAGGCTCAAAAATCAGCTAAAAGCTAAATAATATTCATAAAGCTAAGGCAGTTTACAATCGGACTGCCTTAATTTTATATAAAGCATGGACTTTCTCTGAAATTCAGAACATATTATAAAAGAGTACAAATACATCAATTAAAAACAGTGATTTTCGAGTAAATCCGTTTTATTTCTAAATAAAATACACAAAACAAACAAATTTTGTAGTAAACTATTGAAAAATACAATTACTTATGATACAATTATTAAAAATTATGTTCGTTTTTTATATACATTTTTTTGATTATGTTTACAATAAATAATAGGATAAAAAATTTAAGAATAAAACTGATTGCTACAGCGGGGGCAGCGGTTGTCATAATTTTTTGTTATATTTTTGATATTTCCTGTATTTTTTTGACTCTGTTTGGTTTTCCCTGCATAAGCTGCGGAATGACCCGTGCATGGCTAGCGGCACTGAGATTTGATTTTTTTGCGGCATTTGCCTTTCATCCTATGTTTTGGGCAATACCCATTCTATACTTATACATTTTATTTGACGCCAAATTATTCAAAAATAAAATTATCAATTGGACGACATTTGGTTTAATCGCTGTCGGATTTTTGATTAATTATATTTTTGTTTTAGTTATACATTAAACTGCTTTTTAGCAAGGAGGATTATTTATGTTTTGTAAAAATTGTGGTACTCAATTAGACCCAAACGCTGCCGTATGCGTTAAGTGCGGAGCTGCTGTGGGAAACGGCGCTAATTTCTGTCCCAACTGCGGTGCAAACTCAATGCCCGGTGCGGCTGTATGTACTCAGTGCGGTGTTGCACTGAATCCACCTGTTGTTCCTATGGGAGAGCAAAAATCGAAGGTTGCTGCCGGAATACTGGGTATCTTATTAGGTTCCTTAGGAATACATAATTTTTATCTTGGTTATACCGGTAAAGCGGTAGCTCAGCTTCTTATTTCTTTATTAAGCTGCGGTGTGCTTGCAGTCGTTTCTGAAATTTGGGGACTTGTTGAGGGTATAATGATTCTTACCGGTTCTATAAATACAGACGCTAAGGGTATTCCGCTTAAGGATTAACTCAGTGTAATTCCGAATAAAAGTAATAATGTAAATGTAAACCTCTGTATTTTTCTATAGATACAGAGGTTTATTTTTTTAAACACTTATGGTTTATAAATTATTTTACATTTATTTTACATTTTTTGACCGTTCAAAGTGAATTTGCTCTAATACTACGGGACTTTATGAAAAAGTTCATCAAATTAATTATCTGAAAGTATTTCCTCTAAGGCGTTTTGATTTTTGATTTCTATTTCCCTGTAATTGGTTTTTATGATACCCTTTTTGCAAAATCTGTTTAATATTTTGCTTACTGTTACTCTTGAAACTCCTGCCATATTGCCTATTTCTTCGTGGGTTAAATGAACGGCGGTTTTATTGCTTAATGTCATTTTATACTGTAATAAAAGCTGAGCGATTCGTGCGTCTGCCTGTAAAAAGGTCATAGAGTCTATTTGCGAGGATAACATTCTTATTCGCCTTGCCTGATTTTCAAGCAGCTCCATAGCAAGCTTCGGATATTGTCTGATAAGCTCTATTAGTTTTTTACTGTCTATTAAAACTATTTCCGATTTTACAACTGCCTTTGCAGAGCTTACTCTGGGCATTTTATCAAAAAATGCCGCCTCTCCTAAAATTTCTCCGTTTACTGCTGTATTAAGCGTTTTTTCAATTCCATTGGGAGAAGTCATAAATACATTTACCTTTCCCTTTGAAAGATAGTAAAAGCTGTTTGCAATATCTCCCTGATGATAAATTATAGCCCCTTTTTCATATATCTTTTTAGGAGCAGAATTTTCAAGAACCGTTTGTATTTCACTGTTTATATGAGAATTTGTCGGTTCTTTATAAGCGAAAGCGTTATCCAAAATAATACCTTCTTTATTTCCGTAATTTATTTATATAATTGTAGCATAGTTTACAATCTTTTGACAATAGTTTATGCAATAATAAATTTATAAAATATAATCCAACTAAATTTATTAAGGAGTGAGTTTTTATGGGAATGACTATGTCACAAAAAATCCTTGCGGCACACGCAGGACTTCCGCAGGTAAAAGCAGGACAGCTTATTGAAGCTAAGCTTGATATGGTTCTGGGAAATGATGTTACATCTCCTGTTGCAATTAACGTATTTGAAGAAAACAACGCAACATCCGTTTTTGACAATACAAAAATTGCAATGATTATGGACCATTTTACACCTAACAAAGATATTAAAGCCGCAACACAGGTTAAGCAGGTAAGAGAATTTGCAAACAAATATGATATTAAAAACTATAAAGATGTTGGACAAATGGGCATTGAGCATGCACTTTTGCCTGAACAGGGACTTGTAGGTCCGGGATGTCTTTGTATCGGTGCAGATTCACACACTTGTACATATGGTGCTTTAGGTGCTTTTTCAACAGGTGTTGGTTCAACCGATATGGCGGCAGGTATGATTAGCGGTAAGGCGTGGTTCAAGGTTCCGTCCGCCATTAAATTTGAGCTTATCGGAAAGCCTCAGGGTTATGTAAGCGGTAAAGATGTAATTCTTCACATTATAGGTAAAATCGGCGTTGACGGCGCACTTTATAAATCAATGGAATTTTGCGGCGAGGGCTTAAAATACTTAAATATTGACGACAGACTTTGCATTGCAAATATGGCAATTGAAGCAGGTGCTAAAAATGGTATTTTCCCTGTTGACGATATTACAAGAGAATACTGCAACGGAAGATATCAGGGTACACCTGTTGAATACACAGCAGACGAGGACGCTGAATACGACGAAACTTATGTAATTGATTTAAGCGAGCTTAAACCTACAGTTGCATATCCTCATCTTCCTGAGAATACTAAAACTGTTGACGAAATAGGTGAAACTGAGGTTAAAATCGACCAGGTTGTTATCGGCTCTTGTACTAACGGTAGAATTTCCGACTTAAGAGCAGCTGCTGAAATTTTAAAGGGAAGAAAGCTTGCTAAAAATGTAAGATGTATTATATTCCCCGGAACACAGCAAATCTGGCTTCAGGCTATGCACGAGGGTCTGTTTGATATTTTCATTGAAGCAGGAGCAGTAGTTTCTACTCCAACCTGCGGACCTTGTCTGGGCGGACATATGGGCATTCTTGCCGCAGGAGAAAAGGCAGTTTCTACAACTAACAGAAACTTTGTAGGCCGTATGGGACATATCGACAGTGAAATTTATCTTGCAAGTCCGGCAGTTGCCGCTGCAAGTGCAGTAACAGGATACATTACAGATCCTGCAAAGCTTTAATAAAGGGAGGTTAATAATATGAACGCAAAAGGTACAGTACATAAGTTTGGAGATAATGTTGATACCGATGTTATTATTCCTGCAAGATATCTAAACACAGCCTCACACAAAGAGCTTGCTGCACACTGTATGGAGGATATTGACAAGGAGTTTGTAAACAAGGTTAAAGACGGCGACATTATGGTTGCAGAGAAAAACTTTGGCTGCGGAAGTTCAAGAGAACACGCTCCAATTGCAATTAAAGCGTCCGGAATTTCCTGTGTAATTGCGTCAACCTTTGCAAGAATTTTTTACAGAAACTCAATTAATATCGGACTTCCTATTCTTGAATGTGACGAGGCGGCAAAGGATATTAAAGAGGGCGATACAGTTTCGGTCAATTTTGATACAGGTGTTATTACAAACGAAACAACGGGCAAAACCTATCAGGCAGAGCCTTTCCCCGAGTTCATTCAGAACATTATTAAAAAAGGCGGACTCATCAATTCAATTATGTAATTGTTTGAAGTGAATATTTAAATGGCAAGTGTAACGCTTGCCATTTTTTATTGACATAAATCACTTGCCATAATATAATACTTTATATATTGGGGTGTTGGAAATGAAAACCTATACTATTATTGCCGGGGCAGATGATGTAGGCAAGCGTGTGTATCTTAATTTGATGCAGACGAAACCAAACAGTTTGGGACTTGTTTTTTGTGACCTTATGTCTGTTTATCTAGTTGCTAAAAATCCTGCTCAATGTATGGAAAAGGGCTATAATTTTACCGTTGAAACTACTCTTTTAAGCGACGAGGCTATTTTACTTGCTAAAATCGCAAAGCAAAAAGGATATGAGGTGCATCTTCATTTTATCGGAATTGATGACCGTGTAGGTCTTTTAAGCAAAGACGAAAAGGATGTCAGAATAGAGAAATTTCACAAACAGGCTGAAAATGTACTTAAGCTTTTGCCCTATTGTGACTGCGGAGTTTTTGTAGACAATAACAACGATTTTGCCTATATTGCGAAATATTTCAATAATAAAATTGAATTAAATAAAGAAAATATCCCCAAATGGCTTGATTATATCGTAGATAAATTTGATAACCAATAATCTGAAAGGCTGAAACAAATGAAGAAATATGATTATTTAATTGTAGGCAGCGGACTTTTCGGTGCTGTTTTTGCATATGAAATGACTAAAAGAGGTAAAAAGTGTCTTGTAATAGACAAACGCCCCAACATCGGCGGTAATATTTATACTAAAGAGGTAGAGGGAATTAACGTTCATCAGTATGGCGCTCATATTTTCCATACTTCAAACAAAGAGGTTTGGGATTATGTAAATCAGTTTGCAGAGTTTAACCGCTATACAAACTCTCCTGTTGCAATATACAAGGACGAGCTTTACAATATGCCTTTTAATATGAACACCTTTTCTAAAATGTGGGGTGTTGTGACTCCTAAAGAGGCAAGGGAAAAAATAGATGAGCAAATTAAAGAAGCTAATATTACCGAGCCTAAAAATCTTGAGGAGCAGGCAATTTCGCTTGTAGGCAAAGATATTTATGAAAAGCTTGTTAAAGGCTATACGGAAAAACAGTGGGGCAGAAAAGCAACCGACTTGCCCTCCTTTATTATTAAAAGACTTCCCGTAAGGCTAACTTACGACAACAACTATTTTAATGATAAATATCAGGGGATTCCCGAGGGCGGATACACTCAGATTATTGAAAAAATGCTCCAAGGTTGTGATGTTAAGCTTAATACAGACTTCTTTGAAAATAGAAATGAGCTTACATCACTTGCCGATAAAATTCTCTTTACGGGTATGATTGATGAATATTTTGACCATTGCTACGGATACCTTGAATACAGAAGCTTAAGATTTGAAACAGAGGTTCTTGATGAAGAAAACTATCAGGGAAATGCTGTTGTAAACTATACGGAGTATGAAATTCCCTATACAAGAATTATTGAGCATAAGCATTTTGAATTTATGTGTCAGGATCCTTCCAAAGCAGTTCCGAAAACAGTTATTACAAGGGAATATCCAAACGATTGGAAACCGGGCGATGAACCCTATTATCCAATGAACGACCAAAAGAACAACGAGCTTTTTGAAAAATATAAAGAGCTTGCAGAAAAGGAAACCAATGTAATATTCGGCGGCAGACTGGGAATGTATAAATATTTTGATATGCACAATATTGTTGCAGAAGCATTAAAATGTGTTGAAAATGAATTAAAATAAAAGAAGAAATTATAAAGGGGAGCAGTTTTAAACTGTTCCTTTTTTCGTGCCGATAAAATTTATAAAAACAACCTAAGTTAAATAGTTATACTAAAATACTTCTTAAAACTCGTAGGGGCGACCCTTGCGGTCGCCCTCTAATAAGAATGTATAATGCATTTTTTGGACAACCGCAAGGGTTGTCCCTACACTGTTTTCTAAATGTTTTTAATATTAAAAAAGGTTTATTCTATACAACAATTTTTTCTACAATTTGAAAGTGGGAGCAGTTTTAAACTGCTCCCCCTTTTGCTGTATTTAACTTTGATAGTTACATATTGTTGTTATTATTCTTTGGCGGTCTGTCAACTGAAATTCCTTCGTCGATTGTATCATTACGGACAGATGTGTATGCTGAAAGTACCCAGCTGTACTGACCTGTTGTAACAACAGAACCGCAATATTCGCAAACGCCGCTTGATTCCATTTGAAGCGGGGCGCCGCAGTTAGGACAATTATGAGATTTAAGTACATCGGTTGCGTCGTTTGTTTTAACTCCTGTACTTCTCACAAATTTAAGCAAGTAACGCATTTCCCAACGAGTTGTTGTATCGCCTCTTAAAACATTGCCTGTCTTTTCGTCTATTTCATAATCAATAAATCTTGCATTTAAGTACATTGTAACATACTCAAATTGTTTATCGTACTTATAGGCTGTAAGATAAGCTGTGCTGACTGCGATATTTTCAATTTTGTTAATAACACCGTTTTTAATTTTGCTCTCAACCTGCTTTTGAGTTTGATTAAAGAGGTTATCGTGCATAATAACTCTGATTTTTGACAAATCTCTTGCACTCCAAGCCTCTTGAATATCAACAAATACTTCTTTACCAAAGGTGAGGAAGTCTGATGCAGAGAAGTTCGGATCATATTCCTTAATAATTGATTCAATTTGTGCCGTTCTGTCCGGAACAAGAATATTGCGTCCCTGCTGAGTTCCCTGACGAACAGTTGAATCGGTACCTTTTCCTTTGCTTTTTTGGGCAAAGGCTATTATTATAAAAATAACTACAACAATTACAATAACCGGAATACTGCCGAAACCAAAAAAGGTTAGCTCTCCGCCGTCGTAATCATAGTCGTAACCGCTGCCCCAATCATTGTTTCCCCAATCATTGCCGCCCCAGTCGCCGCCACCGCCGTAATCATTTTCATTACCGAAATCAAGAGGTGAAATACGGTTAAATTTTTGTGCCGGAACATCATTACCGACAGCAGAAACGCTTACGCAACTAAAAATCAGTATCAATGCCATAATTGACAGCAAAACTATTTTTAAAAGTCTTTTTCTTTTCATTATATCACCCCTAAATCTTATTATAATTTTACATTAATTAAAACTTATAGTCAATTAATTTATTGAAAAGACAATCATTTAATGTTAGAATAATTCCGGAAGTGATATTTATGAATAATATTTTTGACGCTCACGCTCACTATGACGATAAATGGTTTGATGAAAACAGAGATGAGCTTTTTAATACTATGGAAAGCAAGGGTGTTTGCGGTATTGTGAATGCATCAGTTAATTTACAAACGGCAGAAACCGCAATTGGTTTTGCTGAAAAATACCCCTTTATTTATGCAACTGTGGGATTTCACCCTGAAAATATTGATGACATTGTACCTGACTATCTTTTAAAAATGGAAGAGCTTTTAAAGCATAAAAAGGCAGTTGCAATCGGGGAAATAGGTCTTGATTATCATTGGGATATGCCCAGAGATAAACAGAAAAAGATTTTTGAGGAACAGCTTGGTTTTTCTAAGGATGTAGATATGCCTGTTGTTGTACATGACAGAGAAGCCCACGGCGATACAATGGAAATGCTGAGAAAATACAAGCCAAAAGGACTTGTACATTGCTTTTCGGGAAGTGTTGAGCTTATGAAAGAAGTAGTCAAGCTGGGAATGAGCATAAGCTTAGGAGGTGTTGTAACCTTTAAAAACGCAAGACACAGCATAGAGGTTGCAAATGAAATTCCTATTGACAGACTACTTCTTGAAACAGACGCACCATATATGGCGCCTGTTCCTTTCAGGGGAAAGCAATGCAACAGCTCTATGATAATTTACACTGCTGAAAAAATTGCTCAGGTAAGAAATATGGACGTTCAGGAACTTCTTAATATTACAAAAGAAAACGCTATGAGGCTATATGATATAAAGTGAAAATCCCCAACCCTTTATAAAATAATAAAAATTCGGTTATTTGCAGTTTTTTATACCGTATCCCTTGATAAAAATTGTCACTTATGATAAACTTATATTGGGCAAATAGATATATAGATATAGTTTATAAAAGAGGTATAATATGGAAAATGTTGTATCTGTAAGTAATATGAGAAAAAGCGATGCTCATACTATTGAGCATCACATATCAGGTAAAGAGCTTATGAAAAAGGCGGCTGAGGGTGTTTTTTCATCTATAGACTTTACTCAGAAGAGGGTTGCAATTATTTGCGGAAGCGGAAATAACGGAGGCGACGGTTACGCTCTTGCTGAAATTTGCGCCGATAACAATATAATTTGCAGTGTTTTCAGAACCTCTGAACGCTTTTCCGAAGACGGTCTTTACTACTGCAAGCGTGCAGAGAAAAAGGGCATATTTATAGATATATTTGATGAAGATACAGATCTTGAAGAATATGACATAATTGTTGACTGTATTTTCGGTACGGGTTTTAAAGGCGAACCGGAGGGTCTTGCGAAAACCGCCATTGAGAAAATAAATAATTCAGGCACTTATGTTGTAAGCGTAGATATTAACAGCGGTCTTAACGGCGATTCAGGTATTGCAAAATGTGCAGTAAAATCAAATCTTACTGTTTCTATCGGTTATTATAAAACAGGAATGTTTTTAAACGATGCTCCGAAATATATAAAAAAGCTTGTCAATAAAGATATCGGAATACATCTTGAACAACAGCAGTACCATTTAATTGAAAAATCCCAGACAGAACATTTTATGGGATACGGTTCAGAGATAATGACGTCTGAAGAATTTTGTGAAAAATTTAGACTTGATTTAAATGAGATAGATTTTGTAAACGCAGTTGTTGCAAAATCCTGCCAGACAAAAAAGATTTTAATTATTAAAAATACAAAGACATTTATGATTGCAGATCAGACCTATGTTTATTTTCAGGCTGATTATGCAAAAACAAAGGATTAACAGGAGGATAACAATGGAAATTTCAAAAAATGTGAATGTGAATAATCCCGAATTGCTTGATGCAATTGAAAATATGCAAGAGAACAATACAAAAGAAACTGTTGACGAAATGGTCAATCAGGCTATGAAGGCAAGATTTATAACGCCTGCTAAAGTTCACGCACCGGAGAATGTTGCAAAAACACAAAACGGGAAAACTATTATGCAGCAGCAAAGTCAGGTTCAGTTTCAGTTAATTCAAAATGAAAATAAAGAGCAGTATTTTCCTGCTTTTACCGATACTCAGGAGCTTAATAAATGGAGCGGCTCGGATAAAGGCTTCACATCAACAATTATGACCTTTGTTGATTATGCCAATATTCTGGCAGACCCTAAATGTCCTATAAAAGGATTTGTAATTAACCCATTCGGCAAAAGCGTAGCTTTCCCCAAAGGAATGGTTATGAATCTTATGCAGCAGGCTCAGGTCAAGCAAAACGGAGGAGTTTATAAAAAGCAGTTCCAGCAAAACGAAAGACTTGAATTTAATGACCCTGAAGAATATCCAATTGACTTAATGGCGGCAGTAATCGGAGTTTTGCAGGAAAGAGATGATGTAAACGCTGCTTATCTAAAGCTTTTTAAGCCTGAAACAGACGATAAGCAAAGCTATCTTATAATTGTTGATTTTAACGGAGATATGAACGAGATTTTTTCAACAATCGGCAAGGCGGCGTCACCTCATTTAAATGGAATGCAGCTTAGTATGATGCCATACAGTCTTGAAATTGCCAAAAAGGCAGTATTAAACGATGAGCCTTTTTATATAAAGGAAGATTAATAAATTTAATGGATAAATTATGTAAATTTCCCCTGCAATGTTTTCAAAATATTTTTAGATAAAAACATTGCTTTTGAGCAGAAGCTTTTCGCCGACTATATTATTTCTTTTACAAGTATTAGAAAATTTTTATAAGATATTTAATATGACTTTCTGATTTTGTAAGAGTTAGAAAAAAACCTAAATTGTCTATAACTTTCACTTAAAGATTACTTGACAATTGTGGGGGATAGAAGTAAAATGATTTATGTAAAAGTAGCCATTGATGAATGGCGAACAAATGTCGAAACGAATAAATTCGTTTATTGTGCAATTATTCCGTATTGGTCGGAAACGGAACTGCGCAAGAATGGCACATTCAAAATTTAGGAGGAAAATTTTTTATGAAACGATTAAGAACGAAAGTCGTTGCGTCGATTCTTGCAGTACTGGTAATGTTTTGCAGTCTGCCGATTAGCAGCGTGACGGCGGTAACTATGCCGGAAGGAGGCATAGAGGTTACTTTTGAAGCTAATGATTCAATTGATTACTGGTTTTCCGAAACAGGAGAGGCTTTTGAAGATTTAGTTGGTGAATCATATACGGAAGATGAATATGGATTCTCTATTACAAAAGAAGACAGTAATTATAAAGTATCTTTTTCAGAAGATTATACTGCAAATAGTTTTTTGTTCGGAGTTGATGGTGTAGGCGGTGTAACTATTAAAGGCGTTACATCCCAATATAAAGCAACCGGACAGTGGGATACTATTAGATACAATAATGCTACCGGATTATATACTTTTCCTATTAGTACTGCTGTAAAGTATAAAGACAGCGTAAGTTTTATAGTTAAGGTAGAAACAGTTGCACCTACATATACCGTAACTGCTCCGACTGCTCAAGCAGGTTATACATTTGAAGTTGACTCCGAATACGATGATATGATATCACACGATGATGGAACCTTTAAGTTTAACATTACATCTGCGCCTGGTTATAAGAAACCTGATGTTAAAGTTACAACAGGAGGAACACTTGAAGCAAACAATCAAGAAGTAGATCTTAATACTGGAACAAAGTTTGAATATACTATTAAAGATATTACTAAAAATGTTACTATCAGTTACACCGGTGGTAAGCAGACCTATACTGTAACTCTTCCTAAGGTAACTGGATATAGTGTTACTTCATCCAACGGTGGTAATACAGTTGAGCATGGCGGTTACTTCGATTTTTATGTAACGCCTCAGACTGGTTATAAATCTATAGAAGTAACAGATATTAATGCAACAAGTGGTAATGTTATACAGTTGAGTACCAATTTGTATAGACTGTCAGGTGTAACAGGTAATGTTACGATTTCTCTTTCAGAGAATGCCGGTAAGCAAACCTATTCAATTACATTGCCATCCGGAACGGGATATAGTGTGTCTGTTGATGACGGTCAAGACGGTATAACCAAGAATACTAAAAATGTCTCTTACACAAGTAATTATAATGGAACCTTTAAGTTTAAGGTTACTTTGAGTGCCGGCTATACTGATTCTCCGATTGTCGTATTGGCTAACGGTGTGGAAGTGACAGCGGATAGTGGTGAATTTGGTAATAATACCAAACAGTACACTATTTCAAATATCACTGCAAATCAACAAATTACTGTATCCGGTGTAACCAAAAACAACTATGATATTGATCTTGTTACAGATGATACGAATCCCGGCTATACACTGACCACGACTTATTCAACCAACCAGATTCCATATAATAGTACATTCCGTTTCACTCTGACTGTAAAAGACGGCTATACAGTAAACGGCACACCAACTGTTACAGCAAAAGTAAATGAAGGTTCTGTTCCGGTGGTAACAGTTACTTCAAGAGCTGACTCTGCTACAGTATATGACTGTACATTAGTGGTAACAAATAGCATAACCGGATTTGAAGTTAGCGGAATTGATACAAAGACTTATAAAGTGAAAGTTAAAGACGATGGCAATGGTTTTAATGTTAATACTTTAAATGGAGACTTGGATAAGATTGAACATAATAGCAGCTATAGCTTTACCATTGATGTGAAATCTGGATACCAGCTTGTTAGTGTGTCAGTAGGTACCACCAGAGCAGATGGCAGCGACCCGACAGACCTATCTCTATTGTCCCTGATCAATGGTGCTTATTATGTCAACAACATTACTTCCGACAAAACTATCATTGTTGAGGTAAGAGAAGTTGCTCTCACAGTGACATATGTTGACCCTCTGAATGAAGAAAACCCTGAGACAGATGTTACATATAAAGTTAGCGGAGTATATGTTGGCGGAGAAATTGATAGCAGTCAGAAATACGGTTCAGTTGCCTCAGACGGTACTGTTACTTTCCCAATTGACACTCCGCAGAACGCTTATAATGATTACTATGAATTCAGCGGTTGGTATAACAGTAATGCTAAAATTGAAGAGCTTACACGTTCATTAGGAAATGCTGACTCATCTCTCACTCTCACTGCTCAATGGACACCAAAGTGGGAAGAAATATTCACTCTGCAATGGGATCCTAACGCAAATAAAAATGAGAGCGGTAACTTAACTGTCAGATATACACCGGGTAAACAAAATATAGTTCCGGCTCTCGAAGGTGCACAGATAACAAAAGTTGGTATGTACTATGCACAAAACGAATCAGCCTTATCTTCTGAAAAATTAGAAGCATTGAAAAGAGAATTCGTTGATGGTGGTAAGATTCAAGAAATTAATTCTGTAAGACAGGTTATTGCCAGCAATGATCGTTCAGCTGTGCTTTATGTTTATGTAACATCTTATACTGACATAACTGCTTGGACGAGTTTTGAGCAGGGCTTCACAAATGTTAATTCTAATCGTTGTGCTGTTGGCTGGATTGAATTAACGCTTAAGGACGGCAGTAAGCAATATATTTATACAGACATTGAAACTATTCCTGCTAATTCATAATAATTGCATAAGCAGTATAAAGGGATAATCAATTCAGGTTAATTTTAAAATTTCCGAATTTTTATCTCCCGAGCTCCGGACATATGTGTCTTTACAAGAGCCCCTGACGGCGGACAAATTAATTTTCGGTCGCTCGGTAATACAAATAAATAAATACTGACGGTGTTTGTTTAACGCTGTACATAAATCCCCCGAAATCTAAATTAATTTTGGTTTCGGGGGATTTTATCGTTTGGTATAGAATAATACTGCTTTAATGAATCATACAGAATATAATTGGGGGTTGCAAAAATAAAATATAACGGACGGAATATAATTGAGATTTGCAATAATAAAATATATTAAAGAACTGCATAATTAAGTTATCGCACTTAAAATTAAATTGAGCAAAAAGTAGGTACAACTGTAAGCTATACCTTAAAGAATAATGCAGATATTATACATAAAATTTTCATAAAATACGATGGTTTTATAGAAAACGATAAACAGTGAAAAATTGTGCTCTTCTTTTGTTAATTACTTAAAAAATTGCCTTGCAATAGGCAGAATAGTATGATAGCATTAGAATGATTTGTGATAAACAAATTGCAAAATGAACAAATATTTAAAAATGTGTAGAATTAATACTAATTGAAGATTAGTATAATTAAAAAGGATTTTACACATTAAGTTATTCCTCTAAAATTTAATCAAGGAGTGGAATTACTTTATGGATATTTTTTCTGTGTTTTCGCTTTTAGGCGGACTGGCGTTCTTTCTGTTCGGAATGAACATACTTGGCGACGGTCTTGAAAAGCTTTCAGGCGGAAGATTTGAAAAAACACTGGAGAAAATGACCTCTAATACTATAAAGGGATTTTTTCTGGGCGCAGGCGTAACGGCGGTTATCCAATCTTCATCTGCTACAACGGTAATGGTTGTAGGCTTTGTAAACTCAGGTATTATGAAGCTGAAACAGGCAATCGGTATTATTATGGGTGCCAATGTGGGTACTACAATTACCGCATGGATTTTAAGCCTTTCGGGTATTAAGGGCGACAGCTTTATAATGCAGATGTTAAAGCCGATTAACTTTTCTCCTCTTGTTGCTTTTGTGGGCATTATTCTTATAATGTTTACAAAAACAGGCAGTAAAAAGAATATCGGTGGAATTTTATTAGGCTTTGCCATTCTTATGTTTGGTATGGATTTAATGAGCGACTCAGTTGCTCCTCTTGCCGATGTTCCCGAATTTACAAGCTTTTTAACTATGTTCCAAAATCCGCTCTTTGGCGTTCTTGCAGGTGCAGCCTTAACGGCGATTATCCAAAGTTCAAGTGCTTCTGTGGGTATTTTGCAGGCACTTTCCGCAACGGGAAGTATTACATATTCAATGGCAATTCCAATTGTAATGGGACAGAATATAGGTACTTGCGTTACGGCAATGATTTCCTGTATCGGTGCAAAGAAAAACGCAAGGCGTGCCGCTTTTGTGCATTTGTATTTTAATATAATTGGAACGCTTGTGTGGTTAGGGGTATTCTATGGAGCAAATGCGTTTGTACATTTTTCATTTGTCAACGAGGTTGTAGGACCTGCTGAAATTGCAATGATACATACAGCATTTAATCTTCTTTCGACAGCACTTCTTTTGCCGTTCTCAAAACAGCTTGAAAAGCTTGCCTGCATTACAGTCAGTGATAAAGAGGACGATGACGAAACTGTATTTATAGACGAAAGATTTTTGAACACTCCGTCGATAGCAACAGAACAATGTACTGCCATGACCTCAAAAATGGCTGATAAATCCTACAAAACGCTTCTTGAAGCGTTAAACCTTATAGATAACTATGATGAAAAAATTGCCGAGCACATAATAAAAAGTGAAGCAAAGATCGACCAATACGAGGATGTTCTGGGAACTTATCTTGTTAAGCTGAGCAGTAAAAATCTTACATTAAAAGACAGCCGAGAGGTATCAAGACTTTTACACTGTATTAACGACTTTGAACGAATCAGCGACCACGCAGTAAATATTTGTGAAAGTGCTAAGGAACTGTATGATAAGAAAATTAATTTTACCGATAAGGCAAAAAAAGAGCTTGATGTTTTAATCAGCGCATTGACAGAAGTTCTGGAAACAGCAATCTTTGCTTTTCAGAGTAATAATATAAGACTTGCAGAAACGGTTGAACCCC
The DNA here is from genome assembly GCA_022511005.1 of Ruminococcus sp. Taxonomy (GTDB): domain Bacteria; phylum Bacillota; class Clostridia; order Oscillospirales; family Acutalibacteraceae; genus Ruminococcoides. The sequence goes on from JAFLSJ010000028.1 coordinate 17,009, forward strand.
TTGAACAAGTAATCGACAGATTGGCAAATAAGATTAAATCCCGTCATATTACCCGTTTGCAAAACGGTGAATGTACGATTGAAATGGGATTTGTACTTACTGATTTGTTGACAAGCTGTGAGAGAGTTTCTGACCACTGCTCAAATATTGCGGTCTGTATTATTCAGATTAATAAGGAAAGCTTCGGAACTCACGAATATTTAAACGAGCTTAAATCAGAAGAAGCAGGTAAGTTTAAAGAAAGATATTTAAGCTATCGTGAAAAATATGTATTGCCGAAAAATGTGTAAAAATATTTATAGCATACTCTTGATATATAAGTTTGTTGACATTAACAATTTTGAATTATAAAATAATTTTAAGGACAAAGGCGTTTTGCTTTTGTCCTTTTCTTTTTTGCAGACAACCGCAAAGGTTATCCATAGGAATTTTTTATAATATCCAAGTGTTGTACCTTATTAAACATTGATATTTTTATATTTTGGTTTATAATATGATTATGGTGATTGCTTTGGACTATGAGTATCGTGTTATAAAATCAAAAAGAAAAACTGCGGCAATTGAAATTGATGAGGATTGCAATCTTATTTTGCGTTTACCGCTGAGATATTCTCAAAAATCTGTGGATAAGCTGATTTCTGACCATAAAGAGTGGATAGAAAAGCATATGATTATTCAGCGTGAAAAGCAGAAAAATAAAATTATCCTGTCAGATGAACAGATAAAAGCTTTAAGGTCAAGGGCAATGGATATAATCCCCGAAAGAGTTGAATATTTCAGCAATATTATGGGCTTAAAACCGTCGGGAGTAAAAATAACCTCCGCCCAAAAACGCTTTGGCTCATGCAGCGGAAAGAACAGCTTGTGCTTTTCTTACATACTTATGCAGTACCCTATGGAAACTGTTGATTATGTAGTGGTGCACGAACTTGCACACATTGTTCATAAAAACCACAGTAAAGAATTTTATAGGCTTATAGAAAAATATTTGCCTGATTATAAATTAAGAGAAAAGATGTTAAAGAGGAGATAAAATGAAATTAATTTCTTGGAATGTAAACGGGTTCAGGGCCTGCCTAAAAAAAGGCTTTGAAGGATTTTTTAATGATATAAATGCGGATTTTTTCTGCTTGCAGGAAACTAAAATGCAGCCTGATCAGGCAGAATTTCATCCTGATGGCTATAAAGAATATTACTTTAGTGCAGAGAAAAAGGGGTATTCCGGAACTGCCGTGTTTACAAAGCACGAGCCTTTGAGCGTTGCTTACGGAATAGATAATGATTATATGGACGAGGGCAGAGTAATAACCCTTGAATATGAAAACTTTTATTTGGTTAACTGTTACGTGCCAAATGCAAAAGACGGCTTATTAAGAATAGATTACAGGATGGCATTTGAAGATAAAATGCGAGAGTATTTATCTGACCTTGATAAGAAAAAGCCTGTAATTTACTGCGGAGATTTGAATGTTGCCCACAATGAAATAGATTTAAAAAATCCAAAGCCTAATGTAGGAAATGCAGGCTTTTCCGATGAAGAAAGAGGAAAAATGACAGAGCTTTTAAATGCAGGCTTTACAGACAGCTTCAGGTATTTATACCCCGATAAGACTCAGGCATATTCCTGGTGGTCATATAGATTTAACGCCAGAAAAAACAATGCAGGATGGCGTATTGATTATTTTATCGTATCAGATAGGATTAAGGATAAAATAAAAAAGGCAGAAATTTTCTCGGAAATCTACGGCAGCGACCATTGTCCCGTAGGACTTGAAATTGAGATATAAGCTTATATATAAAATAAACTCCGCTGTTTCCAGCGGAGTTCTGTTTTAAATACAATATAAGTTAGTATCCCAAAAAGGAATATACGGGTGATGGCGTAAATAAATTTTATATTCAGGATTGATTGTTTTTATAATAAGGGGAAGTGTAAATATATCTTCGCTTCTGTGATAAGCCGCAATATTTAGCTTTGGTTTGTGATTTTTTAAAACCTCTATTGAACCTTCAAGTGCCTTTGCCTCTCCGCCCTCAACATCCATTTTTATATAGGTCGCTTTTCGTCCGTTTAATATACCGTCAAGTGAAGATGCCGTAACGGGAACTCCGTTTGTATTTTGCGCACTGCTTCTTCCGCTTTTTTTGTTAAAATAAAGGGTGGTTTCTTTTGAATATACGGCTATGTTCCAACATTCGCTGTTTTTTATATTTTCACAGAAGACCTTTAGCTTTTCATAATTCTTTGCATTTGGTTCTAATGCAATTATTTTTTCATAATCTTTAACATAGCTTAAAAATTCTTCAACAGTATCTCCTTTGCAGGCTCCCAAATCTGCAAAAAATTCATTGTCATCAAGCTTTAAAATATTGTTAAATGCTTCATCTTTAGGTGTTTCTGACTTTTTTAAAAATTCAAGCTTTCCCGTATATTCAAAAAGTAAAATATTTTTATAAACATCTTTTGACTTTTCATCTTCAAAGATATTATACGCCTTTTCAATAAGAGAATAATTTTTTTCAGCAAATTCCTTGTCAAATATATTTTCTCCGAAAACAGGTACAGATGGAACAAGCAATTTATGCCTTTGTGCAACAGAGTAAATATGTTCCATAACATCATCAAGTTGTGAACCGAAGCAAAGTGCAATAATAAAATCGTCATATATGTTTTCAATATCACTTAGCTTATGTACCTTGTAACCTCTGAAAGACTGCCCTCTTACAAAGTCATCGCTTGCCATAACGGCAGAGGGCGTAATATTAAGCTTTGAAAAGGCGCTTATAACCTTGTCTGCACCATCGCCCATTCCGTAAAGTACAATAGGCAAATCGGTATTTTTAAACGTATCCCAAACAGAATTTTGATTTTTAAAAATATCAGTCATAAAAAACTCCGAACAAAAATAAATTATTTAAAACATTATAAAAAAACGCCCACCCTACTGGGTGGACGCTTTATTATGTTGGCATCTTCCTATTTTCACAGGCCGTCACCAGCCAACTATCTTCGGCACTA
>JAFLSJ010000029.1 GCA_022511005.1 Ruminococcus sp.
CACCGTCTGCGGCTTCGCCGCATCCACCTCCCTCGTCAGAGGGAGGCGAAATTTCACAGAAAGTTTTTCTGTATAACTGTAGGGGCTGATGCCTTCATCAGCCCACTATATGAAATCTTTTTGGGACGATGAAGGCATCGTCCCCTACAAACATTTAGAAAAGTTGAAATTTAATTTGCAAACGACCGCACGGTTTGTCCTTATAAGTTATAAAATATTTTTTAAAGGAGGTGATAAATATGACAAAAACTATTGCAGAACTTTGGAAAGGAGAGCTTAGACCCGTTGAATATTCAGGGAGAACTAATCTCCAAATAAAGCAACTTGCCAGATTAGTTGAGAGTAATTGTGAAAATTTTGAAGCAAATCTTAATGAAAAGCAACAGGAAATGTTTGAAAAATATAATCACTCTTTTGAAGATTATACATTTTTAACCAACCAGCAATCCTTTTGTGACGGATTTTGTCTTGGAATGAAAATCGCGTCGGAAGCACTAATGGGAGCAGAAGAAATAATATAATACTAAACTCCAATTAAAACAGGCAGAAGCATTTCGCTTCTGCCTGTAACTTTATTATATATTATTTAAAATATGCTACGCCGCTTTCAAAAATCTGCTGGTCTTTTTCAAATGGAACATTCTTATAAAGGTTTTCGCCTTTTCTTTCGCTGTGTCCCATTTTGCCCAGAACTCGTCCGTCGGGAGAAGTTATACCCTCAATAGCACATACGGAACCGTTAAGGTTATAAGCAATATCAGCACTTGGGTTGCCGTTTAAATCAACATATTGTGTGGCAACCTGTCCGTTTTCAAACAGCTTTTTAACAGTTTCGCTGTTTGCCATAAATCTGCCCTCACCGTGAGATACGGGAACGGCAAAAACATCGCCTGCATTTACCTTTGCAAACCAAGGTGATTTAACAGAGGTGATTCTTGTATAAGCCATATGAGAAATATGTCTGCCGATTGAGTTGAATGTAAGTGTTGGGAAATCGGGAGCAATATCAACAATTTCGCCGAACGGTACAAGACCTAACTTAATAAGCGCCTGGAATCCATTGCATATACCCAGCATTAAGCCGTCTCTATTTTTAAGAAGCTCATTAACTGCATTTGCAATTCGTGGATTTCTAAATGTTGTTGCAATGAATTTACCTGAACCCTCAGGCTCGTCACCGCCTGAGAAACCGCCCGGAATCATAATCATTTGCGATTTATTAATAAGCTCTTCCATTTTATCAATGGTTTCTTCAATATGAGCAGGAGTTAAGTTTTTAACAATAAGAAGTTCAGGCTCTGCACCTGCTTTTTCAAAGGCACGGGCTGTATCAACCTCACAGTTAGTACCGGGGAATACAGGTATAAATACTTTCGGTTTTGCAGTTTTTATTGCAGGTGATTTTGTATTTCTTTCTGTATATAAGCTTCCGCTTGTTTCAATTTCAGGGCATTCTGCTTTTGTCGGGAATATCTTTTCAAGCGGTTCGCTCCACTTATTAATGAGCGTATCAACTTCAAATTCTTTGCCGCTAACTGTAATTTTCTCCTCATTAACAGTCACACCTAAGTCATAGTAAAGTACATTTTTATCAAGCTCTGCACCCTCTGCAAGTTCAAGAATAAGTGAACCTGAGAATGGGGCAAACAGTTCATCAAAGTTAAGTTCATTTGTAAACTTAAAGCCGATTTTGTTACCAAAGCAAGCTTTACAAACGCTTGCGGCGGCACCGCCCTCTTTTGTAACGGAAGCAGATAATACCTTGCCCTGCTCCATAAGAGCATAAACTGCGTTATACATATCTTTAAGCTTAGCCCAATCAGGCATTAAGGTTTCTTTATTCTCGGGAACGGGAACATAAATAACCTTGGAATTTGCTTTTTTAAATTCAGAGGAAATTGTTTTTGAAGCCTTTGTCATTGCAACTGCAAAGCTGACAAGTGTAGGCGGAACATCAATATCTTCAAATGTACCTGACATACTGTCCTTACCGCCGATTGATGGAATATCAAGCTGAATCTGCGCTTCCATAGCACCCAGAAGTGCAGCGGCAGGTTTACCCCAGCGTTTAGGGTCAGCCATAAGACGTTCAAAGTATTCCTGGAAGGTAAGTCTTGCTTTAAGAGGATAAGCTCCGATTGCAAGTAACTTTGAAAGTGACTCAACAACTGCATAAGCAGAGCCGTGGAACGGACTCCAGCGGGAAACGCCCGGAATATAACCGAAGCTCATTGCGGTAGCATCGTCCGTTTCGCCTTTTTCAAGAGGAATTTTAGCCGCCATAGCTTCCTGCGGAGTAAGCTGTGTTTTACCGCCGAAAGGCATTATAACCGTTGCCGCACCGATAGACGCGTCAAAGCGTTCGCTTAAACCAATCTGTGAGCAAACCTCAAGTCTTTCAAGGTTCTTGGTGAAAGCTTCTTCAAGGCTTAAATCCTTTAATACATCAGGGCAGTTGTTTCTGTAACAATCCTCTGCCTTTGGAGCGGTGATATAAGCGTTTGCAACCTGTGTAACTCCGTTTGTATTAAGAAATTCACGGCTTAAATCAACAATTGTATCGCCTCTCCATTTCATTGTAAGGCGTGGACTTTCAGTAACAACGGCAACAGCTGTTGCTTCAAGGTTTTCTTTTTCTGCTTCTGCAATAAATTTATCAACATCATTCTTGTCAAGTACAACAGCCATTCTTTCCTGACTTTCGGAAATTGCCAGCTCTGTACCGTCAAGACCCTCGTATTTTTTAGTAACCTTATCAAGGTCAACGGCAAGTCCGTCTGCAAGCTCGCCAATTGCAACACAGACGCCGCCTGCGCCGAAATCGTTACAGCGTTTAATCATTTTTGCAACTTTGCCGTTTCTGAACAAACGCTGAATTTTTCTTTCAGTTGGGGGATTACCCTTTTGAACCTCTGCACCGCAGGTTTCAATAGAGTCTAATGTATGTGCTTTTGAAGAACCTGTTGCACCGCCACAGCCGTCACGGCCTGTTCTTCCGCCTAAAAGAACGATTACATCATCGGGAGCAGGAACTTCACGAATAACATTTTCCTTTGGTGAAGCACCGATTACCGCACCGATTTCCATTCTCTTTGCAACATAGCCTTTATCGTAAAGCTCGGTAACCTGACCTGTTGCAAGACCAATCTGGTTGCCGTAAGAGCTGTAGCCCTGAGCCGCACCGGTTGTAATTTTTCTTGTAGGCAGTTTGCCTTTCATTGTGTCTTTAAAAGGAATTGTAGGGTCGCCTGAACCTGTAACACGCATAGCCTGATAAACATAGCTTCTGCCTGATAGCGGGTCTCTTATAGCTCCGCCAAGACAGGTGGCCGCACCGCCGAAAGGTTCAATTTCTGTTGGGTGGTTGTGAGTTTCGTTTTTAAACTGAACAAGCCACTGTTCGGTTTTTCCGTCTATTGTAACGGGAACTTCGATTGAGCAGGCGTTAATTTCGTCGCTTTCATCAAGGTCGGGAATTAGACCTCTCTTTTTAAGAAGCTTCATTCCTGCAAGAGCCATATCCATTAAGGATACATCTCTGTTTGTGTCTTTTCCGTAAATTTCATCTCTTGCGTCATAATATGCTTTAAGCGCATTTTCAATAACACTGCCCAAAGCATTTTTCTCAATTTCAATTTTATCAAGTCTTGTTAAGAATGTTGTATGTCTGCAATGGTCAGACCAGTATGTGTCGATAACTCTAAGCTCTGTAACAAAGGGGTCACGATGCTCTGTATCTCTGAAATAATCACGGCAAAATTCAAGGTCGGATAAAGTCATTGCAAAGCCCATTGAGTTGTAATAGTCTGTCATTTCCTCTTTACTCCAGCTTATAAAGCCCTCAACGGTTTTAACGTTTTCGGGAACTTCGGCAGGAATGTCAAGGGTTTCGGGTTTTTCAAGAGAGGCAATTCGGCTTTCAACAGGGTTTACAAGATATTCCTTAACCTTGTTAAGCTCGTCTTCCGTAATATCGCCTTTAAGCACAATAACTCTTGCAGTTAATACTTTACAACGCTCGCCCTGAGTTAAAAGCTGAACGCATTGCTCTGCAGAGTCGCCACGTTGGTCGTATTGACCGGGCAAATATTCCATTGCAAATATATTCCAGCCCTCTTCAACAGGAAGAGTTTCCTCATAAATTATATCAGCGTTGGGCTCAGAAAGAATAATGTCCTTTGCTTTGTCAAAATCTTCTTTTGAAAGTCCGGAAATATCGTATCTGTTTACATATCTCAGGTCTTCAATAGATTTTATTCCTAAATTGTGACGTAAATCCCACAAGGTCTGTTTTGCAAGAACATCAAATCCCTCGCGTTTTTCCGCAAAAAGTCTTAATACTTGTGACATATCAGCATGCCTCCTGAAAAAATCAATTATTACATTAAATTCTATCATATTAAACGGCGGTTATAGTTTTCAATTAGAATTATACACCCCAAAACTAAAAAGAATTATTGATAAATTTATTTTTTGTTTCAAACAAAAAAGAGCAGATAAAAATTACTCTGCTCTTGACAATTAAAAGATCATACTTTATAATAAAGTTACAGGGAAAACCGTTTAAAGCGGTTAGCCACCGTTAAAGGCTAAATAGTGTTTAACCGTCCAATGGCAGTTGGGCGGTTACTTTTTTATGTATTTGATGACTTCTAAAAGTGCAACCAATAAAATTATTGTTACAATTGTTTCCGTCATACATATCACCCCCAATCCGTTGGGAGTACTAACCGCCTTAACTTCCCTGTAACTGTCACAATTATTTCTGTGACAGTTTTATTTTACCATATTTTTCTTAAAAATACAACTTATTGAGTTAAAATATAACATTCATAGGTAATGATTGTTTTTAGAATCTTTGATAAGTATTTTCTTTATAATAGTAGGGGCTGATGCCTACATCAGCCCTTTTTCTGAAACTTTGTAGGGGATGATGTAGGCATCGTCCCCTACAAACTTTAATAAATGCTCTATTTTAAACTTGAAAAAGTGCAAAAACTAAACTCTTAAATCGGAAGTATTTTTGATACCCAGTCATAAACGGGGCATAAAAGTATAGGCAGAAAAATTGCAGGAACAAAATTCATTATCTTTAGCTTTGTTAAGTCAAGCATATTAAGTCCGAGACCTATAATGATTATGTACCCTACACAGGACATTTCATTTATTACAGGAGTTGTTAAAACAGGAGACAAAACTCCTGCAAGCAAGGTCAAAAGTCCCTGATAAACAAGTACAAATATACTTGAAAAAACAACACCAAGTCCCATTGTACTTGCAAAAATAAATGATGAAACAAAATCCATTGTAGATTTTGTAAAGAGAACCGTGTTATCGCCTTTCAGACCTGCCTGTAAACAGCCTACAATAGTCATAGCTCCAACACAAAACAGCAGACAGGCAGATGTAAAGCCCTGTGCAAAGGTGGAATTGCTGTTACCTTTATCAAATTTATTTTCAAGCTTTTTGCCCAGACCGTTTACATGCTTATCTATATTTATAAACTCTCCGATAAATGCACCCAAAACCATAGCAATGACTGCAAGAAGCGTGTTTTCACCAACAAGGGAGCCTGAAATTCCTATAAAAATCGTAACCAAGGCAAGGCCCTTAAAAATTATATCAGCAAACCTTTCGGGGATACCTTTTTTCATTAAAAGTCCTAACGAAGAACCTAATAAAACCGTTAAAGTATTAACAATTGTACCTAATAATCCTGCACCGTTCATTTTTAACCTCACATTCATTAATATAGAAATTATATAACATCTGATAATTTTTAGCAATATAAAATATTGAGTTAAAAAGAAATTGCAGAAAATATGGAATAAAATTAAGTTTTTAGCTATATTCAGTTGATAAAGACTGAAAAATATGATAAGATATTTTATAATAGTATAATTATGTAAAACAATAAATTCCTTTTGAAAGGAGTCTGCATTATGTGCGGTATTTGCGGATTTACGGGACAGGTTGTTGACCGTAATCAGACAATAAAAAATATGACAGAGGTAATAACCCACAGAGGTCCTGACTCTGACGGCGTTTTTACGGATGATTATATTTCAATGGGATTTCGCCGTTTAAGTATTATTGATATCGGAGTAACAGGAAGTCAGCCGATTTATAACGAGGATAAAACCCTTGTTCTTACTTTTAACGGAGAAATTTACAACTATCAGGATTTAAGAAAAATCCTCATTGAAAAGGGACATAAATTCTACACAGATACCGACTCGGAGGTTTTAGTTCACGGCTTTGAAGAATGGCAGGAGGGACTTCTTGATAAATTAAGAGGAATGTTCGGCTTTGCTATTTATAACACTGTAGATAAATCAGTATTTATCGCCCGTGACTTTTTCGGAATTAAACCAATGCACTATACAACAGTAAACGGAAACTTTATTTACGCAAGTGAAATAAAAAGTATTCTTGAGTATCCCGGCTTTGAAAAGGAATTTAACTATAACGCCCTTGATACTTATCTTTCTTATCAATATTGCGTACCGCCGGAAACATTTTTTGAGGGAGTTTACTGTCTGCTCCCCGGACATTACCTTTGGTATAAAGACGGAAAAATTGAAACAACCCGTTATTTTGACCCTAAATTTGAGCCTGATGAAACTATTACCGAAGAAGAAGCGGTAGATAGAATTGAAAAGGTTTTTGAAAATTCAGTAAATGCACATAAAATTGCCGATGTAGAGGTTGGATGTTTCCTTTCAAGCGGAGTAGATTCAAGCTATGTTTCAACATATTTTGCAGACCAGAAAACATTTACCGTAGGCTTTGATTTCGGAAAGAAATATAACGAAATTAGCTGGGCAGAGAATTTAAGTAAAAAAATCGGTGTTGAGCATCATACTCACTTGATTTCAAGCGAGGAATTCTGGGACGCTGTTCCCACGGTTCAGTATTATATGGATCAGCCCTTGGCAGACCCTTCCTGTATAGCACTTTATTTTGTATCACGTCTTGCAAGTGAATATGTAAAGGTTGTACTTTCAGGAGAAGGTGCTGACGAGCTTTTTGGCGGTTATACCTGCTATAACGACCCAAGAGTCTTTAAAATATATCAGACAATCGTTCCTTATTGTATCAGAAAAGCAATTTGCAAGCTGTGCAAAAAGCTTCCTGATATTAAGGGCAGAGATTATCTGATAAGGGCAACTCATCCTCTTGAGGAGCGTTTCATAGGCAACGCATTTATGTATGATAAAGAGGAAAAGCAGGCACTTTTACAAAATTCATCTATTGCGACCCGTCCCCAGGAGCTTACTAAAAAGCACTATATTAAAGCAAGAAAATACGATGATGTAACAAAAATGCAGTATCTTGATATAAATATGTGGATGGTTGGCGATATTCTTCTTAAGGCAGACAGAATGAGTATGGCAAATTCACTTGAATTAAGAGTACCTTTCCTTGATAAAGAGGTGTTTAAGGTTGCTTCTAAGCTTCCTACAAGATTAAGATGTAATAAGCAGAATACAAAATATGCTATGCGTAAGGCGGCGGCAAGACATCTCCCCATAGAAACGGCAGAAAAAGAAAAGCTGGGCTTTCCTGTTCCCACAAGAGTTTGGCTGAGAGATGAACATTACTATATGGTAGTAAGAGAAAGATTTTTAAGTAAAACTGCTCAGAAATTCTTTAACTGTGATATTTTGCTTGACTGGCTTGATGAGCATTATAATAATAAAGAGGATAACAGCCGCAAGGTATGGACGATTTATGTTTTCCTTGTTTGGTATGATATTTACTTTAAAGAGGGTGAAACAAAGGTAACAAAACCTGAAAATCACCTTGCAGAGCTTAAAAAGCTGGCGGAAGAAAGACGCAGAAAGGCCCAGGAGGAGGCAGAAAGAGCAGAAAATGAGGCATTTGAAGAAACAGAAAGAATTTTAAACGAAGGCATTGAAAAGGTTAATGCATCTTTTCCTAAAGACAATACCGTTGTTAAAGAAGAAACAGAAGAAAAAACTGAGGAAATCAGCGAAGAATCTTCTCAGGCAAAAATGATTTACGAAGATATTTTCTCCTCTTCAACAGCAGTTGAAAATGCTCAAAATGCAGAAGATTTTAAAATTGAAGTACAAGAACCTGTTGTGTCAGACGAAGAAATTGATAAAATCATCAACGAAGTAAATTCACTTGATGAATAAAAATTATAATTAATAAGAAAAACCAATCTATGGCTCCCTCATCATCAGAGGGAGCATTTTTTATGCAATAAAATCATTTATATTAAAATAAACACTATTAATTTTCAAAAATCTATTGACAATATATAGAATTATGCATATAATAAACATATGAACAATAATTCATATGAAAGGGCGTTCAATATGAGTGAAAAAAATATCAAAGCTAAAGGTTCAGATATTAACAGCTCAGAAAACACAGAGAAACCCTCTTTTATTCACGCTCACGACGACCTTGTAGAAAAGGTAAACGAAAGTATGCCTGATGAGGAAATCCTCTATGATTTGGCAGAGCTTTATAAGGTTTTCGGTGACAGTACAAGAATAAAAATTCTTTATGTTTTATTTGAGTCTGAAATGTGCGTTTATGATATTGCAAGGCTTTTAAATATGACCCAGTCTGCAATATCACACCAATTAAAGGTTTTAAAGCAGAGCAAGCTGGTAAGATACAGAAGAGAAGGCAAAACGGTATTTTATTCACTTGCAGATGACCATGTAAGAACCATAATCGACCAAGGTATGGAACACATAAGCGAATAAGCAGCCGGTGGGCTGCACATATCCGAGCAGATAGCACTATATAAAAATGCTCTTTTGTGCCCGACTGTTTCCAAGCAGCTTTATATAAAGCAGAAAATTATAAAATAGAGATAAGGAGAATTTGTATGAAAAAAACATTTAAATTAATCGATCTTGACTGTGCAAACTGTGCGGCAAAAATGGAAAACGGAATAAAAAAATTAGACGGAGTAATTGATGCAAAAATCAGCTTTATGACCCAGAAATTAACTATAGAAGCAGAAGATGAAAGCTTTGATAAAATAATGAAGCAGGCACAAAAGGTTTGCAAAAAAATAGAGCCTGATTGTGTAATTGATATGTAATAGTTAAAATACATTGAGAGATAAAATTGTAAAAAGGGAGACAGGTATGAGCAAAAAACAGAAAAAGATTTTATTAAGAATTATAATAAGTGCAGTTTTGTTGATTGGCGTTTATTTTATTCCTTTAGAGGGCTACCTCAAACTCTTGTTGTTTCTTATACCGTATGCTGTAATAGGTTGGGATATTTTGTGGAGAGCCGTTCGTAATATAACTCACGGTCAAATTTTTGATGAAAACTTTCTTATGTCTGTTGCAACAATAGGTGCTTTTTGCATAGGCGAATATCCCGAGGCAGTTTTTGTAATGCTTTTTTATCAGGTGGGCGAGCTGTTTCAAAGCTACGCTGTGGGTAAGAGCAGAAAATCCATAGCTTCTTTGATGGATATCCGTCCCGACTATGCAAATATCGAAGAAAACGGAGAGCTTAAACAGGTTGATCCGGATGAGGTTAAAATAGGAGATACAATAATTGTAAAAGCGGGAGAGAGAATTCCTCTTGACGGTATCGTCTCAGAGGGAACTTCAATGGTAAATACCTCTGCGTTAACAGGTGAGTCCGTTCCCAGAAAGGTTACCGTAAATGATGATGTTATAAGCGGCTGTGTAAATGAAGAGGGAGTTTTAAAGGTACAGGTAACTAAAGAATTTGGCGAATCTACTGTTGCAAAAATACTTGAACTTGTTGAAAATTCTGCAAGCAAAAAGGCAAAAGCAGAAAACTTTATTACAAAATTTGCAAAATATTATACCCCCTGTGTTGTAATCGGCGCTGTGTTGCTTGCAATTATTCCGCCTCTGCTTTTTTCGGGTTTATGGAGCGAATGGATAAACAGAGCGTTAATATTTCTTGTAATTTCCTGTCCTTGTGCATTGGTTATATCTGTACCTATGAGCTTTTTCGGCGGTATCGGAGGAGCTTCAAAATGCGGAATCCTTGTTAAAGGCGGAAACTATCTTGAAGCCTTGGCAAAGACAGAAATTGTTGTATTTGACAAGACAGGAACGCTTACAAAAGGTGTGTTTAATGTAACTGCCGTTCACCCTGAAAATTGTACGGAAAGTCAGCTTGTTGAATATGCGGCAATGGCAGAAAATTACTCAAACCACCCAATAGCAAAATCAATAAAGGAAGCCTACGTAAAAAACATTGACCAAAGCAGAATTAAAGATACTCAGGAAGTATCAGGCAAAGGTGTTAATGCAGTTATCGACGGTCAAAATGTTTCTGTAGGTAACGATAAGCTTATGGAAAGCTTAGGGGTTAACTGGCATCCTTGTCACAAAATCGGCACAACCGTTCATATTGCGGTAAATAACGTTTATGCAGGGCATATTGTTATTTCTGATGAAGTGAAAAAGGACTCTCAGCAGGCAATAAAAAATCTTAAAAAAGAGGGCGTTAAAAAGACCGTTATGCTTACAGGTGATAGCAACGCTGTAGGAAAAGCTGTAGGAGAAAGCTTAGGTCTTGATGAAATTCACACTGAACTTATGCCTGCGGATAAAGTAAATTGTGTTGAAAAATTGATTAATGAAAAATCGGAAAAAGGTACTCTTGCATTTGTTGGCGACGGTATAAACGATGCTCCTGTTTTATCAAGGGCAGATATCGGTATAGCCATGGGTGCTATGGGAAGTGACGCCGCTATTGAGGCCGCAGACATTGTGCTTATGGACGATAAGCCCTCAAAAATTCCTGTTGCAATCCGAATAGCAAAAGGCACATTAAAAATTGTTAAGCAAAATATAGCTTTTGCTTTGGGCGTAAAAGCGGTTGTGCTTGTGTTAGGTGCATTGGGAATTGCAAATATGTGGCTTGCAGTTTTTGCAGATGTTGGCGTTGCAGTAATTGCAATAATAAATGCAATGAGAGCCTTAAATACAAATAAGTATTTAAGCAATTAAAATTTTGGTTGAAAAAAGCAAAAGTTTTGGTCGAGTTTTTTCAAAAACTGGCGAGGGTTAAAGGGCGAAAAGCACTTTATCGCGGTCTGTGACTGCAAAACTTTCTATTATAATTTCGCAAAAAAGCGTAAAAAAGGCAAAGAAAATTTTCTCTGCCCTTGACATTTTAATTATTATACTTTACAATAAAGTTACAGGGAAACCGTTTTAAGCGGTTAGCCAAAAATCAATCAATTATAAAAAATAATCGTCTCAGATTGGTAGTCGGGCGATTATTTTTTTATTGCAACAATTATTATTGCGACAAGTAATGTGAAAACAATTATGTATTCCACTTGCACCACCCCTTTCACAAACTATTAAGCCAATGCTTTGATAATTTGGATATTCGGATGAGTGCTAACCGCCTTAACTTCCCTGTAACTGTCACAATTCTGCTTGTGACAGTTATAGTTTAACATATTAATACTAATATCGCAATAATTTATTTTCCTTAAAGTAACCATTGACTTTTTATATACCTGAATTTATAATGTTAATAACTGAGCTGAAAGATATTCTGACAGTAAGGTTTATATATGTAATAACTGACGCCGAAAAAATTTTTAAGGTGAAAGGTAAATTATAGCATTTTAAATTTTAGTGTTCAAAAAAATTCTGTAACTGCACCTTTCACAAGGTGCAGTTTTTTATTGTATAAATTTCCTTAATTTGTAAACAAGGAGAAACTTATGGAAACAAGAGTAGCGGTAATCGGAATAATAGTAGAAAATTCTGAAAATATAACGGAGCTTAACAAGATTTTGCATACATACAGCGAATATATAATAGGACGAATGGGTATTCCTTATAAGCAAAGAAATATTAATATTATAAGCCTTGCAGTTGACGCTCCTCAGGATATTATCAGCGCCTTATCAGGCAAAATAGGTAAAATAAAAGGTATAAGCGCAAAAACTGCCTATTCAAATATTAGTGGTGATGTTAATGAAAAAACTAATTGATAAACTCAGAAACACACAAAATCTATCGAGAGAAGAGCTTTTGCTCCTTGTAAAAACAGAAGATGAAGAAACACTTGAATATTTAAGAAAATCAGCAGAAGAAGTAAGAATTGAAAATTACGGTAAAGATATATATTTAAGAGGCTTAATTGAATTTACAAGCTACTGCAAAAACGATTGCCTCTATTGCGGATTGAGAAGAAGCAATAAAAATGCAGAAAGATACCGTCTTACAAAAGAGCAGATTTTAGATTGCTGTAAACAGGGGTATGAGTTAGGTTTCCGCACCTTTGTTTTGCAAGGCGGAGAGGATAATTATTTTACTGATGAAAAAATAACAGATATTGTAAAATCTATAAAACAAAATTATCCCGATTGTGCAATAACTCTCTCATTAGGTGAAAAATCAAAAGAAAGCTATCAGAAGTTTTTTAATGCAGGTGCAGAACGCTATTTGTTAAGACACGAAACAGCAGATACGGAGCATTATAAAAAGCTTCACCCAAAGGAACTAACACTTGAAAACAGAATGAATTGTTTGAAAAATTTAAAGGAAATCGGATATCAGGTTGGCTGCGGTTTTATGGTAGGCTCACCTTATCAGACTGATGAAAATTTAGTTTCCGATTTGATTTTTATCAAAGAATTTAAACCCCATATGGTAGGTATCGGACCGTTTATATCCCATAAAGATACACCCTTTAAAAATGAAAAAAACGGAACCTTAGAAAAAACCTTAAAGCTTCTTGCAATTATCCGTTTGCTTCATCCAAAGGTGCTTTTGCCCTCGACAACCGCTCTGGGAACGATCCACCATAAAGGCAGAGAGCTGGGGATTTTATGGGGAGCAAATGTTGTAATGCCAAACCTTTCTCCAACAAATGTAAGAAAGAAATATATGCTGTACGATAATAAAATCTGTACCGGAGATGAAGCCGCAGAATGCAGATACTGTATGCAGAGAAGAATGGAGTCAATAGGCTATAAGGTAATATGCGGCAGAGGCGATTATAAAGATTTTAACAATAATAAATAATTACTGACAGGGAAGATTACTAACCTGAAAGGAAAGGAAGAAATATATGTATAATCCAAAATCATTAAAAGCAGAGGAATTTATTAATCACGAGGAAATTCAGGAAACTTTAAGATATGCTGATGAAAATAAAGATAACTTGCCCTTAATAAGAGAAATTCTTGAAAAGGCAAAATTAAGAAAGGGTCTTTCTCACAGAGAGGCTTCAGTTTTGCTTGCCTGTGAAAATAAAGAAATTATTGAAGAAATATATGAGCTTGCCTGTCAGATAAAAAAGGATTTTTACGGCAACAGAATCGTTATGTTTGCACCCCTTTATTTATCTAACTACTGTGTAAACGGCTGTGTTTACTGTCCTTACCATTTAAAGAACAAGCACATTTGCAGAAAAAAGCTTACACAGGAGGAAATAGTAAAAGAAGTTACCGCATTGCAGGATATGGGACATAAACGTCTTGCAATAGAAGCAGGCGAAGACCCTGTAAACAATCCCATTGATTATATTCTTGAAAGCATAAAAACCATTTACAGCATAAAGCATAAAAACGGTGCAATCCGCAGAGTTAATGTAAATATTGCCGCAACTACCGTTGAAAACTATAAAAAGCTGAAAGATGCAGGAATAGGCACATATATTCTGTTTCAGGAAACTTACCATAAGGAAAGCTACGAACAGCTCCACCCTACAGGCCCTAAGCATAATTATGCTTATCATACAGAGGCTATGGACAGAGCAATGGAGGGCGGTATTGATGACGTAGGTTTGGGAGTGCTTTTCGGACTTGAACTTTACCGCTATGAATTTGCAGGACTTTTAATGCACGCTGAGCACCTTGAAGCAGTACACGGAGTAGGACCACATACAATAAGCGTTCCCCGAATCAAACACGCGGATGATATAGATCCCGATGTTTTCGATAACAGCATAAGCGATGAAATTTTTGAAAAAATTGTTGCCTTAATCAGAATTGCCGTTCCATATACAGGAATGATAATGTCTACAAGAGAAAGCCAAGAGGTAAGAGAAAAGGTTCTTAAGCTTGGAATTTCACAGATAAGCGGAGCTTCAAAAACAAGCGTAGGCGGATACTGTGAAGAAGAGGCTGAGGAAGAAAACTCAGAACAGTTTGATGTAAGTGATAAGCGTACACTTGATGAGGTTGTAAGGTGGCTTATGGAACTTTCGTATATTCCGTCCTTCTGTACTGCTTGTTACAGAGAGGGCAGAACAGGCGACAGATTTATGAGCCTTTTAAAAAGCGGACAAATTTTAAATTGTTGTCACCCCAATGCCTTAATGACCTTAAATGAATTTTTAGAGGATTATGCAAGCGAAGAAA
The DNA here is from genome assembly GCA_022511005.1 of Ruminococcus sp. Lineage (GTDB taxonomy): Bacteria > Bacillota > Clostridia > Oscillospirales > Acutalibacteraceae > Ruminococcoides. The sequence continues at coordinate 14,378 of JAFLSJ010000029.1, forward strand.
CCAAAAAAATCGGAAAAAAGATTATTGCGGAAGAACTTTTAAAAATTCCAAATGAAAAGGTAAGAAAAATTGCGTCAGAGCATATTTATGATATAAATAACGGCAAAAGAGATTTCAGATTTTAATTTTTTATACTTGTTACAGGGAGTGATAAAATGAGTAAAACCTTAAACGAAACTCCAAATGCAAACAGACTTCATATCGGTTTTTTCGGTAAACGCAACAGCGGCAAATCATCTCTTATAAACTCTTTTACAGGACAGGGCGTTTCTATTGTTTCAGATGTTGCGGGAACAACCACCGACCCTGTTTATAAAGCAATGGAGATAAACGGAATCGGCGCTTGTGTTTTAATAGATACAGCAGGCTTTGACGATATAGGTGAGCTTGGAGAAATCCGCGTTGAAAAAACAAAACTTGCCGCTGATAAAACAGACATTGCGATTATTGTATTTTTAAGCGATAACATAGATAAGGAACTGCTTTGGTTTGAAAGGTTTAAAGAAAAAAACACTCCCGTAATTACCGTTATAAATAAAGCGGATATTCTGAAAAACACAGATAATCTTTCAAAAATAATTGAAGAAAAAACAGGTATAAAACCAATTGTAACAAGTGCTAAAACAGGATTAGGCATTAAAGAACTTAAAGAAACTGCTGTACGCCTTGCTCCCAGTGATTTCGGAAGTATAAGCATTACAGGCGATTTGTGTAAAGAGGGAGATACTATCCTGCTTGTTATGCCTCAGGATATTCAGGCTCCTGTGGGCAGACTTATTCTTCCACAGGTTCAAACAATCAGAGATTTGCTTGATAAAAAATGTATTGTAACAAGCGTTACAACAGACAAGCTTGATAACGCACTTAATTCTCTTAAAAATCCGCCGAAGCTTATTATTACGGACTCTCAGGTTTTTAAAACCGTTTATGAGAAAAAACCAAGGGAGAGTATGCTTACCTCATTTTCCGTTTTATTTGCCGCATATAAGGGGGATTTGCTATATTATACAGATGGAGCAAAGGCGGTAGATAACTTAACCGAAAATTCAAAGGTGTTAATTGCAGAATGTTGTACCCACGCACCCTTAAAAGAGGATATAGGCAGAGAAAAAATCCCCAGAATGTTACGAAAACGTTTTGGAGAAAATTTGAAAATAGATATGGTAAGCGGAACAGATTATCCCGAAGATTTGTCACAGTATGATTTAATCATTCAATGCGGCGGCTGTATGTTTAATAGAAAATATGTGCTTTCAAGAATACAAAAGGCTAAAGCCCAGAATGTTCCAATGACTAACTACGGTGTTATAATTGCTCACTTAACAGGTATTTTAGATAAAATAAATACACCGTGCAAAAAATAATATAAACATTTCCGAAAGGTTGTAGGGGACGATGCCTTCATCGTCCCAAAAATGTTTAGAGCAACGGGTTGATGAAGGCATCAACCCCTACAATTATGCAGAAAAGATTTAAATTTATCTATCAAGTTTTAGTTGTAACTATGTATAAGAGGAGTACGCAATGAATCTGAAAATAAAAGTTAAAAGTATTTTTTGTGTTGTTCTTGCCCTTGTGACGGTAGTGCTGTTTTGCAGTTGTGACTTTGATTTTGATTTTCTTTTTGAAGAAACACAGCCATTTGATGCTAACGGCGATATTCTGACTATACATTACCTTGATGTAGGTCAGGGAGATTCGATTTTTATTGAACTTCCCACAAATGAAACAATGCTTATAGACGCGTCTGTTAGTGCTTACGGCAAGGGCATTTCAAAATATATTCAGGAACAGGGATATAATAAAATTGATTACCTTATTGCAACTCATCCCCATGCAGATCATATCGGCGGTATGAGAAAACTAATACAAAATCTTGAAGTCGGCAAAATCTATATGCCGAAAGCAACCGCAACTACAAATACATATAAAAAGCTTTTAACTGAAATTCAGAATAAGGGTTTAAAAATTAATACTGCAAAAGCAGGCGAAACTATTTATGAAGATGAAGATTTATGTATTTATCTTTTAGCGCCTAATTCCGATAAATACGACAACCTGAACAATTATTCTGCGGTTATACGAATTGTATATGGCAACAGAGCTTTTCTGTTTATGGGTGATGCAGAAAAAATATCGGAAAAAGAGATTACTGCCGATGTTAAAGCAGATGTACTTAAATTAGGTCATCACGGAAGCTCAACTTCTACCTCAAAGGAGTTTCTTAAAAAAGTACAGCCTATTGCCGCTGTTGCATCCTGCGGAGCGGATAACGAATACGGTCACCCTCATAAAGAAACCGTAGAGCTTCTTGAAAACGAGGGCATTGAATTTTACAGAACAGATACAATGGGAACAATTATTGCAACATCAGACGGCAACTCTCTCGATATAACGAGGGATAACCCTTCGGTAGAAAAGGAAAATTAAAGAGGTTTTTTATGAAATATATAATAGACAGATTTGAAGGAACAAAAGTAATACTTGAAAAAGACGAGGGAGAATTTATTGAAATAGAAAAGTCTCTTTTGCCGAGTGATGCAAAAGAGGGAGATTGTGTTGAATTTAAAGATAATCAATACACAATCAATAAGAAAGAAACAGAAAGGCTGAAACAAGAAATTAACGATTTAATGGACGACCTTTTTGTTTAACCCACAAAAATAAAAAATCTATAATAAAACATATATTATATTCCGTAGGGGCAACCCTTGCGGTTGCCCGTAAATAAAAAAAGCAAGTTGAAATTTTCGGACAACCGCAAGGGTTGTCCCTACAATTATACAAAATTCCCTGTGAAAATGGTTTTTTAGAGGGAGCCTTTTTACAAGCTAAAACGGATAGAAAAATTTTATTATATGCGTGAAAAACCACTTGACAACTGATACTATGTGTTATATAGTATTATGCGAAAGGGGGTATCTGCCAATGGATATTCAGCTTAAGCGAGGTCTCTTGGAAATTTGCGTGCTTAAGGCTTTGGAAAAAAGTGATTCATACGGCTATCAGATAATTAAGGATATTTCTCCTTATATTGAAATATCAGAATCAACTCTATATCCCATATTAAAACGACTTGAAGGAGCAGAAGCCCTTTCTGTTTATTCCGTAGAGCATAACGGCAGGCTGAGAAAATACTATAGTATTACGGAAAAAGGCAAAAAACGAATAAAGGCATTTCTTGCGGAATGGCAGGAAATTATGAATGTTTATAAATTTATTGAAGGAGAATAAAAATGACTAAAGAAGAGCTTTTAATAAATCTTAAAAATAGGCTTTCTTTTTTATCTGCTCAGGAATTAGAAAAAGCGATGAGCTTTTATTCGGAAGCCGTTGACGACCGTATTGAAAGCGGATTTTCCGAAGAAGAGGCAGTTGCAGATTTAGGCGATATAAATGAAATTGCTAAAAATATTGAGTTAGAGCTCCCCATTACTGAGCTTGTAAAAAATAAAGTTAAAAATAGCAGAGATAAATCCGATAACAAAACCTTGTGGATTGTTTTGGCTATATGCGGTTTTCCCCTGTGGCTTCCCCTTGCAATTGCATTCTGTACAATAATATTTGCAATTTATATAGTTATATGGTCGGTTATATTTTGTCTTTATGCGGCGTTGTTTTCCTTTGCGGTATTAAGTGTAACAGGAATTGTTGCAGGAATTATTCGTAGCTTTTTAGTAAGCCCCGCAAACGGTTTAATGATTATCGGTGTTGCAATCTCTTGTGCCGGCTTGTTTATTTTGCTAATTAAGCCCATTTTGTTGCTTACAAAAAAGATTATCAAACTTACTGCCCTGATAGCTAAAAAAATAAAGGGACTTTTTGTATCAGGAAAGGAGGCAATATAAGTGAAAAAATTTATAATTACCGGAATTATTGTATTAGTAATAGGCTTAAGTGTGTTTACCTGCGGTTTTGCTATGTCCGGATGGAATATTTACGAAATGGAAACACAATCTCAATTTGAAGAAAAAACATATACGTCAAATTCAAATATAACTGAAATTCAAATTGAAGATAAAAACACCCCAGTTGTTTTAAGAAAATCTTCAGATGATGAGGTTCATATAACTTATTATGAAAATGATAAAACAAAATATAATATTTCAGAAAACGGTGTACTTATAATAAAAAAGATTGATAATTATCAGTGGTATGATTATATTTTTAAAATATCTTTTCAGATAAATACATTAACAGTGGAAGTTCCCGAAAGCTTCAAAGGTGATATTACCGCCAACACAAGTAACTCTAAAATTAACGTAGAAAATTTAGAGGTAAATAATTTAACTGCAATAACTTCAAACGGAAGTATTGAATTAAGTTTTTTAAAGGTAAATGAAAATGTTGAAGCACACACCTCTAATGGTGCTATTGATATTCAAAAGATGACGGCGGCGGGGAATTTAAATCTCGATACATCAAATTCCCACATAATATGTAAAGAAACAAACTCAGCAAATTTAACAGCCAAAAGCTCAAACGGCAGAATAAAGCTTTCCGATATAAAAACAGAAAATGATATTTTTGTACAAACTAGTAACGGCAGTATAGAAACAGAAAAAATCG
>JAFLSJ010000003.1 GCA_022511005.1 Ruminococcus sp.
CGTCGCTTTTTTCAAAAAGCGACCGAGGATCAAAGGGCGAGTAGCCCTTTGTCGCCGCTGTGCGGCGAAACCCTACTTATACAATTAAAAGAGTCTTGACAAGTTAAGCATATGGACTTATAATTACAAGGTAATATTTATTTGACTGAGATGGGAAGAGTTTTCTGAGGTTTATTCAGAGAGAAGTCGTTTGGTGCAAGACTTCATAAATTAAGGTTTACAGCCACCCCGGAGTCACCGTGCGATGAGTACGGCGTAATTCTGCGTTAAAGATTTTATCTGTTAAGATATTCAAGAGGGCAGAGTTTTCTGTCAATTTGGGTGGTACCACAGGAGTTTATCGCTCTTGTCCCATACGGGACAGGAGCTTTTTATTTTAGCAAAATAAAAAGGAGAAATAAAAATGGAATGGACAGGACTTAATGAATTAAGAGAAAAATTCCTTGAATTTTTTGAAAGCAAGGAGCATTTGCGTTTGCCCAGCTTTTCTTTAATTCCAAAGGATGATAACAGCCTTCTGCTTATTAACAGCGGTATGGCGCCGATGAAAAAGTATTTTACAGGTGAAGTAACACCTCCCAGAACAAGGGTTACAACCTGCCAGAAATGTATTCGTACTCCCGATATTGAGCGAGTAGGTATTACAGCAAGACACGGTACATTTTTTGAAATGCTGGGTAATTTTTCATTTGGCGATTATTTTAAACACGAAGCTACTGCGTGGGCATGGGAATTCTTTACTAAAGTACTTGAAATGCCTGAGGAGCTTTTATACTGCTCAATTTATGAAGATGACGACGAAACCTATAAAATTTGGACAGAAGAGATTGGCGTTGACCCGTCTCATATAGTAAGAATGGGTAAGGAGGATAACTTCTGGGAGCATGGCCCCGGTCCCTGCGGTCCTTGTACGGAAATATATTTCGATAGAGGTGCAGATAAGGGCTGCGGCAGTCCTGACTGCCATGTGGGCTGTGAATGTGACCGCTTTGTAGAAGTGTGGAATGTTGTATTTTCACAGTTTGAAAATGACGGCAACGGCAACTATACTCCTCTTGAACATCCAAATATTGATACAGGTATGGGACTTGAACGTCTTGCGTGTGTAATGCAGGGTGTAGATAACTTGTTCCTTGTAGATACAGTTCAGAATATAATGAAAAAGATATCTGAAATTGTGGGAGTAAATTACGGTGAGGACGATAAAAAAGATATATCTCTGCGTGTAATTACAGACCACGTAAGAAGTACAACCTTTATGATTGCAGACGGTGTAATGCCGTCAAATGAGGGCAGAGGATACGTATTAAGAAGACTTTTAAGAAGAGCATCAAGACACGGTATTCTGCTTGGATATAATAAGCCTTTCCTGTATAAGGTTTGCGAAACCGTTATTAAGGAAAACGAAAAAGCATATCCTGAGCTTGTTGATAAAAAAGAGCTTATTGTTAAGCTTATTAAGGTTGAAGAAGAAAACTTTTCAAGAACAATTAATCAGGGACTTGAAATGCTTAATAATATTGCCGATAAAAGCGATAGTATGATTTTAAGCGGTGAAGACGCATTTAAACTTAATGATACCTACGGCTTCCCCATTGATTTAACAAAGGAAATCCTTGCTGAAAAAGGTATGAAAATTGATATCGACCGCTTCCACGAGCTTTTAAAAGATCAAAAGGAGCGTTCACGTGCAAGAAGAAAGAACGCAGGTGCAGACGCGTGGATTTCTGATTCAACCGACCTTTCGGAAATTTCCGTAACTGATTTTACAGGCTATACTGAAAATGAAGCGGATGCAAAAATTCTTGCAATTGTAAAAGACGGAGAAAGGGCAGAAATTGCATATAAAGGCGAAAGCGTAATTGCAATTCTTGATAAAACACCGTTTTATGCAGAAAGCGGCGGACAGGTTGGAGATACAGGCGAGCTTAAATCAGATACAACAACTGTTTCAGTAAGTAATACAACTAAAAATGAAACAGGAATTTTCCTCCATTATTGTGTAGTTACCGAGGGCGCACTTGAAGTGGGAGATACCGTAAAAGCATCAATTGATGTTGACAGAAGACATGATATAATGCGTAACCATACAGCCGCTCACCTTTTGCAGGCAGCATTAAGACATGTGCTTGGCAATCACGTTGAGCAGGCAGGTCAGCTTGTAAACGATAGCGTTCTCAGATTTGACTTTACTCATTTCTCAGCTATGACAGCAAAAGAATTGCAAGAGGTAGAAGACCTTGTGAATAAAGTGATTTTCAACGCTGTTGAAGTTGAAACAATGGAGCTACCAATTGAAGAAGCTAAAAAGTTAGGCGCAATGGCACTTTTCGGAGAAAAGTACGGCGATATAGTAAGAGTTGTAAAAGCAGGAGATTTCTCGGTAGAGTTTTGCGGCGGTACTCATATTGATAATACCTCTAAGGTTGGTCTGTTTAAAATCAGACAAGAGGGTTCTGTTGCGGCAGGTGTCAGAAGAATAGAAGCATTAACAGGCAACGGAGTTATTAATATGCTTAATGAAACAATCGGAACACTTGTTTCTTCTGCTGAAATTCTCAAGGTGAATAATATCAGAGATTTTGAGGCTCATTGTAAAAAGCTTTCCGAGGAACTGAAAGAAAAGGATAAAGAAATTGTTGCTCTCAATAACCGTCTTGCGGCTTTAAGAATCGACGATTTGTTTGCAAGTACAAAGGTTGAAAAAGGTGTTCGTATTATATCATCAGCGTTTAATGATACAACTCCCGATATGCTTCGTACAATGTGTCAAAGAGTTTTAGATGCCGCACCCAAAGCAGTAGTTGTAATAGCAGGAATGAACCCTGATAAGGTTACATTTGCCTGTGCATGCGGAAAAGAAGCACAGCAAAGAGGTGCTCACGCAGGAAAAATCGTAAAATCGGTTGCACAGATTGCAGGCGGTAACGGCGGTGGTAAACCTGATATGGCTATGGCAGGTGCAAAAGATGTTAAAAAGGTAGACGAAGCACTTCTTGCAGTTAAAGAAATAGTTTTGTCAATGGTTACAGACGAAGAAAAATTTTACAATTAAAAATTAATATTATAAAATTTGTCTCTTCAATTTAAATAAAATATTTCTGCATAATCGTAGGGGCTGATGCCTACATCAGCCCATTGCACTAAACCCTTTTGGGACGATGAAGGCATCGTCCCCTACGAATTTTTGGAAATGTTCTGCTTTTATTTTCAGATTTTATCGACACGCTTACCGACCTAAGATAATTTTGGTCGGTATTATCTTGCATATAAGAATAAATATTAAAAATCCAGCCTATAATAAAATGAGAAAATATGGAATAAAAATATTCTATATTATTCTGTACCGGAATTAAAATTCTCTTGATAATAAATAATTTAATTTAAAGGTCAAATTTAGTCAAAAAACACTTGACATTTCCATATAATGGTGTAAAATATAATTAGCACTCAAAGTTATAGAGTGCTAATTAACAGTTTGTATATAATAATATTAAGGAGGATATATCATGACTATTAAACCATTACTTGACAGAGTTGTGCTTCAACTTGAAGAAGCAGAGCAAACAACAAAGAGCGGTATCGTTCTTTCTACAGCGGCTCAGGAGAAGCCTCAGTTTGCAAAAATCGTTGCAGTAGGTCCCGGAGGAGTTGTAGACGGCAAAGATGTTGAAATGTATGTCAAAGTAGGCGACAAAGTAATCGCAAGTAAATATGCAGGCACAGAGGTTAAAATTGACGGAGAAGATTACACAATAGTTCGTCAGTCAGATATTCTTGCTGTTGTTGAATAATTAGTCTGGAGGTAAATAATTATGGCAAAACAAATCGCATACGGTGAAGACGCAAGAAAGGCTCTTATGAGCGGTATAGACCAGCTTGCAGATACCGTTAAAATCACACTTGGTCCAAAAGGAAGAAACGTAGTTTTAGATAAAAAATTCGGCGCACCGTTAATTACAAACGACGGTGTTACAATCGCAAAGGAAATTGAGCTTGACGATCCCTTTGAAAATATGGGAGCACAGCTTGTAAAAGAGGTTTCAATCAAAACAAATGATGTTGCAGGCGACGGCACTACAACCGCTACATTACTTGCACAGGCTCTTATCCGTGAGGGTATGAAGAATGTTACAGCAGGTGCAAACCCGATGATTCTTAAAAAAGGTATTGCAGAAGCAGTAAATGTTGCAGTAAAAGCAGTATCAGATAACAGCAAAAAAGTAGAAGGCGCTCAGGATATTGCAAGAGTTGCAACAGTTTCTTCTGCTGATGAATTTATCGGTAACTTAATTGCAGAGGCAATGGAAAAGGTTACAACCGACGGCGTTATCACAGTTGAAGAATCAAAAACAGCGGACACATACAGCGAAGTTGTAGAAGGTATGATGTTTGACAGAGGTTACATTGCACCGTATATGGTAACAGATACAGACAAAATGGTAGCAGAGCTTGACGAACCATACATTCTCATTACAGATAAAAAGATTTCAAATACACAGGAAATTCTTCCGCTCCTCGAGCAGATCGTTCAAAGCGGCAGAAAGCTTTTAATCATTGCAGAAGATGTAGAGGGCGAGGCTCTTACAACATTAGTTCTCAATAAATTAAGAGGTACATTTACCTGCGTTGCAGTTAAGGCTCCCGGATTTGGCGACAGAAGAAAAGAAATGCTTCAGGATATCGCAACCTTAACAGGCGGTACAGTAATTACATCAGATTTAGGACTTGAGCTTAAAGAAACAACAATCGATCAGCTTGGTACAGCACGTCAGGTAAAGGTTGAAAAAGAAAACACAATTATTGTTGACGGTGCAGGCGATACTTCTGCTATCAAGGGCAGAGTTGCTCAGATTCGTTCACAGATTGAAACAACAACATCTGATTTTGACAGAGAAAAGCTTCAGGAACGCCTTGCTAAATTAGCAGGCGGTGTTGCAGTAATTAAGGTTGGTGCAGCAACTGAAATTGAAATGAAAGAAAAGAAATTAAGAATTGAAGATGCTCTCGCAGCTACAAAGGCAGCTGTAGAAGAGGGAATCGTTGCAGGCGGCGGTATCGCTTGTATGAATGCAATCCCTGAAGTTGCTAAGTTTGTAGAGACCTTAGAGGGCGACGAGAAAACAGGTGCTAATATTGTTCTTAAAGCACTTGAAGAACCTCTCCGCCAGATTGCAGCAAATGCAGGTCTTGAGGGCTCTGTAATTGTTGAAAATGTTAAAAAGGCTGATAAGGTTGGCTATGGCTTCAACGCTCTTACAGAAGAATATACAGATATGATTGAAGCAGGTATTGTTGATCCGACAAAGGTAACAAGAAGCGCATTGCAGAATGCTTCATCAGTAGCGGCAATGGTTCTTACAACAGAATCACTTGTTGCAGATATTAAAGAGCCGGCACCTGCCGCTCCTACCGCACCTGATATGGGCGGAATGTATTAATTTAACAGCAAGTTAATTTTATACCCCATTCTTAAAAAACCGTGACCGAATAAATGGTCACGGTTTTTTGCAACTGTAAAAAATATTTCCAACACTGTTTTCTGAACGTTGTTGTGTAATAGTAGGGGCGACCCTTGCGGTCGCCCGCAAAGCCTCCCTCGTCAGAGGGAGGCAATAGTTGAAACTCTTTTTTCTATTTCTGTATCATAGTTTTTTCTGCAATTAAAAACTGCCTTACTTTTTGTGAGGCAGTTTTTCTTTTATTATATACAAAATAAATTTTTAATTCTAATTTACCACCGCAACGGAATAATTGCTGTAGCTGTAAATTTCATTAGTGAACTGTTGTATCGTTGGTACGTCATTGTTATCCACAATATAAATTCCTTTTTGTCCGCTTGTAAGATATGAACCGTTAAATATATAATTATCAAAGAAACTTACAAGCTGAAATTGTGATTGAGGATTATAATATTGAACAGTATTAATAAAGTCCGAAGGCGGTGTTTGTGCATAGAACAGAACATAAATATAAGGCATATTAACCTTTGCTGTTACATAAACCGTCTGATTATCATAAGATAGCTCCTCTGCCATTAAAATTGCTTCATCAAAGGATTCATAAAATTCTTTTGAAATAGACTGCTTGTACGGTTTGCCGAAATACTGAGCGTTAAAGCCTGCAAAGCAAATGGCATATGCAACGGCAATACTTATAAGTGAGGTCTTTGATTTTATTAAAGAGCTTACGCCGATTGCAGTAAAAATAATCATCGGCAGATAAATTGAATTTACTCTGTTAATATTAGGTGCTTTATAATATACAAACAACAGCATAGAGCAAACAAAAGCATTTAAAATGATAATGTCAAAGGGTGTTCTGTCTTTAACACTTTTGACAATTCCGTATATGCAAAAGGGAAGAGAAATAACATATAAACAGCCGTAAAACGGGAAGGAGTTTCTTTGATTGTCGTCTATCTGCATTATTGCATTCTGATATACATTATTAAAAAAGCCTTCTATTGTAACTCCCGCCTGAGAAGAAATTCTTTCGCCGTAAGTGTGTGGAATTGATATAATTCCTAAATTAATACTGTCAAGCTGAAATACATTAACAATCATAAATAGGTAAATAGGGAAAGAAAAAATTAAAAATACCAAAGCCGAGAGCATTAAAGTTTTAACAGGAACAAGCTTTTTTATAATAAAATAAATAAAGCTGATTAAGCAGAACAAAGTTATTACCAGATATGCAGAACCGTAAGAATACATAGCAAGTGCAAATAAAAATGCGGCAAGATACATAAACCTATTATTGTTCAAAGCCATAAGCAACGCCCAGATTGAAAGAATAAACATAGCAGGGAAAAGGTTTGATTCAAGTCCCCAACGACTTAGCATTATATTCCATGGAGATATAGCGACAAAAGTCATAGCAATTACAGCGGTTTTATAACCTCTGAATTTTTTAACTGCAAAATATACTGCAATTACAGTCAGCAGAGAAAAAATTAAGTTTACAATTCTTACGGAAAAGACGTTTAAACCAAATAATGCTATAAAAGGCATAGAAAGATATGCATATAAAGCATTTTGACCGCTTCCCCAGGCAACAAGATGTACCGGCATAGAAAAGCCGTTTCTGTCTATACCGTAATTCATTAAAGCCCAAGAGTCATATCCGATTGACGCTTCATCCTGATTAAGTCCGCCCGGATGAGAAGAGAACAAAATTATTCTTACTAATACAGCGGCAATAAGTACTAAAAAGAAAAATATCTGTTTTCTGTATTTGTCAAATTCAATTTTTTGATTCATAAATATTCATCCCCGTTAACTGTAGAGAAAGTACCTATTATCGGTTCCCTCTGACGAGGGAGCTGTCAAAGCGAAGCTTTGACTGAGGGAGAGAGAAAGATAAATGAAAGTATTGTTTTATAAAAAACTATTATTAAATAATATTTCACTAATAAAAAATTGTGATATTCTTTGCTTTTAATTCCCTCATAATCTCTCCCACCGTCTGCGGTTTCGCCGCATCCACCTCCCTCGTCAGAGGGAGGCAAATATGAAAACAACTATTATCTCTGTTTGCGTATCATAGTTTTTTCACACGCTACGGGGAGGATAAATTTATCCTCCCCGTTAATATATCTATATTTTAAAACTCGCTTTTAACCTGACGCATAAACAAACTATTGAGTTCCTCTTTTATAGGTTTATTCTCAAACAAAGCATTGTAAACAGCTCTGACTATAGGTACATCAACGTTATTTTTATCGGCAAGCTTTATGAGTGCCTTAGAAGTCATAACACCCTCGGCAAGCTTATCGTATTTAATACCCTTTGCAAAATCCTCGCCAAACATTCTGTTGTGGCTCCAAGGGGAGAATAAGGTAGCCTCGTAATCACCCAGATGACAAAGTCCGTAAGCACTCATTTCATTACCGCCAACAGCTTTGATAAGTCTTGCAATTTCCCTTGTACCTCTTGCCATTAAAGCGCCTTTTAGAGAAGTTGAGTTCAGTCCGTCAAGCATACCTGCCGCAATACCTATAACATTTTTAGCGGCGGCACCTATTTCACTGCCAATCAAATCCGTACCGTAATAAAATCTAATTAATTCACTGGTAAATTCCTCAACAAGCTTTAGTTTAATGGCCTCGTTTTTGCTGTCAATAACCATACAGTTGGGAATACCCTTAACATAATCCTGAGGATGTCCCGGTCCTACCCAAACGGCAATAGGAGTTTTATTTTCATCAACAAAGTCACCCACAACCTGACTGAGTCGTTTACCTGTTTCAACCTCAACACCCTTCATACAAAGCACAATTGTTTTTCCTGACAGGTCGTTTTTAGAAATATCCTGCATATATTCTCTTAAATGCTGACAGGATATGGAAATAACAATTACTTCACCGTGAGCAACAGCCTTTTCCAAATCAGATGTTACAGTAATTGACTCCGGATATGTAAGGTAAGAATTTTTGTGAGTATTGTAAAGTTCAATAAATTCAGGTGCATCTTCAAGCCCGCAGCTATAAACATTGTGTCCGATTTTATCAAGATACCAGGCAATACAACTGCCCCAGCGTCCGCAGCCCAAAACAGAAACATTCATATAAAAATCTCCAAAAGTAAATAAAAAGTAAAATAATATGAAAATCCCGCTTGACCGTAAGTGCCGTTCATAACCTGCCTACGAATAGAACAGGTGGGTGTCTTCCCTTGTGCTTTAGGCTCCCTTCATCCGACGAGATACGGGAGGTCTGCACACCACACAAGGAGAAAAACTCCCGATTTAATAGTTGTAGGGTTATTTTGGCTCCATTCACGAATCAAGCAGGAATTTTCTGAATATTAGTATGAATATTAATATATAATTAAGCAGAATAAAAATTATTCTTCCGTTTCATCGTCATCAAACAGCTTTTCAAAGTTTTCTTCAAAAACAGCCGCAAGCTCATCTGCAAGCGCTTCATCTTCAAGAGTAGCAAGCTGTTCTTCGCCGTCTTCTTCAATAACTTCCATAATGTAGTATTCACCGCTGTCATTAACTGCGTCTTCCGCATTATCAAAAACAGGGTACAATGCATAGAACTTTCCTCTTTCGTCCTCAATTTCTCCGAGGATTTCAAAATTATGTTCTTTGTTGTCTTCATCGACCAAGGTAATAAGGTCGGGAGCAAATTCGTTTTCCATATGTTACTCCTTACAATTAAAATAGTCTTATCTTTTATTTATTATTTTAACCTGTAATTATGAATTAGTCAAGGAATTTAATGTATAAATAAAATAAATATAAAATTCGACGTTTATTTACAAAAATTGTTGACAAATTACAAAGCGGATGATATAATAATTATAACAAATAAGATTATATGATATATTTTTATTACTCCATATTATTACCCCAAAAAGCTGACATCCTGTATGTCGGCTTTTTTACTGCAATAACTGTTATATAACTTCTGATATTTGTTACAATAATTAAGATAATGAAATATATCTTGAAAATAGAAATAAATTGTTATATAATCATAAATCATATAATGTGGGATTATAGAAATTTTGAAATTAATTGGGGGATTTTAATGTTATTACCCTATGATAAGCTTCCCGATAATATGAAAAATGATAAGGTAAAGCCTTATTATGATTTGCTTTGTAAAAAGAGGAAGAGTTTATTTTTAAAAAGATTAACCGATTTGTTTATCGGTATTATACTTTTGATTATTTTAATTATCCCCATGATAATAATATGTGTCATTGTAAAATTAACATCAAAAGGTCATGTGCTTTATAAGCAACAACGTGTTACAACTTACGGTAAAAAATTCAACATTTTTAAATTCCGTACAATGGTAGAGGGTGCAGATAAAATAGGGGCGCTTGTAACGTCTAAAGATGACTGCCGTGTTACAAAAATCGGAAAAGTTTTAAGAAAATACCGTCTTGATGAATTACCGCAGATATTTCACGTTTTGTCAGGAAAAATGAGTATTGTAGGAACCCGTCCCGAGGTGCCGAAATACGTTGAAAAATATACAGATGAAATGTATGCAACACTTTTAATGCCTGCGGGTATAACTTCTCTTGCAAGCATAAAATTTAAAGATGAAGAAAAACTTTTGGAGAATTCAGATAATATAGATAAAGATTATGTAGAAAAAATTCTTCCTCAGAAAATGAGATATAATTTAAAATATATTAACCGCTTTGGATTCAGAAGAGATGTTCACCTAATGCTGAAAACAATCAAGGAGGTTGTTTCTTAGCATAATTTTCAGGAGAAAATATATGACGAAGATAAAAACATTTTTATTAAGCAATTCTAATTTTCGCATATGCTATATAATAGATTTGTTTCTTTGTAATCTTGCTTATGTACAAATTCCTGCTTATGTTTTGCTTGTTTTTATGTTCATTTGGGGAGTAGTGCTTTCTTGTATAAAGCAAAAGCAGAATAATACATTTTCTAAAATGCGGTTCGGCATCTGGATAGGAGCATTTTTAGTTTGCAATTTAATTACTATGCTGATTAATTTTTCAGTTATGATATTAACCAGCTTTGTTATGTTGTTGCATATGTTAATATGTTTTATGCTTTTTTACGGTATGCACACAGAGGAAAATGTAAACATAAAAGAGGAATTTTATAAAATTTGTAAGGCTGTTATTTATCTTACAACAATTTTAGGAATTATCGGAATTACCTGCTTGCTATGCGGAGTTTCCTATGACTCCAAAGAATTTACTTGGATTAAATTTATTATTTATGAAAACAGATTTACGGGAGTTTATGTAAATCCCAATATTTTAGGATTTATATCGGTAGTTTCTCTTGTTTGCTGTCATATGGTAATGAAAGAGGACTTTTATGTTGAAGCAAAGCAAAACAGAGTGAGCAGAATTTGGGTGTTTACCTGTTTGGGAATAGATGTGTTTTCCCTTGTATTGTGCGATTCCAACGCTTCATTAGTTTTGGTAATCGGTTATGTAATTGCTTATGCAGTTTATAAGCTTTTTTCTGCGGAAAAACATTTAAGTGCAAAGCAAATAATAGTGAAAACTCTTGCACTCTGTATTGTGGGACTGTTTGTAGTAAGCTCATCGCTTTTGTTCAGAACAATATGCCAGAGGGGGTTTGCATCTGTTATAAATTCAAATTTAACTTCAATGGTATTTATTTCAGAAAGTGATGTAAAAACATCAAATGAAGTATCAGAATCGGGAGAAGAAATAGTAACCTTTACCCATAAAAATAAAAATCTTGACAGCGGAAGATTCAAGCTTGCCAGAGAATCAGTAAACCTGTTTAAAATATCGCCCTTTATCGGAATAAGCAACGGCAATATTGTTTTATACAGCGATGAATTTTCCGACGGTGTTTTAAGCTTTTCGTACCATTATTCGGATTTACATAACGGATATCTTACGCTTCTTGTATCAACAGGCTTGTTAGGATTTGTTATTTTTGCAACCTTCGGATTCAGGTTTGCAAAGCACATAGCTCAGCATTTGTTTAAATCAAAAGTTTCATTGCAACAGGATATTTATCCCTGCTTGTTCAGCTTTTTGTGTGCATATCTCGTATACGCCATGTTTGAAAAAGCACTTTTGTATGATATTTCATTTATGGTGCTTTGGTTCTGGCTTTTAATGGGAGTAGTAAGCACATATCTTAATAAATATGAGCCTGTTTACGATTCACAATACATCATTTATAAAAAGAGATTAAGAAGAAATATCTTCTGATTTTGTAGGTTTTTCTTGTATATTTCTATATATTGGGTTATAATATACCATAAGCAATGGCTTGTGGTATATATTTTTTTAGGAGATACTTATGAATTACGGGTTTTTAAGAGTGGCGGCGGCAACACCTAAGATAAGGGTTACCGATTGTAAGGGTAACGGAGCAAAAATAATAGAGATGATTAAAGAGGCCTGCAATAACAGTGCTTCGGTAATTGCTTTTCCGGAGCTTTGCATTTCAGGCTATACCTGCGGAGATTTGTTTTTGCAAAAGGCTTTGCTTAAATCAAGCGAGGAAACTCTTGAAGAAATATTGTCCCAAACAAAGAATTTGAATATTATATCATTAATAGGCATTGCCGTTCCATGCGGAGAAGCTTTATATAACTGTGTTGCAGTGTGCTTAAAGGGCAAGCTTTTAGCCTTAATTCCTAAAATAAATATCCCAAATTATACAGAATTTTATGAGCAAAGGCATTTTTCATCGGGAAAAGATTTATCTGTTGAGGAGTTTGTTTTTGCAAATCAAAAAACTGTTCTTTCTTCAAATATAGTATTTGCATCAAAGGATAATAAAGAATTTCGTTTTGCAGTGGAAATTTGCGAGGATCTGTGGGTTGCAAATTCACCCTCAATAAACTTAGCACAAAACGGAAAAGCATTGTTGATTTTTAATTCATCTACAAGCGATGATGTAATCGGAAAAGCTGAGTATAGAAAAAACCTTGTAAAAATGCAGAGCGGAAAGTTGTGCTGCGGATATATTTTTGCAGCTTCAGGCTATGGTGAAAGCACAACCGATATGGTATTTTCGGGGCAGGACATAATTTGTGAAAATGCAGTTGTACTTGCAGAAAGTAAGCGTTTTACAACAGGTATAACTTACGGCGAAATTGATTTGGAACGTCTTGACAGCGAAAGAAGAAGGCTGAATACTTTCCACTGTGACCCTGAAGAAAGCAAAAAAATAAAGAAAATTGAATTTTCACTCAAGGTTAAAAATTTTGATTTAACAAGAGAAATTTCCAAAACTCCCTTTGTTCCAAGCTCTAAATCAGACCTTGAAAGCAGATGTGAGGAAATTCTGTCAATTCAGGCAACAGGTCTTGCAACAAGGCTTGAGCATACGGGAATAAATAAAGTTGTATTAGGATTGTCAGGGGGACTTGACAGCACTCTTGCACTTATAGTTTGTGTTCACGCATTTGATATGCTTAAAATAGACAGAAAAAATATTTTAGCTGTTACAATGCCCTGCTTCGGCACTACAAAACGCACAAAATCAAATGCAGAAAAGCTGGCAGAAGCATATGAGGTATCTTTTCAGGAGATTAATATAACAAAATCGGTACAACAGCACTTTGAGGATATCGGACAGAGCGAAAGCGTTCACGATATTACCTATGAAAACTGTCAGGCAAGAGAGAGAACTCAGGTACTTATGGATCTTTCAAATAAAGAAGGTGCATTGGTAATCGGTACAGGCGACTTGTCAGAGCTTGCCTTAGGCTGGGCAACGTATAACGGCGACCATATGTCAATGTATGCGGTAAACTGTTCAGTGCCTAAAACACTTGTAAGATATTTAACAGCCTATGAAGCGTCAAAATCAATGGATAATTTAAAGGCAATTTTGCTTGATGTACTTGATACTCCTGTAAGTCCTGAGCTTTTGCCTCCTGAAAAGGACGGTACGATAGCACAAAAAACAGAAGATGTTGTTGGTCCATATGAGCTTCACGATTTCTTCTTGTATTATTTTGTCCGTTTCGGATATACGCCGGCTAAGATTTTTTATCTTGCAAACCTTGCCTTTGACGGTGAATATGATAAAGACATAATTAAAAAGTGGCTAATTACATTTTTAAGAAGATTTTTCAGTCAGCAGTTTAAGCGTTCCTGTCTTCCTGACGGACCGAAAGTTGGTTCCGTTACATTATCTCCCAGAGGGGATTTCAGAATGCCCAGCGACGCTTTATCAAAACTATGGATTGAAGAACTTGAAAATATATACTAAACACCAATTAAAAATGGATATCTTTTAGGCATATTTTGCGCAATGCATCGCGCCCTTTCTTCGGTATGGCGCTTGTCCGGTACAAAATCTGCTCTAAAATCCTATCTCATTTTCAATCAGTGTTTAGTATTATAATAAATATAATATCGGTGATTACATTGAAACTTTATATAAACAGAGATATTTCTTCTGTTACTTCTCGTTTTGTAGTTTATGATGAGCTTTGCAGAGAAAAATATATAGTTACCTCATCAAATAAGTCATTGGAAAAGCTGAAAATTACAGATTTAAATGGCAATGTTGTTACAAAAATAAGTCGCTTGCCATTGCCCCTTCTTAATGCTTATTCAATCACAAACGGCAAAAAGAATATAAAGTTCATTTTAAATCCTGCGAAAAATGCCGAAAACTGTTATTATTACGGTATAAGCTGGCATATTCGAGGCAGGGTGTTTACAAAGTCATTCGATATATTAGACGTAGATAATTCTCTTATAGCAACACAGATACGCAGTTTTGAAAAATGTGTTGACGGCTATGAGTTGAATATAATTTCTGAAGAATTTGAGCAGTTTTGCCTTGCCAGTGCAGTATGCGTAAATTTAACTGCAACAATAAGCAATCCTGCCTTGCAGACGGTATAAATTACGGAGGTATAAAAATGGATAAACTACTTGAAATTTTAAGTCAAAATTCTGATTTTACAAATGAGGAGCTTGCTTCAATGCTAAATGAGCCGGAGGATTATATCGCCGCTCAAATTAAAGAGTATCATTCTCGCGGAATTATAAAAGGTTACCACGCAACAATAAATTGGGAGAAAGTATCTGACGCAGATGTAACTGCAATTATTGAACTGAAAGTAACTCCAAAGCCGGAATCAGGTTTTGATGAAATGGCAAAAAGAGTTATGGAATACAGCGAAGTAAAAAGCGTTTATCTTATGGCAGGCTCATATGACTTTGCAATTTTTGTAGAGGGAAGCACAATTCAGGAAGTATCAGCTTTTGTTTCCAAAAAGCTTTCGGCTCTTGACGGTGTTATTTCAACTGCAACCCATTTTATGCTCAAGTGTTATAAGGAACACGGAGTACCTCTTGTAGACTTCGGAGAAGACACTGATAAAAGGAGTTTAATACTGTGATAGATTACGATAATATACTTAACGGCACTATCAGAGAAGTTAAACCCTCGGGAATAAGAAAATTCTTTGATATTGCCAACGAAATGGATAATGTAATATCCCTTTCAATAGGTGAGCCTGATTTTAAAACTCCCTGGCATATAAGAGAAGCAGGTATAGACTCACTTGAAAAGGGAAGAACATGGTATACCCCGAACAGAGGCTTTGGAGAGTTAAGAGAAGAAATTGTAAAGTATTATAAAAGAAAATTTAATGTGGATTATTTGCCTGATACGGAAGTCTTGGTAACGGTAGGCGGCAGTGAAGCAATAGATTTAGCTTTGAGATGTATGGTGGAAAAGGGCGATGAAGTACTGATTCCCCAACCCTCATTTGTGTGCTATGAACCTCTTACAGTAATGGCAGGAGGCAAGCCTGTTTTAATTGAAACAAAGCAGGAAAATAATTTCCGCTTAACTGCACAGGAATTAGAAGAAAACATTACAGATAAAACAAAGCTTTTAATACTTCCTTTTCCCAATAACCCAACAGGCGCTATTATGAGAAAAGAAGATTTAGAAGCAATTATCCCGATTATAGAAAAGTATAATTTGTTTGTGCTTTCAGATGAAATTTACGCCGAGCTTACATACGGAGAAAAACAGCATATTTCCATTGCCTCATTTGAAAATATGAGGGAGAGAACCGTTGTAATAAACGGTTTTTCAAAGGCATATGCAATGACAGGCTGGCGTTTAGGCTATGCTTTAGGACCTTATCAGATTATAGACCAAATGACAAAGCTTCATCAATACGGAATAATGTCATCTCCCACAACAGCCCAGTATGCGGCTATTGAAGCGCTTAAAAACGGCGATAAAGATATAGAAAAAATGCGCAGTGAATATGATATGAGAAGAAGATTTCTTTTAAGCCGTTTTGAAAAAATCGGTTTTGAATGTTTTGAACCCTTCGGCGCATTTTATGCATTCCCCTGTATTAAATCTACAGGACTTTCGTCGGAAGAATTCTGTACTGCTTTAATTAAAGAAAAACACGTTGCCCTTGTTCCCGGAAACGCATTTGGCGAAAGCGGAGATGGTTATGTAAGAGTTTCTTACTCATATTCTTTACAGCACTTAAAAGAAGCACTGGGAAGAATTGAGGAATTTGTAAAGGAATTAAAAAATGGAAATTAAAGTTAATGCTCCTGCAAAAATAAACCTGTCTCTTGATATTTTAAAACGCCGTGCGGACGGTTATCACGATGTATCTATGGTTATGCAGACAATAGATTTGTACGATACTGTAACCGTAACCGAGAACGCCAGCAAAGAGATAACAATTTCCTGTGATTATGAGGGAGTTCCCTGTGATAAAACAAATATTGCATATAAAGCGGCAGACTTGTTTTTTAATTATACAAGAATTGAAAATCCGGGAATACATATAAACATTGATAAAAAAATCCCAACACAGGCAGGTATGGCAGGAGGAAGTACAGACGGTGCAGCGGTAATAGTCGCTTTAAATAAAATGTTCAATACTTATCTTCCTGTAAAAACTATGAAAGAAATCGGTGCAAGATTCGGTGCAGATGTGCCTTTTTGTATTGAGGGCGGAACACAGCTTGCAACAGGTATAGGTACTGATTTAAAAAAGATACCCTCTTTTCCTGATTGCTATATTGTTATCTGTAAGCCGCCTGTGTCTGTTTCAACAGCGGAGGCCTACGCTCTTTGCGATAAAATGAACTTTACCCATCCACCCTTTACAAAAGAACTTGTAAAAGCAATTTATATGAGAGATATTTACCTTATCACCTCAACTCTTTATAACGATTTTGAAGTCGCTCTTGATTTGGAAGAAGTAAAGAATGTTAAACGTATTATGTATAAATGTAAGTCAAACGGTGCTTGTATGACAGGCTCCGGTTCTGCGGCTTTCGGTATTTTTACTTCTAAGAAGAAAGCGGAAAAATGCGTTTTAAAGCTTAAAGAGCAATATAACGAAGTATTTTTGTGTAAGCCTGTTAAAGAAGGCTGTAAAATTGTTGATTAAAATATTTAACACCTGTCCATAATCAAGTTGAAACTTGAAAGGGCAGGTGCTTTTTATGAAATTACTTAATTCAAAATTATTGTTTAAATCTTTTTGCTGTGCTTTTGTACTTACAATTATGCTTACTTTGATTCCATTTGAAGCAAGCTGTCAGGAAATTCAACAGGATGTTTTCAGACTTCATATTCTTGCAAATTCAGACAGCGAAGAAGACCAGAGCTTAAAGCTGAAAGTAAGAGATGAAATTTTAAAATATACGGAAAATTTCTATAAATCATCAAACTCAAAGGAAGAAGCAATTAAAATAACAGCAGAAAATCTCCAGTCAATTGCGAATAAGGCAAAAGAAATAGTTTTTGAAAACGGCTATGACTATCAGGTAAAAGCAAGAGTTGCAGATGTTTACTTTAATACAAGAACCTATGAAAATGTAATAATGCCGTCAGGAACATATAAGGCTCTGCAAATTGAAATAGGTAATGCTGAGGGTAAAAACTGGTGGTGCGTAATGTATCCCTCACTTTGTGTAGGTGCGTCTGCAAACTATCAGGAACTAAAAGACAATATGAATGATAATGAATATAACCTATTAACAAAAGAAAAAACAGTATATAAATTTAAAATTATAGAATATTTTGAAAAAATAAAGTCGTTTTTTCTCTAATGAACTGTTTAAGGGACAATAAATATGTTATTATAAATACAGAATTCAAAATTAGTATGAGGGGGACACCATGCTTAATTTTATTTTAGGCAAGAGCAGAACAGGCAAAACTTCCTATGTCATAAATCTGCTTGCAAAGCTTAGTGAAAACGGAAATAAAAAAATTATGATAATTGTACCTGATCAGGTTTCCTTTGATACGGAAAAAAGCTTTCTTAAACTGTTAGGACCAAAGCTTTGCAGAAATATTCAGGTGTTTGGTTTTACACGGCTTTGTGATTATATTTTTTCTCAAACAGGCAATTTCAGAAATAATCCAATAGATGACGGAACAAGAAAAATAATAATGAGCCTTGCAATTGAGCAGGTGTCCGATAATTTAGAGTTGTTTTCTCAGAAAAAGGGCAGGCTTTCTCTGATTGATTTAATGGTTGCTTCCTATATGGAGTGTGCAAAATGTAATATTACTCCCGATATGCTTTTGGAAACTTCAAAGCTGGTAGATGAAGAAACACTGTCTAAAAAGCTTACAGAAACGGCATATATTTTAAAAGCATATGACGCCATTATATCAAATACATATATTGACCCTTGCGAGGATTTAACAAAGGCAGGCGAGATTTTACGGGAAAACAATATTTTTTCAGATTATATAATAGCCCTTGATTCGTTCAGTAGCTTTACTGCCCAGCAGTATTCTGTTATTGAATGTCTAATGAAAGACAGCAAAGATTTTTATGTTTCTTTAGCTTTAGATTATAATGAGGTTCTGCCCTCAGACTGTTTTAAAAATGCATTTGATACCCAAAACAAAATTATTAATATGGCTGAGAAAAATTCCGTAAAAATAAATGAGTCTGTTTTACTTAAAGAAAGTTACATAATAAATTCACAGGAACTTATTTTCTTAGAAGAAAATCTTTATCGAAATTCAAAAGAACATTATAAAGAGATTCCTAAGGATCTGCATATTGTTAAATGCAATGATATTTACGAAGAAGCGGAATTTGTTTCAAATAACATAAAAAAGCTTGTTATTGAAAATAATTACAGATATAAAGAAATTGCCGTAATTTGCAGAAATGCAGAAAAATATAAAAGCTATATTCTTTCTGCACTTACCAAAAATGATATTCCTTGCTTTACAGATTATCCCGAAGATATTTATATAAAGCCTGTTATACGCCTTGTGTGCTCTGCATTTTCCTGCATTATAAACAATTTTGAAAGGGAAGATGTGCTGTCTCTTTTAAAAACAAGTTTAACTGATAATACCTTTGAGGAAATTGCAACTTTTGAAAATTATCTTTTTATCTGGAATATAAACCGCAATGGTTTTAACAGTGAGTTTGAAAATAACCCGAGAGGTTTTTCTTCTAATTTTTCCGATAATGATAAAGCAGAGCTTAAAATTGCAGAAAAGGTGAGAAATTCAGTAATCGCCCCTTTAACTTCTTTTAAAGAAAAATGCAAGGACGCAACAGGAGCAGAAATTTCAAAAGCAGTTTATGAGCTTTTAGTATCATTAAATGTACCTGATAGTCTTGATAAACTCTATGATGAGCTTGAAGCACAAGGTAAAATTGACCTTGCCGCACAACAGATAAGACTTTGGAATATTCTGATGACTGTTCTTGATAAAATGACGGCTGTCCTTGATAATACGAAAATTTCTGCTAAAAAATATTTTGATTTGCTTTCAATTCAGTTTGAAAATGTTCAGATTTCAGAAATTCCCCAAAGTGTAGACAGCGTTCAGTTTGGCGACGCGCATAAGATCAGACCCGAAGAAATAAAGGCAGTATTTCTTATTGGAGCAAATGAGGGAGAGTTTCCGGCAGTTTCGTCAACCTCGGGAGTGTTTACGGAAACCGAGCGTAAACAGCTTGCTCTTGTAGATTTACCCTTTGAAAATTCGGCAGAAGAACAGTCATATTATGAAAAATTCCTTGCATATTCCTGCATTACTGCACCCTCAGAAAAGCTATGGGTGATTTATACTTCATCAAACTCAGAGGGAGATACAGTCGCCCCCTCAGAATTTGTTGTTGATATTTTAAGTATTTTCCCCCAGATAAAAATTACAGAGCCTGCTTTCGAAAACACAGAAAATAAGCTTTGGTCGGAAATATCAGCTTTTGAATATCTGGCAAGAAATTTTAAAACAAAATCCGATTTTAATAATCAGCTTAAAAAATATTTTTCTGAAAACAAAAAATATTCTTCAAGAATTAATACAATCGATAGAGTTTTGGAAAATAAACCTATTAAACTTGAAAATAAAGAAACAGCAGAAAGATTATTCGGCAATAATCTGAATCTGTCCGCTTCACAAATAGAAAAATTCAACCTTTGTGCATTCCAGTATTTCTGTACATACGGTCTGAGAGTAAAAGACAGACGACCTGCCGCTATAGATAACCTTGAATTCGGTACAATTACCCACTATATTTTTGAAAAATTCTTAAAAATGCACCCTAAAGAAACCCTGAAAGATTTATCTGTTGATGATATTAAATCCGATATAGATAAAATATATGAAGATTATGCCAATGAGAACTTAGGCGGTTTGGAAAATAAAACAAAAAGATTTTTAAACCTTTTTGATAGAATGAAAGAAAACTCCTTTGAGCTTATAAATCATATGATTTTGGAGCTTTCTCAAAGTGATTTTTCACCTGTGGATTTTGAACTGAAAATCGGCGGAGATATTAAAGCATATACTTTAAAGTTGCCCACAGGACATAATATTTCCGTTATCGGCAGTGTTGACAGAGTAGATTTAATGGAAAAACAGGGCAATAAATACATTCGTGTTGTAGATTATAAAACGGGTAAAAAGGAATTTTCCTTATCTGATGTTTTGTACGGACTTAATTTGCAAATGTTAATTTACCTTCACGCCATTGAGAAAAACGGTATAGAGCGTTACGGAAAAAATATTGTACCCTCGGGAATTTTATATTTGTATTCAACTGCTGATCCTGTCAGCTTTGATGTGGGCACAGAACAGAGTAAAATTGATAAAAAGCTTACCTCAAATCTCAGAATGAACGGACTTGTACTTAATGATATTGAGGTTGTGGAGGGTATGGACAAAACAGGAAGCGGTAAATATATACCTGTCAGTATAAAAAGCGGAATACCTACATCTTCAAAAAGTCTAGCAAGCTTAGAGCAAATGGGTCATATCTTTAATAAAATAGATGAAATAATAACAAAAATGGCAGAAGATTTATACGACGGAGAAATTTCTGCAAAGCCCATTAAGGGTAAAAACCATAACGGCTGTGAATATTGCCTTTACAGCTCTGTATGTAATTATAAAAACGGCAAAGGCAAATATAAATATGCAGAAAATTTCAGCGCAAAAGAAGTTATGGAAAAGCTAAATGCAGAATACACAAAGGAGGAGAGTGAAAATGAGTAGAAAGTGGACGGAAAATCAGCATAATGCAATTTACGCTACTAACGGATCTGTTCTTGTTTCAGCGGCGGCAGGCTCAGGAAAAACAGCAGTACTTGTTGAACGAATTATCAAGCTTATAACCCGTGAAAACTCTCCCGTGGATGTTGACAGATTGCTTGTAGTAACCTTTACCCGTGCGGCGGCGGCAGAAATGAAAGAAAGAGTAACACAGGCTCTAAATAAACTCTTGAGTGCTGACCCTTTTAATAAAAATCTTTTACTTCAAAAGCAAAAGATGTTCAAGGCAAATATTTCTACAATAGACAGCTTTTGTATAGATATAGCAAGAGAATATTTTTATACTTTAAATATTAAGCAGGATTTCAGAATTGCAGACGACAGGGAGCTATCAGTTTTAAAAAATGATGCAATGGAAGATACTCTCGAGCATTTTTATAATGATAACAGTAAAGATTTCAATTTGCTTGTAAAATCTTTTTCTTCTCCAAAGAATGATAATACTATTGTAGAAGTAATAGACAGAGTTTACAGCTTTTTGCTTTCACACCCTTTTCCTGATATCTGGCAATCGGAAAAGATTTTAATGTATGATGATTTCAGCGATGTATCAGAGACAGTGTGGGGAAAAGAAATTATAAATTATACTAAATCAGCAGTAGATTATTGTGCTGATGCCTGCTCGTCCGCACTTTCTCTTATTTCAGAAAATGACCTGCTTATAGGTACTAATCCTCATAAGCTTTTTACCGCATATAAAAGTGACCTTGAAAAAATATCAGAGCTTCTTTGTCAAGGGAATTGGGATAAAATAGCTTTAACTTTAAATGAGTTTAAGTTCGGTACACTTAGATTTCCCAAAAAATTTGAAGATGAAGAATTAACAAATCAAATTAAAATTTTAAGAGAAAATGTGAAAGGTACATTGTCATCAGTCCAAAAGCTGTTTTGCTGGAATAATGAAGAATGTAAGGCGGATATAGATTATCTTTATCCTATAGTAAGAAAGCTTTTCCAATGTGTAAATTATTACAGAAACAAAATTGAGGAATATAAACTGAAAAAAAATATTGCTGATTTTTCCGATATTGAGCATTACATAATAAAGTTGTTTGTAAAAGGCTATGATGAAAACAAAAAGCCTGTTCTTACAGATACTGCAAAGGAAGTATCAAAAAGATTTGATTACATAATGGTAGATGAATGTCAGGATGTAAACGAAGTTCAGGACCTTATTTTCAGAGCAATCAGTAAGGAAGAAGAAAATCTCTTTATGGTAGGCGATGTTAAACAGAGTATTTACAGTTTTCGTCAGGCAATGCCGGAGATTTTTCTTTCAAGAAAAGATGCCTACAAGATTTATAATGAAGAAGAGGATAATTATCCGTCTAAAATTATTTTAGATAAAAATTTCAGAAGCAGAAAAAGTGTTGCCCACGGGATAAACTTTATCTTCTCACGCCTTATGTCAAAAGAAGTTGGTGATATGGAGTATTCAGATGAAGAAATACTCAACGCTGCCGCAGAGTTTCCCGAAACAGATGATTTTGCATTAAATTTTGCTTTAATTGACAGAGATGATTTTTCTGACGATATTGATTTTACAGTGCTGGAAGCAAGGTATATTGCCCTGCAAATTCAGGAAATGGTGCTGTCAAAATATCAGATAGCAGAAAACGGAAGCCGGCGTGATATTAGATACAGCGATTTTGCAATTCTGCTCAGGAGTACAACCCGAACAGCAGAAACTTATGTAAATGAGCTTATGTCAATGGGTGTTCCTGCATATTCGGAAACAAAGGGCAGTTTTTTTGAGGCTGACGAAATTAAAGTTATGCTTAACTTTTTGCGTGTGCTTGATAATCCCGTTTTGGATATTCCTCTTTTGTCTGTTATGATGAGTCCTATTTACGGCTTTACAGCTGATGAAATGGCAGAAATAAAATGCAGAGGAAAATTTTATAATCTTTATTCTGCTGTTTTATCTTATGCAGAGAAAAACGGTGGAAAATCGGCAGGGTTTTTAAAAGAAATTTCAAATCTGCGAACCTTTTCCGTAACAAACAGCGTTGAAGATTTATTAAAGGAAATCTATAATATTACAGGCTATCAGTCTGTCGTCAGTGCAGTAGAGGAACGACCAAATGCAGTTAAAAACTTAAACTTGCTCTGCGAATATGCGTCACAGTATGAATTAAACGGATATAAAGGACTTTCAGCTTTTATTCATTATCTTGATAAAATTAAAGAGTGCGGTTCTGATTTTGAATCAGGCTCACTTGTAAATGGTGAAATTACAAACACAGTACAGGTAATGAGTATTCATAAAAGTAAAGGTCTTGAATTTCCTGTTTGCTTTTTGGCAGCAACCTCAAGAGGTTTCAATAAAAACGATTTGAAAAAAGATGTTTTACTTCATTCCGATTTAGGTATAGGTGTTAAAAAGAGAGAAAATCTCTGCCGATATACCACAATGCCCAGAGAAGGCGTTGCGTTGGAGATTTCAAAAAGTCAGATGTCTGAGGAGCTTAGAGTTTTGTATGTAGCTTTAACAAGAGCAAAAGAAAAACTCTATGTTATTAATTCTCAAAAAAATCCTATAAAATATCTTGAAGAACTGTCTCTCAAAATCAACTTAGACGGGAATATTTCTTCCTATTCGGTAAAAAATGCAGACTCTATTTCTGATTGGATGTTTATGTGTATGCTTGCTTATACATCATTTTCAGGAAATTTATTAAACGAAGTCAAAAGAATTATGCCTGATCAAAAGCAATGCTCAGAGCCTGAAAATGATAAATATCCCTGGAATATTATGTATATAAATAAAGAGGTTTGTGATTTAGAAAATTTTGAGGGTATTATTTCCCCGGAAATTTTTACTAACAGCGATTTTCTTTCATCTGAACCCGATAATGATTTTATAAACATTCTTAAAGAAAGAATAAACTTTAAATATAAATATTCGCCGTTAATTAAACTTCCCACAAAGGTTTCAGCCTCAGATATTGCTCATAAAGATGCTGAGAGATTTTTCTCAAAGGTTTTGCAAAGACCTAACTTTATGTCAAAGGAATCTTTAACTGCAACTCAAAGGGGAACGGCCTTTCATAAGTTTTTGCAGTATTGTGATTTTGCAAATGCAAAGGAAAATTCTGAAAAAGAAATAAATCGCTTAAAAGACTTAAATTATCTATCGGAAGCAGAAGCACAGGCAATTTCTTATGATGAAGTTTCAAAATTTATGGAAAGTTCTCTTGCACAAAAAATTCTTATGTCAAAAGAGGTGTTGAGAGAATTTCGATTTATGACATATATAAATGCAGAAGATTTTGACAATACAGTATCACAAGATTTTGCAGAAGAAAAAATCCTTTTGCAAGGTGCCGTTGACCTTGCATTTGAAGAGGACGGTCAGCTTGTAATTGTTGATTATAAAACAGACAGAGTAAAGGATATAAATCAGCTTAAGAAGATGTATTTAAAACAGCTTTCTCTTTATAAAACGGCAATGGAAAGCTGTACCGATTATAAGGTGAAAGAATGTATAATCTTTTCTCTTTATCTGGGCGATTATATTTCAATAAAGTAAAAGTTTTGTTGAAAACTACAAAAGTCTTATTTGAGAAAATTAAAAGTTTTTGCGTCGCTTTTTCAAAAAGCGACCGAGGTTCAAAGGGCGAGAAGCCCTTTGTCGCAGTCTGTGACCGCGAAATCTAACTTGTTATTAAAAAAATCGGGCGAACATTGTTCGCCCGACTGCTTTAGTATTATTAAATTATTCAATTATATGGTCGCAGTAATTACAAATTAAATGACCGTCGTTTCCGTAATGACAGTGACTTTTTAAATAATTTTCTGTTGTTGTAATACAGTTTCTGTTTCTGCATCTGCTGTTTGTAAGCTGTGGTTTATAATAATCAAATGCAAAGTCTTTATCGTTAAGTAAAAGATATATTAAAGCCATTCTGCCGTACATTCCGTAAACTGCCTGTTTAAAGTAGCAGGCTCTTGGATCGTCATCAACCTTAACATCAATTTCATCAACTCTCGGAAGCGGGTGAAGTACAACCATATCCTTTTTAGCAAGTGCCATTTTAGCAGTATCAAGAACAAAAATACCCTTTTGTTCCTCATATTCTTTCTGTGTAGCAAATCTTTCCTGTTGAATTCTTGTCATATATAAAACATCAAGCTCAGGAATTGCCTCTTTAAGACTTCTTACTTCTTTGTATTCACAGCCTGCTTTCTTTAAAGAATCCTTAATATATTGAGGAATTGTAAGTGCCTTAGTTGAAATGAGCACAAACTTGTTATTTTCAAAATGTGACATTGTTTTAATAAGGGAGTGAACGGTTCTTCCGTTTAATAAATCACCGCATAAACCGATTGTCAGGTCAGTTAATCTGCCTTTTTCATTACTTAAAGTAATAACATCTGTTAAGGTTTGTGTCGGATGAAAATGTCCTCCGTCACCGCCGTTGATAACGGGAACTGTACTGAACATTGAAGCCGCCTTTGCAGAACCCTCCGCAGGATGACGCATTGCAATAATATCTGCATAACCGCTTACAATAGTAATGGTGTCCTTTAAATTTTCGCCTTTTGAAACAGATGAATTCATCGGATTGTCAAAGCCGATAGTTTGTCCGCCTAATCTAATCATTGCAGTCTGGAAAGACATCTGAGTTCTTGTACTTGGCTCATAAAATAAAGTAGCAAGAATTTTACCGTCACAAGCGTGCTGATATTCTTCGGGGTTTTTCATAATCTCTTCCGAAAGAGATATAACCTTTTCAAGCTGACTTCTGCTTAAATTCTCTAAATCAATAATGTGTTTTTCTTTCATTCAATCATCCGCTTTCAATATTTTCTCTATTTTATCAAAATTTGACTAAAAATACAATATTTATTTCCTAAAATATAATGTGATTTTAAAATTAAAAAAGTTTTCGGCGCATATAATATTTCAAGGAGATGATATTATGTTTAAAAAGAAAGTATTGCCAATAATAATTGCTTTGGCAATTCCGCTTGCGGTAGGAGGTTTGTCAGGTCTTTTAATCTCAGATTCAATGGGGTTTTATGATAATATAAATAAACCGCCGTTAGCACCTCCGGGAATAGTATTCCCAATAGTCTGGTCGATTTTATATATACTTATGGGAATATCCTCGTATCTTGTCTGGAAAGAAAAAACACCTGAATCAAGAATGGCACTTTACATTTACGGTATTCAGCTTGTCCTAAATTTTGTATGGCCGCTTATATTCTTTAATGCTCAGATGTTCTTCTTAGCATTTATTTGGCTTTTAATTTTGTTAGGTGTAGTAATTTATATGACTTCAAAATTTTTAAAAGTTAACCCCATTGCAGGATTGTTGCAAATTCCCTATATACTATGGCTTATTTTTGCAGCTTATCTGAACTTTTTTGTATTCTTCCTTAACTAAGTTTTGTGATGTTGCAGACTGTGAGTGTATTCTTTTTTACAAAAAATTGTATTTCAAAATTGTCAAATTCCATTTTGTAAATTCTGTTTTCATCATTTTGATATCCCGGGCGAGGGTCGTTTGACAAAATTTCAATAAGTCCTTTTTGTTTATCTTTTGGTATAATATCAAGAAAACTTTTTTCAAAATCAACCTGTAAACAACCGTCAGTATTCTGTAAAGCAAATCCGCCTGTTGCGTTTGTGTGACAGTCAGTATAGGGAAGATAAGGTTTAATATCAATGATAGGTGTCTTGTCCATTAAGTCAGCACCTTTTACATAAAGTACAGGTCCGTTATCCTTATCAAATTCAATTTTACAAAGTTCAACTGATGAAATACCAATGTTGTTTGGTCTAAAAGGAGAGCGTGTTGCAAATACTCCCATTCTCTTGTTACCGCCTAACTTGGGCGGTCTAACGGTTGGAGTCCATTCTTTATGGGTAGCTTCTGAAAACTGCCAAATTATCCATATATAAGAGTATTCCTCAAGTCCTCTGAATGCTTCCTTAACTCTGTATTCAGGTTCAAAAATTATTTTAGAAGTTAAATCATTGCATAGTCCGCTTTGTCTTGGAACACCGAACTTAGTTTTAAAATCATTTTCAATATGAGCAATTATTTTGTATTTGTATTCATTCATACAATCACCTTGAATAAAAACATATAAAGAAGTTGCAAGTCAATGACTTGCAACTTTAATTTTTAATGAAATATTACTTATTTTGTTTAGCTGTTTTTACAGAAGAAATTAACATTCTGCGGATAGTGCCGCAAAGTTGCAAAATTAATTTGCTTTTCTCTTCTGATAAATATTTAGTTTCAAACAACAATTCTATCCAATATTCTGTTTCATAACATTCTTTTAAAGATATTTCAAGCTTTGAAATAAAATCAGCAGTTCCTTGTGCATATTGGGCCTCATGAATGTTTGCTCCCACAGAAGTACCGCAACGCAAAAGTTGATTAATTAAAGGTGATGGAGTTTTTGAATTTTTAAGTTCTTTACATAAAATAACAATTGTTTTAGCAAGTTCTTTTGATTTATCTCGTAAAATGCTTTTTGACAACTTCTTCACCTCATATAATACGGTTATATTTCAAACAGAGTTTAAAGTGATATTTTGCAAGGGCAAAAGTTATAATGAAACCTTCGGTTTCAAGTGATGTTATATTCGTGCAAACTCGCCGCAGGCGAATCACTTGCCCGAAGGGCAATATAACCGGCAAAGCCGATATAACTCGTTGAAAACGAATATAACTGAAAAAAACCTTGTCTTAAGACAAGGTTTTTTTCTGGTGCCGGTGGCGGGACTTGAACCCGCACCCTATTGCTAGGAATGGATTTTGAGTCCACCTCGTCTGCCAATTCCAACACACCGGCGTATAGCGTTAATTATTATACAATACTGAGTATAAAAAATCAAGAAAAATTTTATTTATTTTCCAAAATAAAATTTATAAAGGTAAATTGATATAATATTTTATACAATAGATGTTATTTTTTTAACAATATAGGAAAAAACAAAAATTTTTATATAATTTTATTGCTTATAATTAGATTTTATATTATAATTATCTTGTAAAATTATTGTGTTTAGATAACACAAACTAATTAACATACATATAATGTTGGTTTTGGAGGATTGTCAAATGGAAAAGAAAGAACAACTTTACGAAGGAAAAGCAAAAAAAGTATTTGCAACTGATAACCCCGATTATTGCATTGTGTCTTATAAAGACGATGCAACTGCATTTAACGGCGAGAAAAAGGGTACTATTATCGGTAAAGGTGTAGTAAATAACAGAATGAGCAACTTTATGTTTAAGCTTCTTGAAGAAAAAGGTATCGAAACCGATTTTGTAGAAGAATTAAACGACAGAGAAACAGTACTTAAAAAAGTAGAGATTGTTCCTCTTGAAGTTATTGTAAGAAATAAAGCCGCAGGCAGTCTTTCAAAGCGTTTAGGACTTCCCGAGGGTACAGTAATGAAGGTTCCCGTACTTGAGTTTTGCTATAAAGATGATGATTTAGGCGATCCAATGGTAAATGAATATCATATCCTCGCAGCAGAGCTTGCAACAAAGGAAGAAATTGATAAAATTTCAGAAATGGCATTAAAAATCAACGAAATTATGGTTGAATTTTTCAAAGAATGTAAGGTGGATTTAATCGACTTTAAAATTGAGTTCGGCCGTTTCCACGGTGATGTTATTCTTGCAGATGAGATTTCACCTGATACATGCCGTTTCTGGGATGTTGACACTCAGGAAAAACTTGATAAAGACCGTTTCCGCAGAGATATGGGCGGAGTAGAAGAGGCTTATGCCGAAATGATGAAGAGAATAGGTCTTGCATAATTCACCAATTAAATACTAATCCCGATCTAAATTCCGGAAATCTTTAAACTGCGATTAGTATAATTAAACAAAATAAACGAAGTAAAAAATATCGGATGGTGAATCCTTTGGTTAATAGTTTTGATAAATTTCCAAAAGAGGGACTTCACGAGGAATGTGGAGTTTTCGGAATATACAGTGATGGTACTTTAGACCCGGCATATTCTTGTTATAACGGACTTCTTGCATTACAGCACCGTGGGCAGGAGAGCTGCGGCATAGCTGTAAGCGACTGCGGTGTTATGGATTACCATAAGGATATGGGCTTGGTTACCGAGGTTTTCAACAATGATATTTTAGATTCTTTAAACGGACAAATGGCTTTATCCCATGTCCGTTATTCAACGGCAGGCGGCTCTGTGCTTGAAAATGCACAGCCGCTTGTTATGCGTTATGTAAAGGGAACGCTTGCAGTTGCACATAACGGCAACCTTACAAATGCAGTTGAAATAAGAAAAGAGCTTGAACAGCGGGGAGCAATTTTTCAGACTACTATCGACAGCGAGGTTATCTGTTATGTAATTGCAAGAGAGCGTTTAAAATGTCATTCAGTTGAAGATGCAGTAAAAAATGCAATGAAAAAAATCGAGG
This sequence comes from Ruminococcus sp., assembly GCA_022511005.1. Lineage (GTDB taxonomy): Bacteria > Bacillota > Clostridia > Oscillospirales > Acutalibacteraceae > Ruminococcoides. The sequence goes on from JAFLSJ010000003.1 coordinate 29,481, forward strand.
GTGCGTATTCACTGCTTGTAATGAGCCCCAGAAAAATCATTGCCGCAAGAGATCCTCACGGCTTCAGACCGCTGTGTATGGGAAAAATAAACGGAACAGTAGTTTTTGCAAGTGAAAGTGCGGCACTTGATGCCTGTGGAGCAGATTTTGTGAGAGATATTGAGCCCGGCGAAATCGTTGTAGTAAACGAGGATGGTATCCGCAGTATTAAAACAGTAGAAAATCCTAAAAAATCACTTTGTATTTTTGAGTATATATATTTTGCACGTACAGATTCAATTATAGATTCTGTAAGCGTTTATGAGGCAAGAAAACAGGCAGGAAGAATTCTTGCAAGAGAATTTCCCGTAGAGGCTGATCTTGTAATCGGCGTGCCTGAATCGGGAATAGACGCCGCAATAGGCTACAGCGAGGAATCGGGAATTCCTTACGAAAAAGGCATTGTCAAGAATAACTACATAGGCAGAACATTTATTAAGCCAAGCCAGTCCGAAAGAATGAAAAGCGTTAGAATTAAGCTTAATCCGCTTATTAATTCCGTTAAAGGAAAAAGAGTTGTTATGATAGACGACAGTATCGTAAGAGGTACAACCGTAGACAGAATCGTAACAATGCTCAGAGAGGCAGGCGCAAAAGAAGTTCATATGAGAATTTCATCACCGCCTTTTATGTGGCCCTGTTATTACGGAACAGATATTCCGTCCCGAGAGGAGCTTATCGCCTGTAACCATTCAGTTGATGAAATCTGTAAGCTTAGCGGTGCAGATTCACTTGGATATCTGCCTGCGGAATTTTTAGGCGAGATGATTTTTAATAAAAATGAAGGATACTGTGACGCCTGCTTTACAGGCAAATATCCTGCCGCCATAACAAAGCAAACTTTTAAAGGCAAAGAGCGTGGCGGAATGAACTTTGATAAAAAAATCCCTTTAAAGGAGAAGAAAAATGGCTAAAGATACATACGAGTCACCATTGTCAGCAAGATATGCAGACAAAGAAATGAAATATTTATTTTCACCTGATATGAAATTCCGTACATGGAGAAAGCTGTGGATAGCTCTTGCGGAATCAGAAAAAGAGTTAGGACTTCCCATAACTCAAGAGCAAATTGACGAGCTTAAAGCAAATCAGGATAATATTAACTATGAAGTTGCACAGGAGAGGGAAAAGCTTGTCCGTCACGATGTTATGAGCCATGTTTATGCATACGGCGAGCAATGTCCCAATGCAAAAGGAATTATACACTTGGGTGCAACCTCCTGCTATGTAGGCGATAATACAGACGTTATTATTATGACAGAAGCACTAAAGCTTGTAAGAAATAAGCTTGTAACTGTAATCAGAAACCTTGCAAAATTTGCAGATGAATATAAAGCACTTCCAACACTTGCTTTTACACATTTTCAGCCGGCACAGCCCACAACGGTAGGTAAAAGAGCAACTCTCTGGATTCAGGATTTGTTGATGGATTTGGAAGATGTGGAATATCAGCTTTCAAAAGCAAAGCTTTTAGGGTCTAAGGGCACAACAGGTACTCAGGCAAGCTTTTTAGAGCTTTTTGACGGAGACCACGAAAAGGTAAAAGAGCTTGATAAAAAGATTGCAGAGAAAATGGGATATAAAGGTTGCTTTGCAGTATCAGGACAGACATATTCAAGAAAGCTTGACGCTCAGTTTGTCAATGTTCTTGCAGGAATTGCCCAGAGTGCCGCTAAATTTTCAAATGATATAAGACTTTTACAGCACTTAAAAGAAGTAGAAGAACCTTTTGAAAAGAATCAGATAGGCTCATCTGCTATGGCATATAAGCGTAATCCTATGAGAAGCGAAAGAATAGGCTCTCTGTCACGTTATGTAATGGTAGATGTTTTAAATACATATTTTACAACTGCAACACAGTGGTTTGAAAGAACTCTGGACGACAGCGCAAATAAGCGTTTAAGCGTTCCTGAAGCATTCCTTGCAGTAGATGCAATTTTAAATCTTTATGCAAATGTTGCAGACGGACTTGTAGTTTATCCAAAGGTAATTGAGCAGAGATTAAGAAAAGAACTGCCCTTTATGGCAACAGAAAATATTATGATGGATGCTGTTAAAAAGAGAGGAGCAGACCGTCAGGTACTTCACGAGAGAATCCGTGTTCATTCTATGGAAGCCTCAAAGGTAGTAAAGGAGCAGGGTGGAGAAAACGACTTGCTTGAAAGAATTGCATCAGATGATGCTTTCGGTGTTACACTTGAAGAGCTTGAAGCTATCTTACAGCCTGAAAAATATACAGGCAGAGCAAAAGAGCAAACAGAAGATTTCTTAGCTAATGATGTTAAAAATGCATTGGCACCATATGATAACATTGAAACAGAAAAGCCTGAAATCAATGTATAACAGTAAGTAACTTTATTTTATATAAAGCAAAAAGGAGTATGAATAATGGTAAAGGCAATAGTCGGAGCTAACTGGGGAGACGAGGGCAAAGGTAAAATTACCGATGTTCTCGCAAATGACAGCGATGTTGTAATACGCTTTCAAGGCGGTGCAAACGCAGGTCATACAATAAAAAATAACTACGGAAAGTTTGCTTTGCATCAGCTTCCGTCAGGTGTTTTCCACCAAAATATTACTAACGTAATAGGCAATGGTGTTGCATTCAGCGTTGAAAATTTTGTAAAGGAAATGAAGACCTTAAAAGAGGGCGGAGTTCCCGAACCGAAAATTTTAATTTCTGACAGAGCTCAGGTTGTAATGCCTTATCATGTTGATTTTGACTGCTATGAAGAAGAGCGTTTGGGTAAAAATTCATTCGGTTCAACAAAAAGCGGTATCGCACCTTTCTATTCAGATAAATATTCAAAAATAGGTTTTCAGATTAACGAGCTTTTTGATGATATGGATAGCCTTAAAGCTAAAATCAGTCACGCTCTTGAAATCAAAAATGCAACTCTAAAAAATCTTTATAATAAACCTGAAATAACCTTAGATGAAGTTTTCAATAAACTTATGGAATATAAAGAAATTCTTGCACCATACGTTGGCGATAGCTTCACGTTTATACATAATGTAGTTAAAGAGGGTAAAAACATTCTTCTTGAGGGTCAGCTTGGCGCATTAAAAGATACAGATTTCGGTATTTATCCAATGGTTACTTCTTCTAATACAATTGCAGGCTACGGCGCAGTAGGTGCAGGCGGTATTCCACCATATGAAATTAAGGATATCGTAACAGTAGTTAAAGCATATTCAAGCGCAGTAGGTGCAGGTGAATTTGTAAGCGAAATCTTCGGTGAAGAGGCAGATAAACTAAGAATGAACGGCGGCGACGGCGGCGAGTTCGGCGCAACAACAGGTCGTCCCAGAAGAATGGGTTGGCTTGATTTGGTTGCTACCCGTTACGGATGTCAGGTTCAGGGTGCGACACAGATTGCATTTACCGTTCTTGATGCTCTCGGTTATCTTGATGAAATTCCTGTCTGTGTTGCTTATGAGCTTGACGGTGAGGTTATTGATTACTTCCCATCAACAACAAAGCTTAAAAGATGTAAGCCTGTTTTAAAGGTATTAAAAGGCTGGAAAACGGATATTACAGGAATTAGAAATTATAACGAACTTCCACAGGAGTGCAGAGATTATATTGAATTTGCAGAAAAAGAAATCGGAGTTCCAATTACAATGGTTTCAAATGGTCCTGCAAGAGAAGATATAATATATAAATAATCGGCTTATTGGATTTTGAAAGGAACGCAAAATTATGAATATTCCTGAAAAAGAATTGGTAATTGTTCTTGACTTCGGCGGTCAGTATAACCAGCTAATTGCAAGACGAGTTCGTGAATGTAATGTATATTGCGAGATTTTGCCTTATACAACGAGTATAGAGAAAATTAAAGAATTGTCTCCCTCAGGTCTTATCTTCACAGGCGGACCAAACAGTGTGTATGATGAAAATTCCCCTCATATTGATAAGGAGATTTTTGAGCTTGGTATTCCTGTTTTAGGTATCTGCTACGGCTGTCAGCTTATGGCTTATACTTTAGACGGTGTTGTAACCGCCGCAATAGATAATTCATCCTGTGAATACGGTATGGCAAAGGCTTATTATAAGGCAGATGATGTTTTGTTTAACTCACTTCCCGAGAGCGGAACTTCATGGATGAGCCACCGTGACTATATAAGCCAAGTGCCAAGCGGATTTACGGTTACAGCCCATACAGACGTTTGTCCGGTTGCGGCAATGTCCTGCCCTGAAAGAAACCTTTACGGTGTTCAGTTTCATCCGGAAGTTAACCATACAGAAAACGGTAAAGAAATGTTAAGAGCCTTTCTTTATAATGTTTGTAAGTGTAAAGGTACTTGGAAAATGGAAAACTTCATTGACCAGACAGTTGACGAGCTTCGTCAGGAGATAGGAGATAAAGGCGTTGTTCTCGGCCTTTCAGGCGGTGTGGATTCTTCCGTTGCCGCCGCACTTCTAAGTAAAGCGGTGGGAAAACAGCTTACCTGCGTATTTGTCGACCAGGGCTTAATGAGAAAAGATGAGGGCGACTATGTAGAAGAAACCTTTACAAAACTGTTTGATATGAATTTTGTCCGAGTAAACTGTCAGGAAACATTTCTTTCAAAGCTTAAAGGTATTGATGAGCCTGAAGCAAAGCGTAAGGTAATAGGCGAGGAGTTTTATAAGGTTTTCTGGGATAAAATCAGAGAAGATTACGGCACAGGCTATTTTGCACAGGGCACAATTTACCCTGACCGCATTGAAAGCGGTAAAGGTGATGCCGCTACAATTAAAACACATCATAATCAGGTAAAACGGCCTGAGGATATTAAATTTGAAGGTGTCATTGAGCCGTTAAAAGATTTATTTAAAGATGAAGTAAGAATAGTAGGCGAAATGCTTGGTCTTCCACATGAGCTTGTATGGAGACAACCTTTCCCCGGACCGGGCTTAGGTGTAAGAATAATCGGAGAAATAACAGCAGAGCGTGTAAAGCTTCTTCAGGAAGCAGATGCAGTTTTGCGTGATGAGATGACCAAATGTGGATATGAAAAAGAACTCAGCCAGTTTTTTGCAGTTTTACCCGGAGTTAAAACTGTAGGCGTTATGGGCGATTCCCGAACATACGATGAGCTTATTGCAATCAGAGCAGTAACAACAGATGATTTTATGACTGCCGATTGGGCAAAAATCCCATATGAAATCCTCGGCAGAGTATCAAACCGCATAATAAACGAAGTCGAACACGTAAACCGAGTAGTTTACGATATAACTTCCAAACCCCCCGGCACAGTGGAGTGGGAGTAATGACGAGAACGCAAAAAGTCCAGTATTTATGCGTATTTCCGACCTCTCAAATCATCTTTTGATAACAATTTGATAACATTTGTTAAAATCACCATTATTCTTTAATGCAGGTGGTTTTCAGGTCAAAGAATATAATATTTTGGCTTTCAAGTACAATGAACCATATTATAAAACCCTTAGCTGTGGTAATGCAGCTAAGGGTTTTCGTCTTTTTATGTATGATATTTATATCTCCAATCATCATACTGTTCTTTGTCTATTTTTTCGTTTTTAAGTTGCTGAGTCTTTTTGTTCCATTCATTAAATCGTTCAAATAGTTCAATATAGCTTGTGCCTTTCTCACTGTCTAAACGCAGACAAACTTCGCCATTAATTTCTCCTATTTTAATACCGTAAATATCCTCTAATGCAAACAACGTATGCATTAGATTATCGTAGCTTTCGATATTTGGAATATCAAGTGCCATTGGTGATACGTCAAGTGATTGCGCAAGCTTTTCAGTTAAATCTGCCTTAGGTGTTCTTTTTCCTGATTCGTATTGTGCCATTCTGATGTCAGCGCTTTTTTCGTCAAAGCCCACAGATGCACCTAACATCTTTTGTGTCATTCTGCATCTATTACGCAGAAATCGTATTCTTTCACCGATAGCCATATTAACAACCCCTATTTGGATAATCTGTATAATAAATATAACATATTTGTTTAAGGATGTCAATGACACTAAAACAAAAAAGTTTAATTATTTTCAGAAATTCGCTTGACATAAGCAAAAATGCTTAGTATAATATAAATAACTTAAGCAAATAAGTTTAAGGAATGCAATTGAATAACCGTCCAATGTGATACTCCGCCATGACCTAACTAATAAATCTTGTTAGTGAGCGAGAAAACGCCGCTAAAATAGGGCAGGAAAGGCATTGGGTAAAACGGCAAAAGCTTTGCTGAATGCTCAACTATAAAATATAAATTATGAAAGGACTGATATTATGAATAATAAATATCTTAGAGCAAAAGATGTAGCAGAAATACTCGATGTTTCAGTTTCGTATGCATACAAAGTGATTAGCAAGTTTAATAAAGAGCTTGAGGATAAAGGTTTCTTCACTTGTTCGGGCAGAATTAACCGAGAGTATTTCAATGAAAGACTTTACAAATCTGAAAAGGAGAGTGATTTTAATGGCAGTTTATAAGGATACCAATGGAACTTGGTACGTTATGACACGCTATGTTAATTGGAAAGGAGAACGTAAGCAGAAATGTAAGCGTGGATTTTCAACAAAGAAGGAAGCACAAGGTTGGGAGCGTACATTCCAACAGCAAAATACTGATGATATGGATATGACTTTTGAAGCTTTTACGGAGCTTTACGAAAGGGATAAAAAGCCTCGGTTAAAGGAAAACACTTGGCTTACAAAAGAACATATTATTAAAACCAAAATTCTTCCTTATTTTGGTAGCCGTCGTATAAGTGATATTACTACGAAGGATGTAATTGCTTGGCAAAATGAAATGCTTGCATACAGAGATGAAAAGAAAAATCCTTTTTCCCAGACTTACTTAAAAACTTTGCATAATCAACTAAGCGCAATTTTTAATCACGCAGTTAGATTTTATAATCTCAAATCAAATCCTGCTGCTAAAGTAGGAAATATGGGATCGGAAGAAAGCCGAGAAATGAAGTTTTGGACTAAGGAAGAATACAAACTTTTTGCAGACGAAATGATGGATAAGCCTGCTTCGTATTATGCGTTTGAGCTTTTGTATTGGTGCGGTATTCGAGAGGGTGAGTTGTTAGCCTTAACTCCCGCTGATTTTGATTTTGAAAATGAATCTTTGAGGATAAATAAATCATATCAGCGCTTGCACGGTGAGGACATCATAACCACACCGAAAACAAAAAAGAGCAATCGTACTATCAAAATGCCAAAGTTTCTTTGTGATGAAATCAGAGATTATCTTGGAATGCTTTATGAAATTAAGAAGAAAGATAGAATCTTTGAATTTACCAAAAGGTATTTGCATCACGAAATGGATAGAGGTACAAAGGCTTCAGGAGTTAAGCGTATCAGAATTCATGATTTAAGACACAGTCATATAAGCTTGTTAATTGATATGGGATTTTCAGCTGTTGCAATAGCTGATAGGGTAGGACACGAAAGTATCGAGATAACATATCGTTACGCACATCTTTTTCCGTCAAAGCAGAATGAAATGGCAGATAAATTAGAAAATGAAAGGTTTGATTTACAAAATGTCAGCTAAAAACAGAGATGAACATAACCGCTGGAGAAATAAGATTGTTTCATTCAGGGTTTCGCCAGAAGAAAACGAGCAGATAAATATAGCGGTCAGCCTGTCAGGATATAACAAGCAGGACTATCTTATAAGTCGTTTGCTCAACAGAGAAATAGTTGTGCTGGGTAATCCGAGAGTGTATAAGGCTCTTAGAAATCAGCTTGCAAATGTGCTTGATGAATTAAAGCGTATAGAAGCAGGAACACAGATTAACGATGAGCTTCTTGACAACATCAAGCTGATTACGGTTACCCTCAACGGGATGAAGGAGGAATCAACTTGGAAAACATAAATGAAATGACTGCCCTTAACGCTTCTGTTGGCGCAGAAGCAGGACAGCCAATCATCAATAGTAACAACCATATTATAAATGAAAACTATATAGATTTCAATAGTTTGGAGCTAAATTGTGATATTGACGAAGCGTATTTGCACACAGTTTCTATGGACGAGCTTTACAATACGGTTTACGACGGTAGACCGCCGATTATTGACGGCTTGCTTTACACAGGAACTTATTTGTTTGTAGGTGCTCCGAAGCTCGGAAAGAGTTTCCTAATGGCTCAACTTGCATATCACATCAGCACAGGAACTCCGTTTTGGAATTATCCTGTAAGAAAAGGAACTGTACTTTACCTTGCACTTGAAGATGATTACAGACGATTGCAAAAACGCCTGTATCAAATGTTCGGAACAGAAAGCACAGAAAATTTATACTTTTCTGTTTCGGCAAGTCAGCTTGGAAACGGACTTGATGAACAGTTGCAAAGCTTTGTTGATAGACACAGCGATACAAGGCTAATTATCATTGATACGCTTCAAAAAGTCAGAGAAGTCGGTGCTGATTATAGCTATGGGAAGGACTATGAGATTGTTACAAGGTTAAAGAAATTCGCTGACAGTAACGGCGTTTGTGTAATACTCGTTCATCATACAAGAAAACAGAAATCCGATGATACCTTTGATATGATTTCAGGAACAAACGGCTTACTCGGTGCGGCTGATGGTGCGTTTGTTTTGCAAAAGGAAAAGCGAACAGCTAACTCTGCAACGCTTGAAATCTCGGGACGTGATCAACAGGATCAAAAGCTTTACTTAACTCGAAATACAACACGCCTGATTTGGGAACTCGATAGAGTCGAAACGGAGCTTTGGAAAGAGCCGCCCGAGCCTGTGATAGAAGCTGTTGCAGAATTAGTGACAGAGGAACGATCGCAATGGTGCGGAAGTCCGACAGAGCTTGTTAAAGCACTTGGTTTGGATATAAGTGCAAACTCTCTTACACGAAATCTTAATATTAACTCTGCTCGTTTGTTTAATGAAAAAGGGATCAGATATTATAAAAAGAAGTGTCACGAAGGTCGAAGAATTATCCTTGCCTATGAGGGTAAGCGTGACGATATGTGACGGTTGGGACGGTATTTATGGGTATCTAAAATATCGTCACTATCGTCACACACCGTCACGGATTAAAGTTTAGGCGGGGTGCAGGGAGCCCTTTTCAAAGGGCTGCCCTTGCCCCTCGGAGAGCGCAAAACCTGCTTGCAGGTTGCATTTTTGATAGTCTTGCTGTCAAAAGTGCTTTTGCGTTACTCTTGGCAAGAGTAACAGAACTACAACCACTTCGCTTTGCTCGTGTTTGGACGACTATGTCGTCTAAATGCTACGCATTTGGTTCTTGTTAATACTTCGTATGAACAGAACCTTAGAACGCTTTTATTAAGAGATAAATATTTGAGATTGAAGGTATAAGAATGAAAAGAACAATTAGTGCAATGGTAGGTAAAGGCTCTGTCAACCACAATAGCAGAACATTTGCGGCGGAGAATGTGGACAGCGAACGCACCTACCTCAACATAGATTATTGTAACGAGCCAATTAAGAAGGTATATCACGAGTTGTTCGACGAAGCATTGGGAAAGTACAATGCTAAACAGAAACGTAAAGATAGAAAGATTCCCGATTATTACGAAAAAATTAGAACAGGTAATCAAGAGCATCTGTTCCACGAATTGATTCTTCAAATCGGCAACAAAGATGATATGTCAGCAACAGGAGAACACGCAGAGCGTGCAAAGAAAATTTTAGATGAATACTATAATGGATTTCGAGAGCGCAATCCTTATCTTCGAGTGTTTTCGGCTCATCTACATATGGACGAAGCAACACCGCATCTGCACATTGATTTTATTCCTTTCACAACAGGCAGCAAGCGAGGACTTGAAACAAGGGTATCTCTTAAACAGGCTCTTGCAAAGCAAGGTTTCAAAGGACAGGGCAGAGGTGATACCGAATGGAATCGCTGGGTACAATCCGAAAAGGAACAGCTTGCAAAGGTTATGGAACGTCACGGTATAGAGTGGGAACATAAGGGTACTCACGAACAACACCTTGATGTTCTTGACTACAAGAAGCAGGAGAGAGCCAAAGAAGTCGCAGAGATTGAAAATCAAATTGAGGATAAAAAGTTGGAAGTTAATGAACTGAAATCCAGTCTTGAGATAATACAGGAAACTAAAGATACCCTATCAGATATTGAAAAACAGCTTGATACCAACCCTGAGTTACAGCTTACTGAGCCGCAAGGTTTGATATCAGCAAAAAACTACAAAAAGAAATTCGTCGATCCATTGATTCAAAAGCTAAAAGCAATCATTAGAACGGTCATAGCTAAGAGTTATGAGGGCTGGGAAAACTACCACCGAATTAATATAAATAACGGAAGGCTATTTCGAGAAAATGAGAATCTCAAAAGTGAAAATCAAAAGCTGAAAGAGATTAACGGTCATCTTAAAGAAGAAAACAAGACATATAAACTGCTTGTGAAAGTTTTTGGACGGAAACGACTTGATGATTTAGTTGCGCAAGCTAAAACGCTTAAAAACAAGTCAAATCAGCGTTATGAACGCTAATAAATATAGAAAGGTTGATGAATAATGGAAAAACAGATTTACAATGAGCAGACAGGTATCCGCTATGAACTGCAAGGAGATTATTATCTTCCTTGTCTTAAACTGCCGGATGAGGAACAAAAGCCAATAGGCATTTTGGGACAACGCCACGCCAAGTACCTTAAAGAGCATCACAAGGTTATGTACTACAATCTCCTTACAAGCTGTAAACTCACCGCCTACCTTGCCGACATTGACGAGCAGGCAGAGGAAATGTTCAATCTATTAGTAAAACAACTCTCCCAAAAGGAAGGGATAACCGAACATCTCAAATCTAAAAATCCAATGCTGTGGGTACAGAAAATGAATAATATTAGGAATAGAGCGGAGGAACTAGTAAATGGTAGTTTGATAAATGCATAGTATTTCAGGGTAATGGATTAATTTCTGTTACCCTGATTTTTTAGTTTACCCTTGCTTTTGTTCGCAATTCCGTATATAATGGTATTATCAAATTTTGGTGGGATGATTATGAATTATTTAAGTGTTGCGCAGATTGCCGAAAAGTGGGAAATGACCTCGAGGCGAGTTCAAGTTTTATGTAATCAGGGACGAATTAATGGTGCTCAAAAGGTTGGAAATGTATGGACTATTCCTGAAACTGCAGAGAAGCCTATAGACGGTAGAAAAAAGGTTACAAATATTAATCCTCCAAAACTTAATAATGATATATTTATGGAAAGAGTATGGGCAATGCCTAATAAGAATACTTTTGAAATAAAACCCATTAAAGCTTTAATAGAGGAAGAATTAACCGACGGTTTGTGGATAGATCCTTTTGCAAATCGTAATAAATTAGCAACAGTTACAAATGACTTAAACAAAGAATTTGATACGGATTATCATTTGGATGCGCTTGATTTTATGAAGATGTTTAATGATAATTCGGTTGATGGCGTTTTATATGATCCTCCATATTCTCCAAGGCAAGTTAGTGAATGCTATAATAATGTTGGTTTTAACGTTACTTGGGATACAACTAAAGCTTCTTTTTGGGGTAATCACAAGAGGGAAATTTCAAGAATAGTAAAGATAGGCGGTAAAGTTATCACTTTCGGCTGGAACAGCGGTGGTATAGGTAATAAATACGGCTTTGAAATTGAACGAATATTGCTTGTTCCTCACGGAGGTTGGCATAATGATACAATTTGCACTGTAGAGGTTAAAACAAACGATGGTGAAGTATTAACGCAAAAACGAAATGATGAAATGAATTCCATCACCCTCTTTGATATGGATAGCCAAGTAGAGGAAGATAAAAAGCTTATTAGTATTCTTGAGTCATTACCAGAGCATTTCTGGGATTTTAAAAATGATGATGTGCGTGAATATACACACGGGATTCATAATTATCCGGCAATGATGGTGTGTCCTATCAGCAGAAGCATTATCAAAATAATGAAAGAAGTAAAAGATGTTGATTCATTGCTTGATCCGTTTATGGGTTCAGGAACAGTTCTTGTCGAGGGGATGTTAGCGGATATTAAGAAAATATACGGAAGTGATATCAATTCATTTGCTGTTTATTTAAGCACAGTAAAGACAAATAGATTAGATATAAGTGGACTTCAAAGAGAAGTTAACGAATTGTATGAAAGAATTCTAGATAAATATTCGCAGTATAATATTCAAATTGATGAATCAGATGAAATTATAAGATATAAATATAATCTTGATTTAACTGCTAAAGACGGATGGGGAAAAGAAGCTCATATATATTTAAAAAATTATGTTAAAGACAATCAGTTAGACATAGAAATCCCTGTTTTTAAAAATATAGGTTATTGGTTTAAGCCGAAAGTAATACTTTTACTCTCGCTAATCAAGAAAGAAATCAATAAAATTACCGATAAGAAAATCAAAGAGTTTATTTTTGTCGCTTTTAGTGAAACAATACGATTTGTGTCTAACAGACGCAACGGAGAATTTAAGATGTTCAGAATGAAAGCTAACAAAGTAGATGAATTTAATCCTGATGTTATAAAAGAGTTTACCACTATATTAGACAGAAATATTGAAAAAATGAATTCTTTCAATGAAGCTTGTGAGGAAAAAGATATTAAAACCAATGTGTGTATCAGTAATGACAGTGCTACTTCATTATCATATATTCCTGATGAATCAATTGATTTAGTGATTACTTCTCCTCCTTATGGAGACAGTCGAACAACAGTTGCTTATGGAGAGTATAGCAGATTATCGTTGCAATGGCTTGGTCTATTTAATCTGAGTGAAAAAGAGATTATGGGTATTGATAAATCGTTGATGGGTGGTGTAAAATTTCGTAATGGCTTTGAGTACAACATTCCAAGCAAAACTTTGCGCAAGTCGCTTGAAACAATTAAGGATGCAGATTTGGAGAGGGCAGGAGATGTTTTCAGCTTTTATTCGGATTTAATGGAATCGATTAAAGCGATTGCACAAAAAACTAAAAAAGGCGGATATCAATTTTGGGTAGTAGGAAACAGAACAGTAAAGGGAGAACTTTTGTTAACTGATCAAATTATCTCTGAGATTGCACAAACTTTCAAATTACAACATATTTATACTATTGACAGAAATATTATCAACAAGGTTATGCCTTCTCAAAATTCACCAACAAACGAAACAGGCAAAAAAGCTTCTACAATGACAAATGAACATATTGTTGTGTTGAGAAAAAAATAACACGCTGCACTTTCATACAGCGTGTTATTTTAAACGATTTTGTTTTGTGTTTTAAAAAGTAAGTGTTGATCAGATTCACGAATTCTAAACCCTGTTCCATGGTCGTGAGTTTTGCCCTTGTTTTTACCACTGTGGTATTGACCAATGCGCAAATCTACATATATTTTACCATTCTCAAGAAGATTGATAAATGCTTTGTAGTCAAAACCTGATACTTCATAGGCTTCAATGAAATGGAATTCTTCTAAAGCTCCTGAATTTCGTGATAACGCTTTTGCGTAAACAAATTTATTTTTGTATTTTTTCTCAAAACACTTTTTAAGAGCGTCTTTTGACCAAAAGACATTCTCAACCATATCCTGCGATTCAATGTATATTCCATCAGATTCACAACGAATTTTCAACATATTGCCTGTATTAGCTATAGGAGTAAATCTGTTTGCAGACAGTGTTGAGTGAAGTACTTTTTCTTCGTTGTCATATGCACTACTTGAATAGCCATATTTTTCACGAAGATATGTATTAGATTTGGCAGGCTGCGGAGCACGAGTAAACATTGTGAGCATACTCTGAGAGTCGATTCTACAAGATTTTAATTCGTACTCACCGAAATCAGGTTGGTCGAGATTGTTTTCGGGAATGCCTAATAAATCTTCAAGTGTTTTACCAATACCTGTAGGTCCTTGTCTGTGAGTTTTAATCCAACCCATTTCTTTAATATTTGTATACTCTTTGATAAAATCATCAAGTGTAACTATCATATATTAATCCTCGCTTTCAATAAACAATCTATAAGGTTCTACATCTAAAGCTTCAGCGATTCTTTGAATATTTTCAAGAGAGATACTTCTTCGATAACATTCAATAGCACTGATATAAGTTCTGTGCATACCGCATCTCTCAGCAAACGCTTCCTGAGAGATTCCCATAGCGGTGCGATATTTCTTTAAGTTAGTTCCAAAAACTTTTATAATATCCATAGTTGCAATCCTCCTAATTTTATATTATAATAGCAATGAACACTATAAGTCTACATACAATAAGTTTCGTGTTTGCTATTTATTTATATTTTATACAACACTATATATTGTTGTTTTAACTCATATGTGGTATAATATTTTAAAAGATAAATTCTTTACTATATTAAGAAATATGGAGGAAATTGATTTGGCATATTTAGATACTGAATTTAACAATTTTTATGATGATATTTGTATTCATGAAGAATCAAATGAACTAAGAGCAAAGAGAGATATGCTCAAAAGTGATATCGAAAAGTATTTGCCTGATGAATTGAAAGAACTCGGTATAGAAGTTAATAAGAGTGATTTTAGGTTTATTAACCAAGGTAGCTATGCAATTAGTACTACGATAAAAAATCCATACGGAGCTATTGACTTGGATTATGCAGTAATAATTCCCATTGAGACAGAGCAATATGTTGACATTCCCCAAATCAAAAAAGCAGTTAAGAAATCTTTGTCTCATGTTTATGCAAGAACTGTCCGGATTAAAGAACCTTGTGTAACAGTTTCATATTATGAAAACGATAAAGAAACTATACATATTGATTTTCCAATATATGCATCGGATGATTATGGAGTCCATTTAGCTCGGGGAAAAGAGTATTCTTCCGAAGAAAATTATGGGTGGGAAGATGCTGATCCGGACGGCTTAAATTCTTATTTCAAAGAAGAGTTAAATAACAAGACGGGCTTACGTCAGATTGTTCGGCTAATAAAAAAATGGAAACAAGAAAAGTACAAAAACAGTACTAACGACAACGAGGTTCCACCAAGTGTTGCGCTAACTATTCTTGCCTGCGATAACTATGTTGAAGAAGACCATATCATTTCTTCTTTGTATGAAACTCTGAAAAATATTAGGGACAGTTTTATTGTTTGCCAAGATGAAAATGGTAATATTACTTCGGCTGATATTAGCTGTGATTTACCAGTAACACCATATTCTGATGTTTTTTATAAAATGAGAAAATCTTCATCCCATTTAATAACATTTTATAACAGATTATGTGCAGATATTAATAATCTAAATACTGCAATATCATTGGAAGATGAGCATGAAGCAGGAAAATATGTACAGAAGGTATTAGGGGATTGGTTTGAAGTTCCTGAAAAACAGGTTGAAGAAACGGTTGCTAAGTACAATAGGGAGAGTAGTTTTGGATAAAGAAAAATATAACTTGTTTTCTTCCATTGTGTTATCATATGAAGGAATACAAATTTGTAGTGATGAAAATGAGCAGTATAAAGAAAAAGGCATAATTCCGTTTGTTTATAATAATAAGGAATTTTTGCTTTTTATTGATATTGAATCCCAACAGATGCCAAGAGTATTTACTTCATATCAAAAAGATTATCCGCATTATTTAAGTTTTAACAAAAAAATTGGTAAGAGAGAAATTTGTTTATTTGATAATACGGAGTTTATTAATTCCCTAATTCCAGTAGAAGATAAGATTAGGATAGTTATCGAAAAATTACTAAGGCTTGAAAACTTAAATTTAAAAGAAATTTCAAAAGAGTATCTTAAGGAATTTCCGGTATACTGGTTTAGGGTATGCGATTTTAATAAGGACAAATTACAGTTTTACTTATCTAATAATAACGAATATACATGGTTAGAGGCACGTTATTTTAAACACGGAACAAAAAAGATAATTAGATTTTCTTCCAAGGAACTGTTTTTTAATGATAGTTATAATGAAATATCATTAAAGCATTCAAAAGCACTTTTTTTAAAAGTTTTAAATACAGATGGTATATTTCCACCTATTAACGGTGAAAAATGGAACGTCTCAGAAATTGTTGATATAGTTGCAAATCCTCAGATTTCACGGATATCTACGGAAGCTTATAATGAAATTTGTTCTTTAAGTTATTCAGAAAAAAATCTAACACTAATTTTAGAAATTAACAACTTTTATGTTGCGTGTGAAATTGAATTCAAAAATAAAGGAACTGCTAAATTAATTAAAAAGATTAAAAATGAGACAACTAATATTACTCATAGAAAAATTGATAGATGCGATTTTCATTATTTATCTCGTAGAATCGGAAATAGTAATATGTTAAATCAAAAACGAATTCTATTGATAGGTTATGGATCTTTAGGCAGTTATATTGCAGAAGAATTAATTAAATCAGGATGTGTTAATTTATCAGTTTATGATAACGATAATTATGAGGCTGAAAATATTTGCAGACATAAGTTCGGGTTTGACTGGTATGGATGTAATAAAGCTAAAATAGCTGAATTTAAATTGAAAAGAATTCATCCGCAAATCAATGTTATTGGTTATGATAAAGCGTTTGATTCAGATGATTCTATAGATGATTTTGATATGATTATATCAGCTGTTGGTAGTAGTGATACTCAAATAAAATTTAATAAAATATTTTATGAGAAATTTATTGGTAAACCTGTTATATATGCGTGGCTTGAGGGTGATGGTAAATCTAGCCATGTCTTATGTTCATTCAATAATAAAAATGGATGTTATAATTGTTGTTTCATTGACAACGACGGTAAGTATACTGTAAATCTTATAAATCAATCCACCTCCGATGAAATTAAATATTTATCAAATTGTTGCGGAGGAGTTCGAGTTGCATATGGTACTTCAACTTTGCTATCAGCTAGTTTAATTACTCTAAAGGCTATTAAAGATGCTTTTTCAAGTAGTAATAAAGAATCTTTTGTATATCATTTTACCAATGAACGAATTTCAAAGACAATTGATATAAAAAAAGAAGGCTGTGAATTATGTAGTGAAAATTGAAATAAGATGTTTTAAGTTTAAAATACAAAATGGTCCAATAGTAGATTTAACACCTAATATAATAGAAAAGATTATTCCATATTTACAGAACAATATTAATGAAAACGAAGCTGGTGGATGTTTAACTGGTTATCAGAATAAATACACAGGAAACATTACAATAAACGATCTATCTTTACCTGGGGTAAATGATATTAGAACCACTGTGTTTTGTAAATTAAAGGACAAAGTTCATAAGGTTTTCTTAAGAAATCAAAACATTAAAAAGAATTATTATATGGGAAGCTGGCATACACATCCGCAAAAAGCACCGATTCCTTCGTCGATTGATTTTGGTGACTGGAATATGGCACTAATAAAAGATAAAACAGGATGCCAATTTGCTTTTTTTATTATTTTTGGAAACAAAGAGTTTAAAATATGGTACGGAGATTTTTCTACCAAAAAAATCTTTGAATTAAATGAAATGAGAAGAATTGATGATTTATATATAAAGGAGTAATTTATGAATCTTACTTGGCTTCATATTTCTGATATACACTTTCATTTTTCTTCATACGAATCTCTAAGATTACGTGAGGAGTTTTTAAGGAGAATAAAGGAAATTTCAAACGATTCAAAAATAGACTATATTTTTCTTACGGGCGATCTGGCGGATAAAAATGGTAGTTATAGTGAAAGTCTAATCGATTATCTAAATGAAGTTGTAAAAGCAATTGGCGTAATTAAAGAAAATGTTCTCATTGTACCTGGCAATCATGATCACGATAGGGTGAGTACTAGAGACATTTTAAATACAATTTATGAGTATTATGATATTGATAGCGACAACGAATTATCAGAAATAGATGTAAATAAACGAATTGACAATTTAACAGAATCGGATGTTCAGATTCTTGAAAGTAGCTTTGTTAATTTTAAGGAAGTGTGTTCCCAGTTTTATAGTACTGAGGATTATGTTATTAATCATAGTGTTGTTAAATATACTGATGAAGATCCTATCATTGTAAAGATTAATACATGCTTGTTTGATCGTTCAAGCAATGACGAGAGAAAAGAGCTTCATATTGGAATGAAAAGATTACTAGAATATCTAAATGAAGCTGATTTCTCACATTCTGAAATGAATATTGCGATAGGGCACCATCCAACATCTGTGCTTTGCGTTGAAGAAAGACAGCGTTTCCTTGATTGCTTAAAATCAAAAGATATCCATTTTTATCTTTGTGGTCATAAACATAAACCTGAATTTATTTACCATAATGATTTTGATATTTGTGAAATAATATGCAGTTATGGTAATAGTGATGATTATTCGATGGGAGGATTCTCGGTTGGAAGAATTGACACTATTCATAATCAGTATTATGTTGATTTCTATAATTGGAAGTCTGGAGATAGTTGGGTAAGAGATACAACTATAAAAGGTTGTAATGAAACTGGACGGTGTTATATTCAAGGGGATAAATATAAACATATTGATATACCTCAAATAGCAATACCTATCAAAATGTATGGTACGCAAATTTCTAGTCACCAAATATTTGCTGCACTTAATAATGAATTCGAGTTGTTTCCATATTTGTCAGACGAAATAAAGGATATAAATAAGTTGGATTGGGAAAAAGAGTTGACTAGTATTACACGATTTGCTGATTCTATAAAAAATATTATAAATAAACAAATAAATATATTTCCCCTTGCACCGATTCCGCTGCTTATAAGTTTCGGATTTGAAATGCAACACAACAGTGATGTAACTTTATTTCAGTTTGATAGAGAAAACAATCGTTGGGTAAATTCTACTAATTATGAATGTCCGGACTATAAGATGTGTTGGAAGAAGAAACTGAAAGCAGGTTCAAGTGATAAATTAATTTTAAAAATTTGTACATCAACTGATATATTTGATAATCAGTTACCTAAACTAAACAAATCAGATATAGTTGAGTTAACACTACAGAAAAAGGGGTTGGGCTTGCCTTTATATGAGAATCACTATAAAACAATGCTTAAAAGTTTGTTTGATGAAATAACTCCCAAGATTAATCAATATAACGAGATTCATCTGTTTGCCAGTGTTCCTGCAGGTATGGCTTTGGAAATTGGTAGAAGTATTCAAAAAGGAGTATTTCCAAAAGTTTTCCTTTACAATTATTATAAGGGTTATGTAAATACCAATATTCTTAACGAATGAGTTAATGTTGGAGTTGTGTTGGAAAGCTAATTATGAAAATGAGTAAGAACTAACAATACCATCTTACTTTTTCGAGTTAGTCAACAGAATTAAAGATTTTGAATATGTTTAGGAAATAATTTAGGAATTGCCGTGTACACAACACAAGTATAAAATGATTTTGTGTATAATCGAAAATTTTATTGCATTAAAACGTGAAGCGTTATATAATGTATAACATCATTATAATTAAGATTAACCTTACACAGCTATCCCTATCCTTGTTATCAACGGCGATAACAAAATGATAACAGAATGGGGAATAGGCAGTATAATATGGATAATCAAAGTTATCAAAAGATATAAAATAACCCATACAACATTTTATAAACAAAATTGTTTAATCTTGATTGAGTGGGAATAGTTACAAGTGGTTTGCAAGTAAGATAAAAAATATATATCCGGCGGCAGGTGAAAATTCTTGCCGCTTTGTGTTTTACGAGTATCATAGAAAAAGTAACAATTATATTATATACTAAATAAAGAGTATGCTTAGGCGGAATCTTTGAAAAAATTTAGTAATTTCAGAAAAATCCCCGTGCGTAAGGTATTGCTTGTTACGCTGCGTAATAAAGTAAAATAGGCGGTGTAAGGAGGTGAAAGCTATGTCAAAATACACAACAGGAGAAATAGCAAAACTCTGTGGAGTATCTGTGAGAACAGTTCAGTATTACGATTCCAGAAAAATTCTTGTCCCCAGTGAATTATCTGAGGGCGGCAGACGAATTTACTCAGAAGAAGATTTACAAAAAATGAAAACTATATGCTTTCTTCGTGAAATCGGTCTGTCAATTAACAGTATTGGAGAATTACTTTCCGAAGAAGATCCCGGTAGCGTTATCTCACTTTTGCTTGAACAGCAAAAACAGATGCTTCGCAAAGAAATCAACGAGCGTCAAATTAAGCTGAATATGTTGGAGCAGATTAAACGTGAATTGAAAGATATTGACAATTTCTCCGTTGAATCTATCAGTGATATAGCTCACATTATGGAAAACAAGAAAAAACTAAGTAAACTTCGTTGGGTGTTAATTACAGTAGGTATCATAATGGATATTATCGAAATAGCTACTGCAATTCTTTGGATTAACAGCGGAATTTGGTGGCCATTTGCAGTGGGTATGTGCATTGTTGTTGCTTTAGGTGTATGGATTTCTATGTACTATTTTAAGCGTGTTGCATATATCTGCCCTCAATGTCACGCTGTATTCAAGCCTTCCTTTAAAGAAGCGTTCT
This sequence comes from Ruminococcus sp., assembly GCA_022511005.1. GTDB lineage: Bacteria > Bacillota > Clostridia > Oscillospirales > Acutalibacteraceae > Ruminococcoides. Next base: position 49,965 of record JAFLSJ010000003.1, read on the forward strand.
TTGCTTACCATACGCCGAGAACACGCAAACTAACTTGCCCTAAATGCGGTCATAAAGGTCATTGTGTGGAAACCTACGGCGAGGAAGTAGGTGCTAAATAGGGGGTGTTTTTTCTATTGTCCATTATTTATGGATTTGTTCAAAAAGGTGTCAGTTTTTTATGAGCTTATTTTTTATGTCTGTCTCTTTTTCATTCTCTGCCAATTATAAAATCCGTAAAAATCGTTTATAAAAAACATAACAAAACATATGACCATAGGAATATATGATAAATTTTGTGTAGAAGCAAGTATCCATAAAATAATTAGAATTATGTCATTTAAACCATATCCAATGCCGTAAAATGGACTTCTCATAAAAGTCAAGTAAGAGGCAAGGAAGCTTGTTGTAATAGATACTGTGCTGAAAAACAAATTGGCGGTACCCAGATATTCTAAAATGAAATAAAAAATAATTGTTACTACAGCAGTTAATATCAGCATAAAAACTATTTGCCTTTTCGACATTTTATTAACCTCAACTTCTGCTGTTTTCTTATAAGGATGTCGTATCCACGATATTACCGAAAGTATTGCAATGGGAGAAGTCATACCTAAATATGTAATCATTTCTCCGTAATATTGAAAGTAAAAAGAGATGATTCCGTAAAAAACAGAGAATACAACCGTAAGAACCTGACCAATTACATATCCCTTTGCTACAAAGATTAAAGCGGTTACTCCTATAAGTGAAGCAATAAGGGTTAGATAATCTTTTGAAGCCGAGAATATAAACGAGCAGGTAACAATAATAATTGATGATAACCATAATATCAGCTCATATTTTGATAAATCTTTAAAAGGATTTTTAGATCTCATAATATCTCCTAAAAAATAAGCATTCGCAAAACATGTCTTCTAAGACCTAATGACATGTTAACGAATGCTTTTGCATTTCTTCTACCCGGTGGCAGTTATTTTTTACTATTGTATTATATCTAAATAAAGAAATCAAGATTTAAATAGCTATATATTATACTAAAGTAAGTAATTATATTTATACGTCTTTACATAAAAAATCAGGAATGTTTATAATAAGACTGATTTTAAATATGCGATTTAATTCCAACTGAGAAATTAAAACATCAAAACTCTTGTGTTTATCAGTTACATTAGTGTAACTCTCGTTTACAAACACAATATATTGTGATATAGTTAATATGTTTAGTTATGTAAATTTTCATTTTCGGAGGTTATTATGGAAGCATATAAAAAGGAATTTATAGAATTTATGGTTGACTGTCAGGTTTTAAAATTCGGTGATTTTGTAACTAAAAGCGGCAGACAAACACCGTTTTTCGTAAATACAGGATTTTACAGAACGGGTGCTCAATTAAGGCGTTTAGGTCAGTATTATGCTGAAGCAATAAATGATAAATTCGGTCTTGATTTTGATGTACTTTTCGGACCTGCATATAAGGGTATTCCGCTATCGGTTGCGGCTACTATTGCAATCAGCGAAAAATACAATACAGATATACGCTATTGCTCTAACAGAAAAGAAATTAAAGACCACGGAGATAAGGGGATTCTTTTAGGAAGTCCTATTAACGACGGCGACAAGGTAGTTATTATTGAAGATGTAACAACAGCAGGTACATCAATCGAAGAAACTCTGCCTATAATTAAAGCACAGGGTGATGTAGAGCCAATCGGACTTGTAGTTTCCGTTGACCGTATGGAAAGAGGTCAGGGCGATAAAAGCGCATTAACAGAAATAGAAGAAAAATACGGTTTAAAAACAACAGCAATCGTTACAATGGCAGAGGTAGTAGAGCATTTATATAATAAAGAATACAAAGGCAAAGTAATTATTGATGACAAATTAAAATCATCAATTGATGCGTATTATGAAAAATACGGCGTAAAATAAATTCCTGTTAAGAAAAGAGGCTGTTTTATGCCTGATAAGAACATACATAAAGGTCACAGACAAAGAATGAAACATAAGTTTCTGCTGAACGGTTTAGATGATTTTGAACAGCATCAGGCGTTGGAATTGCTTTTATATTATGCAGTTCCTAGATGTGATACAAACCCGATGGCACATAGACTGCTTGAACATTTCGGTTCAATATCTGCCATTTTTGATGCACCCGTAGACGCATTAAAGGAATCGGGCATTTCAGAAACAACGGCAACCTTGTTAAAAATTGTGCCTGAATTTTCCAGACTTTATTTAGATGATAAGTATAATAATAAGAACAAAATTATAAATTTTGATAATCTCATAGAATACTTTTCCAATAAATTTGTAGGCAGAAATGAAGAAACAGTAATGCTTCTTTTAGCTGATGCAAAGGGTAAAGAAATTTTCAGCGGAGTAATAGCTAAAGGTTCATTAAACTCTTCTGATGTGCCTATAAGAAAAGTTGTAGATTTGTCATTGCGGTATAATGCAAAAACTGCGGTAATTGCCCATAATCATCCAAGCGGTGTGGCAATTCCATCAATAGCAGATATAAATACAACAAAAGATATTTATGATGCTTTAGATCATATAAATGTACTTTTGGCTGACCATATTATAATTGCGGACGGTGACGGAATTTCCATTGCACAAAGTCAGCTTGGAGAAGGTATCTTTTATTCCTGTGAGGAATAATTGGTTTTTTAAATAATTATAAACATTAAAAAAACAGTGTAGGAACACCCCTTGCGGTTGTCCGAAAAATTCACCATGCGTTTTTCATTTGCGGGCGACCGCGAGGGTCGCCCCTACGGATAAAAATATAAAGTTTTCTGTTAAGAAAATCAAAAGTTTTGGTCGAGCTTTTTAAAAGTTCGCGGGATTTCAAAGTCCTTTGTCGAGGTCAGTAACCCCGAATCTACCTATTAAAAAATTATAATTTATATTTCTCTGAATTTTAGGAAAGGATAGCTAAATGGAAAAGTTTAAGCTTGTTTCAAAGTATAAGCCCACAGGCGACCAGCCTCAGGCAATAGAAACACTTGTAAACAGCATAAAACATGGGCATAAAGAGCAAACCCTGCTGGGTGTAACCGGCTCGGGTAAAACCTTTACTATGGCGAATGTTATAGAGAAGCTTAATCGCCCAACCCTTGTACTTGCCCATAATAAAACTCTTGCGGCTCAGCTTTGCTCAGAGTTTAAAGAGTTTTTTCCTGAAAATGCAGTAGAATATTTTGTATCCTATTATGATTATTATCAACCTGAGGCTTATGTACCCCAGACAGATACTTATATAGAAAAAGACAGCTCAATTAATGATGAAATAGATAAACTTCGTCATAGTGCGACCCTTGCTTTGTCTGAAAGACGGGATGTAATAATTGTAGCCTCCGTTTCCTGTATATATAGCTTGGGAGACCCTATTGATTATAGAAATATGGTTATTTCCCTAAGACCCGGAATGGAAAAGTCAAGGGAAGATTTGCTTAAAAAATTAGTAGAGTTACAATACGAAAGAAACGACATAAACTTTATCAGAAATAAATTCCGCGTTAGGGGAGACGTAGTGGAAATTTTCCCTGCGGCGTCTTCCGATAATATAATAAGAGTTGAATTTTTCGGAGATGAAATTGACAGGATTTCAGAAATCAATCCCTTAACAGGCGAACTTATAGGCTTGCTGAGACACGCCGCAATTTATCCTGCATCACATTATATTGTGTCTCATGATAAAATGGACAGAGCGATAAAGGAAATTAACGACGAACTTGACCAGCGCCTTGCTTATTTCAGAGAAAAAGGAATGCTGCTTGAAGCTCAGAGAATAGAGCAAAGAACAAGATACGATTTGGAAATGCTTCAGGAAATCGGCTTTTGTACAGGCATAGAAAACTATTCAAGAGTATTATCAGGCAGAGAGCCAGGCTCGGCGCCTTTCACGCTCCTTGATTATTTTCCCGAAGATTTTGTTTTGTTTGTGGACGAATCCCATGTTACACTTCCTCAGGTAAGAGGAATGTATGCAGGAGACCACGCAAGAAAGAAAACCTTAGTTGATTACGGTTTCAGACTTCCATCTGCTTTTGATAACAGACCGCTTAATTTTGATGAATTTTATAAAAGAATAAATCAGGCTGTGTTTGTAAGTGCAACACCCTCTGATTTTGAAAAGGAGAAAAGTGCTGTTGTTGCACAGCAGATTATCCGCCCCACAGGACTTTTAGACCCTGAAATTTCAGTAAGACCGACAGACGGACAGCTTGATGATTTAATTTCAGAAATAAATATAAGAACAGAAAAAAATCAGAGAGTTCTTGTTACAACGCTTACAAAGAAAATGGCGGAAGATTTAACAGACTATTTTGAAACAATGGGTATAAAGGTGCGGTATATGCACCACGATATAGATACCGTTGAGAGAATGGAAATTGTAAGAGATTTGAGGCTTGGAGAATTTGATGTACTTGTAGGTATTAACCTTTTAAGAGAAGGTCTTGATATACCTGAGGTTTCTCTTGTTGCAATTCTTGATGCAGATAAAGAGGGATTTTTAAGAAGTGAACGCTCTCTAATTCAGACAGTAGGCCGTGCCGCAAGAAATGCAGAGGGTACGGTAATTATGTATGCAGATAGCGTAACCCCCTCAATGAAAAATGCAATAACGGAAACAGCAAGAAGACGTGAAATTCAGCAAAAATACAACGAAGAACACGGCATTGTTCCAAAGACAATAGTTAAAAAGGTAAGCGAAATTCTTGAAATATCAACTCATGCGGATGATAAGAATAAAGATATAAAGAAGCTTACAAAAGCACAAAAACAACAGCTTATAGAATCTTTAACAAAAGAGATGAAAGCTGCCGCAAAACTGCTTGAATTTGAACACGCAGCATACTTGCGTGATAAAATAAATAAGCTGAAAGGCAACAATAAGAAGAGGTAAAAATGGCTAAGAAAAAGACTGCCGAATACGGCAACGACAGTATTTCTTCATTAAAAGGAGCAGACAGAGTAAGAAAAAGACCTGCTGTAATATTCGGTTCCGATGGAATAGAAGGCTGTCAGCACTCTGTTTTTGAAATTCTGTCAAACTCAATAGATGAGGCAAGAGAGGGTTACGGTAAAAAAATCACCGTAACAAGATTTTCAGACGGCTCATTTGAAATTGAGGACTTTGGCAGAGGTATTCCCGTTGACTTTAATAAAAATGAAGATAAATACAACTGGGAGCTTGTGTTCTGTGAGATGTACGCAGGCGGTAAGTATAATAATAACGAAGGGGAAAACTATGAATTTTCCCTTGGCTTAAACGGACTTGGACTTTGCTCAACCCAGTATTCATCGGAATATATGGATGTTGATATCCGCCGTGACGGCTACCGCTATACACTTCACTTTGAAAAAGGTGAAAATATAGGCGGACTTAAAAAAGAGCCATATTCCAAGAAAGACACAGGTACAAAAATCCATTGGAAGCCTGACCTTGACGTTTTTACCGATATTGACATTCAGCCTGAATATTTCCTTGATATTATGAAACGTCAGGCAATTGTAAACGCAGGAATAGAGTTTATTTTCCGCAATCAAAACGGCAGAAGCTATGATATTACAACTTATAATTATGTAAACGGTATTGTTGACCATGTTAAAGAATTGGTGGGAGAAGAGGGCTTAACCTCAGTTCAAAGCTGTGAAACAGAGCGTAAAGTAAAAGATAGAGAAGATAAGCCCGAGTATAAATGTAAAATAAATGTTTCATTTGCTTTTTCAAATAAAGTAAATGTAGCGGAATATTATCATAACTCAAGTTGGCTTGAATACGGCGGAGCGCCGGAAGCCGCAGTAAAAAATGCTTTTGTATATCAGATAGATAATTACTTAAAACAAAATAATAAATATAATAAAACAGATAAAAAAATCAGCTTTACAGATGTTGAGGACTGCCTTGTAATTGTAATTTCCTCTTTTTCAAGTGTAACCTCATATGAAAATCAAACCAAAAAGGCTATAACAAACAAAGGTATTCAGGATGCTATGACAGAATTTCTCCGTCATCAGCTTGAAGTATATTTTATAGAAAACCCCTTAGAGGCAGAGAAAATTGCCGCACAGGTACTTATCAATAAACGCAGTCGAGAGGACGCAGAAAAAACAAGACTTAACATAAAGAAAAAGCTCACAGGCAATCTTGATATTACAAACAGAGTAGCAAAGTTTGTAGATTGCAGAAGTAAAGATGTTTCTCAAAGAGAATTATTTATAGTAGAGGGTGACTCTGCCCTTGGTGCCTGCAAACAGGCAAGAGACCCTGATTTTCAGGCTATTATGCCAATCAGAGGTAAAATTCTCAACTGCTTAAAAGCAGGATATGATAAAATATTTAAATCAGAAATCATAACCGACTTGCTAAAGGTTATGGGATGCGGGGTAGAGGTTAAATCAAAAGCAAATAAAAAGCTTTCTAATTTTGATTTAGACCAGCTGAGATGGAATAAAATTATTCTCTGTACAGATGCAGACGTAGACGGCTTCCATATAAGAACAATGCTTTTAACAATGATTTACAGATTAACCCCCACACTTATTGAGGAGGGCAAGGTTTTCATTGCAGAATCACCTCTTTATGAAATAACAACCAAAAAGCAGGTATATTTTGCATATGATGAAATGGAAAAGGATAAGTTTCTTCAGGAAATCGGCAATGAAAAGTTTACAATTCAGCGCAGTAAAGGTCTCGGCGAAAACGAAGCAGATATGATGAATTTTACAACAATGAACCCTGCAACACGCAGACTAATAAAGGTAATGACAGACGATGTCAAGAGAACTTCGGAAATATTTGATATTCTTCTTGGAGAAAACCTACAGGGTAGAAAAGATTATATTGTTGACCATGGTGCAGAATATATAGACAATCTTGATGTAAGCTGATTTATTTAATATAAGATTTTTCAAAAAAGGGAAAATATTTGGAGGCGTTTTATGTCACCGAGAAAGAAAACTCCTGAAAAGGATAATAAAGAATTTAAAGTAAAAGGATATATAGAGGGTGCAGGCGAAGTAGTGGAGCAAAAAATTGTTACCACTATTAAAGATAATTTTATGCCTTATGCAATGAGCGTTATTTTGTCTCGTGCAATTCCTGAAATAGACGGCTTTAAGCCGTCTCATAGAAAGCTCCTATATACAATGTATAAAATGGGACTTTTGTCGGGTGCAAGAACAAAGTCAGCAAATATCGTAGGCGCAACTATGAAGTTAAACCCTCACGGCGACTCTGCAATTTACGATACTATGGTAAGACTTTCAAGAGGCTATGAGGCTTTGTTGCATCCATATGTTGATTCAAAGGGTAACTTCGGTAAGTTTTACAGCAGAGATATGGCGTGGGCGGCTTCAAGATATACAGAAGCAAAGCTTGCACCCATATGCAGTGAGCTTTTTAAGGACATAGATAAAGATACGGTGGACTTTGTAGATAACTACGATAGTACAATGAAAGAGCCCACCTTGCTGCCTGCAACATTCCCGTCTGTTCTTGTTAATGCAAATACGGGGATCGCTGTAGGTATGGCGTCTAATATCTGTTCTTTTAATTTAAGAGAAGTCTGCGAAACCACAGCGGCTTTAATTCGCGACCCTGACCACGATATTAAATCAACTATGCCTGCTCCTGATTTTTCAGGTGGATGTCCCATAATCTATGACGAAAAAGCAATCGATAATGTTTATGAAACCGGCAGAGGAAGTATAAAACTCCGTTCTAAATATCAATATGATAAAAAGGAAAATTGTATTGATGTTTTAAGTATTCCAAGCTCAACCACCAGTGAAGCAATAATTGAAAGAATAATAGAGCTTGTTAAAAACGGAAAAGTTAAAGAAATATCAGATGTCAGAGATGAAACAGGTCTTGACGGATTAAAAATCACAATTGATTTAAAACGTGGTACAGACCCCGAAAAGCTTATGGCAAAGCTTTTCAGGCTTACTCCTTTAGAAGATAGTTACGCCTGCAACTTCAATGTGCTTATTGCAGGGGTACCCAGAGTAATGGGCATAAAAGAGCTTTTAGGCGAGTGGATAGCATTCAGAATTGAATGTGTAAGACGCAGAACATATAATGATTTACAAAAGAAATCAGACAAGCTTCACCTTTTAAGAGGTCTGGAAGCTATTTTGCTTGATATTGATAAGGCAATAAAAATTGTAAGAGAAACAGATGAAGAAGCCGAGGTAGTACCAAACCTTATGATAGGCTTCGGAATTGATGAAACTCAGGCAGAATATGTAGCAGAAATAAAGCTTAGACATTTAAACAGAGAGTACATTTTAAAGCGTACGGAAGAAATTTCTAAGCTTGAAGAAGAAATACAAGATTTAGAAGCAATTCTGCAAAGCAAGCAAAGAGTAAAAACAATTATTGTAAAAGAGCTTAAAGATGTTGCCGAAAAATACGGTCAGCCCAGAAAATCAATGCTTCTTTATCTTAACGAGGCTGATTATGAAGAAGATGTGGAAGAAGTACCTGATTATCCTGTAAACATTTTCTTTACAAAAGAAGGTTACTTTAAGAAAATAACTCCTCAGTCATGGCGAATGGGAAATACTCATAAGCTGAAAGACGGTGACGAAATCACAGACCATATAGAAACCACAAATAATTGTGAGCTTTTGTTCTTTACAAATAAGTGCCTTGTTTATAAAGCAAAAGCGTCTGATTTTGCAGAAACTAAGGCAAGTACAATGGGTGATTTTATTCCGGCAAAATTGTCAATGGAAGAGGGAGAATCAGTTGTTAAAATGATTTTAACAAAGGATTATAAAGGAATGTTACTTTTTGCATTTGAAAACGGAAAAGTAGCAAAGGTTCCTCTTTTAGCCTATGAAACAAAATCAAACCGCAAAAAGCTTACAGGTGCATACAGCGATAAATCACCTCTGTCGGGTATTGCCTTTGCTTTGGAAGAACAGGAATTTTTGTTAACTGCAAGCTCAGGCAGAATGTTGCTTTTACATTCAGCATCGATTAATGCAAAAACGACCCGAAATACTCAGGGCGTAGCAGTAATGAAACTGAAGAAGGGTCAAAGATTATTCTCAATTAAGCCTTATGAAGAAGGCACATTTTCAAAGCCCTCAAGATACAGAACACGCTCTCTGCCTGCTTTGGGAGCATTGCCTTCTGAAGATGACACCACCGAGCAACTCACTTTGATATAACAATTTGACAATTATTTCAATTTTTTTAAAATAATACTTGCAAAATGTAAAAACATATGATATTATATACAGGTATCTAATTGTATTATTGCATTTGAAAGGAAGATATTAATGGGAGTTTTTGAATATATCTTAGGCGGACTTTTAATTTTATTCGCTGTTTTAATCATTGTAGTTATTATTCTTCAGGAAGGTAACCAAAAAGGAATCGGTGTTGTATCAGGCGGTGCTGATACATTCTTCTCAAAGAATAAGGCTCGTTCAATTGATGCAAAGCTTTCACGTTTAACAAAATTCTTTGCTGCAGGATTTGTAGTATTTGTTATTGCGCTTAATATAGTTTCACGTTTTCTCGGTTGATTACAGCCGGCGTAATTACAGCTAACATATTTTTAAAAATACAAGCATAATTATAGACCGTCAGTAGTTTGACGGTCTATTTTATTTTTCGGAGTGTTTAAAATGTCAATATGGGAAATACTGCTTGTGATTTTTATAACTTTAATTCTTTTTGCAATAGTACATAGAAAAGATAAATGTAGAAAGCCCGTAAGACGGGCGTGTATGTCCATGCTTACGGGCTTGCTGTCGCTTATAGCGGTAAATATAACAGGTCTTTTTACAGGCATTACTCTGCCGTTTAGTCTTTTATCGGTTTTGACCTCGGTAATCGGGGGAATCCCCGGAGTTACAATGTTGTTGGCATTAAATTTATATTTTTAAAAAGCTTTAGCCCTCAAAAGCAAAACTTTTAGCAGGTTTCAGTTGAGAAAAGTAAAAGTTTTTTTCTCAGCTTTTTTTCAAAAAAGCTGACGAGGTTCAAAGGGCGAGAAGCCCTTTGTCGCGGTCAGTGACCTCGAAACCCTCCTATTAAAAAAATTTAAAAACTTTAATTTCAATTCAATATAAAATTATAAAATACCGTACAAATCCTCAAGGGCTTCACCCACAAATTCTTTGTTTTTTGTAAGCAAGGCAATAGTAGTTTTATAAAATAATTCAGGATTTTTATGGAAATTTGTCTTAATAAGCTTAGCCTGATTTTTGTCGGGGGCAAAAATTTCAAAATTCAAAAGCTCAACGCTTCCTCCTGAGATACTGCATTTTACCTTGTAACCGTTCTCCTGTTTTGTAATAGTAACAGCATTCTCTTTTTCAATTCTTCTCTGTTCAAGCAGCATTAAAGCACAGGTGTAGGCTTTTTCCTTAACAGTATAAGATAATGTACTTTCAAGCTGGGTTGCAATCATTTTTCCGTTTTCGCTTACAAAATATAGCTTTTCATTATTATTGCTGTTTTGGGGAACAATATTTTTGTGAGAAATCAAATCGTCAAAGCAAGAACTTGTTTCAAAATAATTTGCAAGTCCCTGCTTTTGGATAGTTTCAATAACAACTTCCTTGCTCATAGGAACGCCCACAGAATTCAGTATATAACAAATCAAAGTACGAATTTCATTTTTGCTTCTAATTCCGCCGGGGACAATGCCCTCATCAAAAGTATCAAATGCCATTCTTTCACCTGCTTTAAAAATTATTATCATTACTATTGTACCATAAATAATTACATTTGTGTAGATTTATTGACTATTTATTTTAATAATGATATTATTAGGCTAAGGAGGTTTGAAAAGGTATGAACGTGGAACAATTTATGCCGTTTATATGGCTGGGAATAGCTGTAATTCTTGCCATTGTTGAGGTATCAACTACCCAGCTTGTCTCAATCTGGTTTGTTGTAGGTGCAGTTGCTTCAGCAATTTCAACTTCATTTACGGATAATTTAATGATACAAATAATCGTGTTTGTTTTAGTATCTGCAATTTGTCTTATAGCAACAAGACCTTTTGTAAAAAATGTAACCAAAAATAAAAAAATAAGCACAAATGCAGACAGTTTAATCGAAAAAACAGGTATTATAACTATAGAGGTAAATAATACCCTTTCACAAGGTCAGATAAATGTGGACGGACAAATCTGGACTGCAAGAAGTAAGAATAATAAGCAGATTTTAAGTGTTAAGGAAAAGGCACGTGTTAAGGAAATTTCAGGCGTTAAACTAATTGTCGAGCCTGTTGAAAATTTTGAGGAGGAATAATTATGAATCCAGAATTTATGATGCCGTTAGGAGCATTTGTTGCAATAATAATAGCAATTTTTGTAATTGTTGCAATTGTAAGAAATATAAAAATCGTGCCACAGGCACACGCTTATGTAATTGAAAGACTTGGTGCATATTATACAACATGGGAAACAGGTCTTCACTTAAAAGTTCCTTTTATAGACAGAATTTCAAAAAAGGTATCTTTAAAGGAACAGGTTGTAGACTTCCCGCCTCAGCCTGTAATTACAAGAGATAATGTAACAATGCAGATTGATACGGTAGTTTATTTTGAAATTACAGACCCAAAGCTTTATACCTATGGTGTTGAACGCCCAATAAGCGCTATTGAAAACTTAACAGCAACAACATTGCGTAATATTATAGGTGACTTGGAGCTTGACAGCACTCTTACATCAAGAGATACAATTAACGATAAAATCAGAATTATACTTGATGAAGCAACAGACGCCTGGGGAATAAAGGTTATCAGAGTTGAGCTTAAGAACATTCTTCCGCCGAGAGAAATTCAGGATGCAATGGAAAAGCAGATGAAGGCAGAGCGTGAAAGAAGAGCAAGAATACTTGATGCAGAGGGTGAAAAACGCAGTCAGATTCTTGTTGCAGAGGGTATGAAGGAAAGTGCGATCTTAAAAGCTGATGCTGTCAGAGAAACAAAAATCAGAGAAGCAGCAGGTGAAGCTGAGGCAATCAGAGAGGTTCA
>JAFLSJ010000030.1 GCA_022511005.1 Ruminococcus sp.
GGATAACCATTTTGCCGGAGTACAGTGATAAGCAGCTATGAGTCGGAATATACCCTGAAAGTATCATTTGTCACGCAGGCTGTTCCGGTAGAATATTTTGAATCGACAACTGAATAAACACTACTTAGTCAGGATTAAAAAATCCGATGGACTCGAATTATTCGTATCCATCGGATTTTTGCGTCCTATTCGGTTGTCTGGATATTCTCCGTTAAGAATATCACGCTATTTCCTCACAGGATTTTTTATTTTTATAACTTTATTAAATCTTACTTTTCTTCTCCCATACATTTAACCATAACGGCTTTTTGTGCGTGGAGTCTGTTTTCTGCCTCTTCAAAAATTTCGTTTGCGTGGGCTTCAAATACATCGGCGGTAATTTCTTCTCCCCTATGTGCAGGCAGGCAATGAAGCACCATACATTCAGGATTTGTAACATTCATAAGCTCCTGATTTACCTGATAGCCTGCAAATGCTTTTTCACGAAGCTTTTTCTCTTCTTCCTGTCCCATTGACGCCCAAACATCTGTGCATACAACATCTGCTCCTTTAGCGGCTTCAAGAGGTTCTCTTACCATTTCAAACTCACCTTCAAATTCTGCGGCAAAGTTTAAAATATTCTGAGGAGGTTCATAACCTTCGGGGCAAGCAACTGAAATGCTCATACCTGTACGTAAAGCACCTACAATTAATGAGTTCATCATATTGTTGCCATCGCCGATAAAGCACATTTTCAGACCGCTTAATTTACCTTTAAACTCTCTGATTGTCATTAAATCTGCGAGCACCTGACAAGGATGGCAATAGTCTGTTAAGCCGTTAATAATAGGAATACTGCCGTAATTAGCAAGGGCTTCAACCTCTTCCTGCTTAAATGTACGAATCATAATACCGTCAAGAAAACGTGATAAAACTCTTGCAGTATCTTCAACAGGTTCTCCCCTGCCGATTTGTAAATCGTTAGATGACAAAAACAGAGGATAACCTCCCAACTGTGTCATACCTACTTCAAAGGATACACGTGTACGGGTACTTGCCTTTTCAAAAATCATACCTAAGGTTTTGCCTTTTAGCACCTTATGCTCAATGCCGTGCTTCTGCTCATATTTTAACTGGTCTGCAAGGTTTAAGCATTCTGTGATTTCCTGTGTTGACCAATCTTCAAGCTTTAATAAATGTTTCATTTCATTTTGTCTCCTTTAATGTTTTTTCAAGAATATTTACTGCTTCGTCAAGCTCATTATAACTAATATTAAGGGGCGGCAACATTCTAAGCAGAGTTTTTGCCGTAATAATTAAAAGTCCGTTTTCTACACATTTTACCGCTATATCGTGAGCATCTTGATCTTCAAGCTCAATTCCCACCATAAGTCCTAAATTTCTTACAGACTTAACGCCCTCTATTTTTAAAAGTTTTTCTTTAAGATACTCGCCTTTTTTAGTTACTTCATCAAGAAATTCTTTATCTGCAATCTTATCAAGAACATAATTTGCACCTGCACATACAACAGGATTGCCTCCAAAAGTCGTACCGTGAGTTGAGGGTCTCATTACTTCTCCAAGCTTATCTGTACAAAGGCAGGCACCTATGGGAAGTCCTCCGCCTAATCCTTTAGCTGATGTTACAATATCAGGCACAATATCGTAATGCTCAAAGGCATAAAGCTTACCTGTTCTTCCGATACCTGTCTGAACTTCGTCAACAATTAAGAGTATATCCTTTTTATCACAAAAAGCTCTTACCGCTTTAACATATTCTTTATCAAGAATATTTATTCCGCCCTCGCCCTGAACGCACTCCATAAGCACTGCACAGGTTTTTTCATCTGCAAGATTTTTTAAGGCGTCAATATCATTTGCAGGGGCAATTTTAAAGCCCTCTGTAAAAGGGAAAAAGTAGTTATGGAAAACGTCCTGACCTGTTGCAGATAGAGTTGTTATTGTTCTGCCGTGAAAAGAATTATTTAAAGAAATAATTTCATTTCTTCCGTCGCCGTATTTATCAAAGCTGTATTTTCTTGCAAGCTTAATTGCACATTCGTTTGCTTCTGCACCGCTGTTGCCGAAACATACTCTTGAAAAAGGGGTCAGATTACAAAGCTTTTCTGCTAAATCTGCTGTAGGCTTACTGTAAAAATAGTTTGACATATGCTGAATTTGTGAAGCCTGCTGGGAAATAGCCTTTACAAAGCCCTCGTCACTGTAACCAAGGCAATTAACTCCGATACCAGAACTTACATCAAGGTATTTTTTACCCTCTTCGTCGTAAGCATAAGAGCCTTCGCCCTCTTTTAATGCAACATTATACCTTCCATATGTATGCATTATATATTTGCTGTCTTTTTCTTTTGTATTCATATACATCATTCCTTAAATTGATACTAAACTTCAATTAAAAATCGGATATCTTTTAGGCATATTTTGCGTCATACTTTGTGCCCTGTCCTCGAAAGGCGACAGCCTTTCTGCGGTATGGCACTCGTCTGACACAAAATCTGCTCTAAAATCTTATCTCGTTTTCAATTGGCGTTTAGTATTATTTTCATAGGAATAAACAAAAACATCATCTCTTTTTGTGAAGCCGAAATCTCTCCAGAAACTCTGCCCTGTTTCGTTATTTTGGTAACAAAAAATATGTGTTTTATCTATTCCGTCTGCCTCAATTTTTGAAATTGCAACCTGTGCAAGTTTATGTCCTATTCCGTGTCTGCGGTACTGAGGCATAACCGCCATATGGTGAATGAAACCGCGTCTGCCGTCGTGACCTGCTAAAACCGTTCCGATAATTTTACCGTCCTCAACTGCAACCTGACTCATACCCGGATTGCGGTCTATATATTTCTCTATACCTTTTCTGCTATCTGCATCTGACAGGGCTCTTTGGGTTGTGATTTGCCACATTGCAAAAACCTCGTCATAATCAGACTTTTTCATCTCTCTTATTTCCATACTTCCCTCTTAGTAGAACATTGTGCCGATACCTTCATCACTGAACAATTCAAGCAAAATCGAGTGTTCTATTCTTCCGTCTATAATATGTGCCCTGCTTACTCCGCTTCTAACGGCTTCAACACAGCAGTCAATTTTCGGTATCATACCGCCTGAAATAATTCCCTCTCTTTTAAGGCTGGGTACTTCGCTTACATTCACAACGGAAATCAGGGAGTTTTCATCATTTACATCTCTTAAAAGACCTCTTATATCTGTCATTAAAATAAGCTTTTTTGCTCCTATTTTCGCCGCAATCTGAGAGGCTGCCAAATCTGCATTAACATTATACACTTCGCCTTTATAACCACCTGCAACGGTTGCTATAATCGGCACATATCCGTTATTAACGCAGTCCATTATTACTTTTGGATTTACTTCCTTTATTTCTCCAACAAAGCCTAAGTCATCACCTGTAATCAGTTTTTCTGCCATAAGCATTTTGCCGTCAAGACCGCAAAGACCTGTAGCGTTGCCGCCGTGTTCCGATAAAAGCTGAACAAGGCTTTTATTTACCTTACCTGCAAGTACCATCTGAACAATATCAATTGTTTCTTCGTCTGTAACTCTCATTCCGTTTACAAACTTACTTTCTTTGCCTGTTTTTTGAAGCATTGTGCTTATTTCGGGGCCGCCGCCATGAACAAGAACAACATTTATACCCACAAGTTGCATTAAAACAATATCGCTCATTACGGCACTTTTAAGGTTTTCGTTAATCATTGCATTTCCGCCGTATTTTACAACGATAGTTTCTCCCGAATATTTTTTAATATATGGCATTGCCTGTATAAGAACTTTAGCCCTGTTTGATAAATCCATTTCCAATTTTCCTCTCAGAATTGTTTTAGACTTTGTTAATCAAGTACGGTAATCGCCGTTGATTTTTACATAATCGTATGTCAAATCACAACCGTATGCTTCTGCCTGACCGTTGCCGTCCTTTAAATTTACTAAAATTTCAATTTCCTTTTCAAGAAGTATTTCCTTTGCGATTTCTTCTGAAAACTGAATACCTAATCCGTCTTTGCAGACTTCAATTTCACCTTTTGCAGATTTATATGAAACATCTGCTTTTTTAACATCAACATTCATACCGCTGTAGCCTATTGCACAAAGTATTCTGCCGCAGTTTGCATCTGCACCGAACATTGCCGCCTTTACAAGACTTGAGCCGATAATACTTTTTGCAATACCTTTAGCGTCAGTCTTAGTTTTTGCTCCGCTTACATTACAGATTAAAAGCTTTGTTGCTCCCTCTCCGTCTGCCGCAAGCTTTTTTGCTATCACTTTAAAAAGCTCTGATAAAGCTGAAACAAAAATTTTATAATCTTCATTTTTTTCTGTGATTTCTTTATTGCCTGCCTTACCTGATGCGAGGATTGCCAGAGTATCATTTGTTGAGGTATCGCCGTCTACAGATACCATATTGTAGCTGTCCTCTACTGCTTCAAGCAATGCTTCTTTAAGCATTTGTGAGGAAACTGCCGCATCGGTTGTTACAAAAGAAAGCATTGTACCCATATTTATGTGTATCATACCACTGCCTTTTGCAATAACGCCTATGGTAACCTTTTTGCCGTCAAGGGTTACTTCCATTGCCATTTCTTTTTTGACGGTATCTGTGGTCATAATAGCTTCTGCGGCATTTGTGCCACCCTCTTTAGTAAGGTTGCCTTTCATCATTTCAATGCCTTTTATTACAGGCTCTATGGGAAGCATCTGACCAATTACACCTGTTGAGGCAACGATAATATCTTCTTCATTTACAGAGAGTGCCCGTGCTGTCAAAGCACACATTTGCTGTGCTTTTTCGTATCCGTCTGCATTACAGGTATTTGCATTACCTGAGTTTACAATAACAGCCTGAGCCTTACCGTTTTCAAGATGTTCTTGGGTAACCGTGATAGCATCTGATTTTACAAGGTTTTTTGTAAAAACAGCGGCACTATTGCACAAAGTATTGCAATAAATTAAAGCCAAATCACGTTTTGTTGTATTGGAGGGTTTTATTGAAGCACAAACACCCTGAGCAGTAAAGCCTTGGGGAGCTGTAACTCCTCCGTCTATAAATTTATAATCCATAAAAATCAACCTTTTATTTAAATTAAAATGCAGGAGGTATAATTTCAAGACCTGTTTTTTCATCAAGTCCGAAAATTATATTCATATTCTGAATTGCCTGACCTGCCGCACCTTTCACCATATTATCAATAGCGGCGCAGGCTATAAGCTTATTTGCACGGCTGTCGTGGTGAAGTGAAATATCGCAGAAATTTGAATATTTAATATTATGAATATCTGCATTCATACCGTTGGGAAGAAGTCTTATAAAATATTCATCCTTATAAAATTCTTCGTAGGCTTTTCTGATTTCTTCAAAGGTTACTCCCTGCTTTATATCTGCATAAACAGTTGCAAGAATACCCCTGTTTACAGGTAGTAAATGAGGAACAAAGGTAATCGTAACCTTTTCACCTGCTAACTTTGACAAGGTTTGTTCAATTTCGGGAGTATGTCTATGAGAAGCTACCTTGTAAGCGTGGAAGCCTTCGTTTAATTCAGGAAAGTGGTTTCCCTGACTTGGTTTTCTGCCTGCTCCGGTTACTCCGCTTTTACAGTCGCAGATAATTCCCTTTGTTTCAACTAAGCCAAGCTTAACGGCAGGTGCTATTGCAAGAGGAGAACAGGTTGTATAACAGCCAGGGTTGGCAATGA
Source organism: Ruminococcus sp. (assembly GCA_022511005.1). GTDB lineage: Bacteria > Bacillota > Clostridia > Oscillospirales > Acutalibacteraceae > Ruminococcoides. The sequence goes on from JAFLSJ010000030.1 coordinate 5,707, forward strand.
TTTTCTGCCCCTCTTTTATATTTTCTCTGAAAAGCTCCGGTAAACCGTAAACCGCCTGTTTATGTAATTCCTTATCAAGAAATTCACCGTTATACCATTCTTTATACTCCTCTTCACTTTCAAGGCGGAAGTCTGCACCTAAATCAATAAAGGCTTTTCCCTTTCTTACACAATCTGCTGCAAGCTCCTGTGAAAGTCCGTGAGGAAGAGCCGCAAAGATAACGTCGCTTTTCTCCACCACGTCTTCCTGAGTTTCACATTCCATATCGTTTATACTTAAATATGCAGGATAAACCTCCGAAAGCTTTTGTCCCTGAAAGGAAACAGAGCTTATTGCACTAATCTCTGCCTGAGGGTGCGAGGTTATAAGCCTTACAAGCTCTGCACCTGCATAACCTGTTGCACCCACAATACCTACTTTTATCATCTATATCAATCCTTTGGTTTTAATAAATTATTAGCTTAAAAGCTCTCTTATTCTTTTAGCCTGAGCCTTTACATTTTCGCTGTTTGGTCCGCCTAAAACCTTTCTCTCATTTGCACATTTTTCAAGGGAAATTTCCGCATATAAGCCTTCGTCGAATACATCACAGATTTTCTTGTATTCTTCCAAAGGAAGCTCCTCCAAGGTTGTTCCTTTTTCTATGCAAAGAGCAACAATCTCGCCCGTCGCTTTATAGGCGTCTCTGAAAGGTACGCCTTTTTTGGTCAAATAGTCTGCACAGTCGGTAGCATTTATAAATCCGCCTGCTGCGGCCTTTCTCATATTTTGTGGTAAAACTTTCATTGTATCTATCATTGGGGTAAATGCTGTCAGGCACATTTTTACTGTATCTACCGCATCAAAAATTGCCTCTTTATCCTCCTGCATATCCTTGTTGTATGCAAGAGCTATGCCTTTCATAACAGTTAAAAGTGTCATAGTATCACCAAATACTCTGCCACTTTTTCCTCTTACAAGCTCTGCAATATCAGGGTTCTTCTTCTGGGGCATTATTGATGAACCTGTTGAGAAAGCGTCATCAAGCTCAACAAATTTAAATTCCCATGAACACCACATAATAATTTCTTCTGAAAATCTTGAAAGGTGTACCATAACAATTGATAATACAGAAGCAAATTCAATGCAGTAATCCCTGTCTGATACGCCGTCAAGAGAATTGTTTGTGATTCTTTCAAAGCCTAAAAGTGATGCTGTTATACTTCTGTCAATAGGATAGGTCGTTCCTGCCAAAGCACAGCTGCCCAAAGGCATTTCGTCCATTCTTTTATAGCAGTCTTCAAGTCGGGAAATATCTCTTAAAAACATTTCTGCATACGCTAAAATATGATGACCGAATGTAATAGGCTGAGCACGCTGTAAATGGGTATAGCCGGGCATTACGGTATCGCTGTATTTTTCTGCCTTATCACAGAGTACAGCAACAAGCTCTTCAATCATTGTCTTAACTTTTTTAACCTCTTTTTTAAGATAAAGCTTAATATCAAGGGCAACCTGATCGTTTCTGCTTCTTGATGTATGAAGTCTTTTGCCGTTATCGCCAAGTCTTTTTGTAAGCTCGCCCTCAATAAAGGTATGGATATCCTCTGCTTCCATGTCAATTTGGAGAGCTCCGCTTTCAATATCACTTAAAATTTGCTTTAAGCCCGAAACTATTTCCTGAGAATCCTCTTCTTTTATAATTCCGCATTTTCCAAGCATAGTTGCGTGGGCGATACTTCCCTCAATATCTTCTTTATACATTCTGCTGTCAAAGCTGATAGAACTGTTAAAATCGTTAGTTGTTTTAGAAAGTTCTTTCTGAAAACGACCTTTCCAAAGCTGCATATGACCACTCCATAACATTAAATATAATATATCTAAAAAACGGTTTGAGGGCAGAGTTACCTCTGCCCTTAACAAAGCTGAATTAAAAGTTATACTAATCGCCGATTGAAAAGATTTCGACTATTTAATCGAAGATTAGTATTATTTACTTAATAAGACCCTTTTTAGCCCTAACCTTAATCGGGAGACCGAACAGGTTGATAAATCCTGCGCTGTCGTTCTGATCGTAAACTTCGTCCTCGTCAAATGTTGCGATTTCTTCATCATATAATGAATACGGACTTGTTACACCTGCATCAATAATGTTGCCCTTATAAAGCTTAAGCTTAACATCACCTGTTACATACTCCTGAGTTGAGTCAACAAATGCTGACATTGCTTCACGCAAGGGTGTAAACCATTTACCGTCGTATACTAAATCTGCAAAAGCATTTGAAAGGTTCATCTTGTAGTGCTGAGTATCCTTATCAAGGCAGATTTCTTCAAGCTTACTGTGAGCAGCATAAAGAATTGCACCGCCGGGAGTTTCATAAACACCGCGTGACTTCATACCTACAAGACGGTTTTCAACCATATCTACAAGTCCGATACCGTTTTTGCCGCCAAGCTCATTAAGCTTAGTAACAATTTCAACGCCGCCCATTTTAACGCCGTCAACTGCAACAGGAATACCCTTTTCAAAGCTGATTGTTACATAAGTAGGCTCGTCGGGTGCCTGCTCGGGAGAAACGCCCATTTCAAGGAAGCCTTCTTTGTTGTACATAGGCTCGTTTGCAGGGTTTTCAAGGTCAAGACCTTCGTGGCTTAAGTGCCAGATATTTTTATCTTTACTGTAATTTGTTTCTTTGTTAATTTTTAGAGGAATATTCATTTTTTCTGCATATTCAATCTCATCTTCACGGGATTTAAACTCCCATGTTCTCCAAGGAGCAATAATTTTCATATCGGGAGCATATGCTTTAATTGCAAGCTCGAAACGAACCTGATCGTTTCCTTTACCTGTGCAGCCGTGGCAAATTGCGTCTGCACCCTCCTGCTTTGCAATTTCTACAATTCTTTTTGCAATAATCGGTCTTGCAAAAGAAGTACCTAAAAGATATTTGCCCTCATATTTTGCGCCTGCTTTAAGAGTAGGCCAAACATAATCTTCAATAAATTCTTTGTTTAAATCTTCAATATAAAGCTTTGAAGCGCCTGTTTTAAGTGCTTTTTCTTCAAGACCCTCAAGTTCAGATGCTTGTCCTACATTACCTGAAACTGCAACAACTTCACAGTTGTCATAATTTTCTTTAAGCCAAGGAATAATAATTGATGTATCAAGTCCGCCTGAATATGCTAAAACTACTTTTTTAATCTTATTGTCTGCCATAGTAAAACCTCCAAAGTAATAATTTTATTTGTTACAATAACCATTATACACGGTCTATGCAAAAAATCAAGTGTTTTTTGCATAAATATTCAAAAAATTTTTACTTTTTAATAATTTATGTATTTGTAATAATTAAAAAGTCTGCAATTTCGCTTGATTTTACGATAATTATTTAAGATTTTCAAAATGTATATTTTTATGTATAGTCTGTATATTTTTCAATTTTTATTGAATAATATACATTTTTATGTTAATATGTTTTTAACAAACCACAATATATTGAGTATTAATACTTGAAAGGATGAATTATTATGCCATTTATTGAAATCAAACCCGAAGAAATTGTAGAAAATCCCTTTAAGCTTATAGGCAAGGATTGGGCTCTTGTTACCGCAGGAAACGATGAAAAGCTCAATACAATGACCATAAGCTGGGGCGGAGTAGGAATTATGTGGGGAAAACCTGTCGCTTTTACATTTATCCGACCCCAAAGATATACAATGGAGTTTATGCAGAGAGAAGACTGCTACACAATGTCCTTCTTTGATGAAAAATACAGAAGTGCTCTTAATTTTTGCGGAACAAAAAGCGGAAGAGATTACGATAAAGTTAAGGAAACAGGTCTCACTCCTGTATTTACAGCGGACGACACACCTTATTTTGAAGAAGCAAAGCTTGTGCTTGTCTGCAAAAAAATGTATGCACAGGATTTAAACGCAGAAAGCGTTATTTTAAAGCCTGATGTTGAAAAATGGTACAACAATGATTACCACACAATGTTTGTCAGCGAAATTACAAACGTTCTTATAAAGGAATAAGGTATAACGAAACTCCCTCTAATGAGGGAGTTTTTTATTCTTCATTACTGTTTTCTTGTTCGGTGTTGTTTTCTTCTTGGTCGTCTTCTTTTTCGTTTTTATTCTCTCGTTCCTTTGACTTTCTGCCTAAATGGTATAAAACTCCGCCGATTATAACAAGCACAAGTACAATCAGTGCACCCGAAAGAAAAACTTTTAAGGTATTATCCTTTTCATTAACCTTTAGTATATTGCCATCTTCATCATATTGATTGTCGTTATCGTTTTGAGAATTTATATTCTCTTGGTCGCCGTATTCCTGATAATCATCGTATTCATCGGAATTTTCAAATTCTTCATATTTTGAATTTGAGTTGCTTGTATTTCCGTTTGAAGAAGTTTTGCCGGTTGTTTTTGACGTATTACCGGTTCTTCCTGAAGAATTTCCGTTTGAGTCCTCATCATCCGGTGCATTACCAAGATATGTAACTATGCATTTTCCGCCTGTGGCGTTAACACTCTGTACTTTGCTGTTTACACAATCGGAAACAGAAAAATTTATTTCCTGATTTTTGCTCATATTTTCAGCTTTAAAGCTTACTGTAAAAAGCTGTTGACTATTTGATAAATTAACACCTTTTTCATTAAGAAAAATCAAGCTAAGCTTACCGTTTTCCTCTACTTCTTTTACAATTGAATTTTTGTCGGTAACATTAATTTTTCTAAATTCAATTGCGTTTGTGTCATATTCAAAAACAAACTTAACTGCTGATAGACTTTCATTGCCGTTACCGCTGACAGGTATTGAGAAAATCCTGTTATTTTTTGTGCTTGCATTACCTGCATTAAATCTGATAGTTTCTGCCGCATTAGCAGAGAACATCACACTATAAAACAATATTACCGCAACAGAAATAAATAAAATTTTTGAAAGCTTTTTCATTATATTATAAATCCGCCGTTTACTCCAAGAATTTGACCTGTGATAAATTCAGCCTTTGAGGAAGCAAGAAATACTGCCGCATCTGCAATATTTTTAGGCGTTCCTAATTTTTGCAGGGGAGTTTCTTCTTTAAGTTCATTTACCGTCTGTTCGTCAAAGGATGACATCATATCTGTCATAATAACACCGGGTGCTATACAGTTTACTCTTATTCCGCTGGAGGCAACCTCTTTTGCCAAAGCCTTTGTAAGACCGATAACTCCTGCTTTTGCTGTGCTGTAATGAACCTCGCAGGATGCGCCCACCTGACCCCACATTGAACTGATATTAATAATAACACCGCTTTTTTTACTGATCATATAGGGAAGTGCTGATTTACAGCAATAAAACATACTGTCAAGATTTGTTGACATAGTATCTTTCCAGTCCTGAGGTGATAAATCCGTAAACAGCTTTTGGGAAGAAATGCCTGCATTATTTACAAGCACATCAACACCGCCGAAGCTGTCATTAACTGTATTAAACATTTCCTGCACTTGACTATAATCTGAAACATCGCATTTTACTGCAAGAGCCGGAACCTTATAGCTGTCTAAAATAATTTTAGCAAGGTTTTCGGCTTTTTCCTTGCTGTTGTTGTAATTTATAACAACGGCATAACCCTGCTGAGCAAAAGCAACAGCAATTGAAGCGCCTATTCCCCTTGAGGCTCCTGTAACCAACACAGTTTTCATAATACCACCGTCTTACAATAATTTTGTTTATTATAACACTATACGTATATAAATTAAAGTATTTTTATTTTTCTAACCCTTACGGTTGTATAAGTTCTTGATGATATTGAAATTAATTATAATAACAGTCAAGCTGCCATTTTTGCGGATTATTTTCAATATATTCCCATACTTCAAGATAGTCTTTTTCCCCTCGTATAATATGGTCATAATATGACCGTTGCCAAATGGAAAAGCCTATTTGTTTTGTCACCAACGATTTAAAAGATTTTATAATTTGTGGTATTGCTGTTGTAGAGAACGATTTTACATAAATATTGATTTCTATTCCTTGCGCATATAGTTATAAAATATGCTCCGTTTTGAGAATAATCGAAATTTTGCAAACGCAAAATTTTTCTCTCTGAATAATTTTTATTATTCATAAATTATTTCTTTTTAAATCCATCCTTTAAGCTTACTGCACGGTTGAAAACAAGGTGTTCGGGTGAACTATCCTTATTATCAACGCAGAAATAGCCTAATCGCATAAACTGAAATCTCTGCTGAGGTTCTGCGTTAAGCAGGCTTTTTTCTACCTTACAGTTTTTTCTTATTTCAAGAGAATCGGGATTCAGATAATCTAAAAAGTTTTTATCTCCTGTATCCGGATCGGGTACCGTAAACAGATTATCGTAAAGGCGAACCTCTGCATCCACATAGTTTTTGGCGTCAACCCAATGGATTGTTCCTCTTACCTTTCTGCCGTCGGGAGTATTTCCCCCTCTTGTTTCAGGGTCATAAGTTGCATAAACCTCAACAACTTCGCCGTTTTCGTCCTTTTTACAGCCTGTGCATTTTACAATATAGGTAGATTTCAGCCTTACCTCATTACCCGGATACAAACGCTGATATTTTTTAACAGGCTCTTCCATAAAGTCTTCTCTTTCGATATAGCTTTCTCTTGAAAAAGTTACTGTTCTTGTTCCGTCTTCAGGACGGTTGGGGTTATTTTCAACTTCAAATTCTTCAACCAAGTCCTCGGGATAATTTGTAATTACAAGCTTTACAGGATTAATAACCGCCATTACTCTGCGAGCGGTTTCGTTTAAATCTTCTCTTAAGCAATGCTCCAAAAAGCTATATTCAACAATGGAATTAACCTTAGAAATACCGATATTATCACAAAATGTTCTGATAGCTTTAGGAGTATAACCTCTTCTTCTTAATCCGCAGATTGTAGGCATTCTGGGGTCATCCCAACCGCTTACATAGTTTTCTTCTACAAGTGTGCGGAGCTTTCTTTTTGACATTACGGTATTATTAATACCTAAACGGGCAAATTCAATCTGCCTTGGCTTTGCAGGAGCAGATATATTATTGATTACCCAGTCATACAACGGGCGGTGCGCTTCAAATTCAAGAGAACAAAGGCTATGGGTAATACCCTCCATTGCATCTTCAATGGGGTGAGCAAAGTCGTACATAGGATAAATGCACCATTTATCTCCTGTTCTGTGGTGAGTTATACGGTTAATTCTGTAAATAACAGGGTCACGCATATTAAAGTTGCCTGAGGCTAAATCAATCTTTGCCCTGAGGGTCATTTTGCCGTCTTCAAATTCGCCGTTTTTCATTCTTTCAAACAAATCAAGGCTTTCTTCCATTGGTCTGTCACGGTAAGGACTTTTTGCAGGAGTGGTTAAATCTCCCCTGTTTTCTCTTACCTGTTCGGGGGTAAGCTCACAAACATAGGCAAGGCCTTTCTTTATAAGTTCAACTGCAAATTCGTACATTTTATCAAAATATTCTGACGCATAGTAAAAGTTATCGCCCCAGTCATAGCCTAACCAGTTAATATCTTCCTTAATTGCATCAACATATTCAACGTCTTCTTTAGTAGGGTTTGTGTCGTCCATTCTCAGGTTGCACATTCCCTTATACTTCTCGGCAGTTCCGAAATCTATATAAATTGCCTTGGCGTGACCTATGTGTAAATATCCATTTGGCTCGGGCGGAAAACGGGTATGCACCTTTTTCCCCTCAAACTGTCCGCCCTCTTTTATATCTTCATCTATAAAATCGTGAATAAAATTAGAGGGCATTGTGCTTTCAAATATTACTTTTTCTTCTGCCATTTTATATCTCTCCAATTATTTTAGGATAATTTTGCAAGACCTGTTTCAAGTCTTATAAGGGATTCTTCTCTTCCCAAAATATCAAGTATTTCTACGGCACCTCCGGGGGTTACGGTTTTGCCTGCTGCCGCTATTCTTACAGGCCACATAACCGTGCCGTTTTTAAGCTCTTTTTCCTGTGCCATATTTATTAAGCAGTCGTGGATAGTATCGTAATTCCAGCTATCCATTGCTTTTAGTCTTTCGTAGGCTTCCTGCAATACAACAGGTGCATTTTCAATGTTGGTTTTGCTCTTTTTATTTACAAAAAGTTCCTTGTCATATTCGGGTAGCTGTGCAAAGAAATCAAGCATTTCAGGAATTTCTGTCAGCTTTACAACTCTTTTTTGCAGAATTTCTGCAAACTTTTCATAAGGCATTTGCTTTTCACCGAAAGTTTGCTTATAGTACGGCATTGCAATTGCTGTAAATTCTTCAGGACTCATTGCCTTAATATATTCGCTGTTAAACCACGATAGCTTGTCATAATCGAAAACAGCAGGAGATTTGCTGATTCCGTCAACGGAAAAGACATTTTCAAGCTCTTTAAGAGTAAAAATTTCCTGATTATCCTTAGGGCACCATCCTAAAAGAGCAATATAGTTTATAATTGCTTGTGGAAGATAACCCTCCTGTACTAAATCTTCAAAGCCTGTTGCTCCGTGACGTTTTGATAGCTTTGAAACTGTACCGTCTTCATTTTTACCCATAATAAGGGGAAGATGAATATATGTTGGAATTTCCCAGCCGAATGCTTCATAAAGAAGATTGTATTTAGGGGTTGAGCTTAAATACTCTGAGCCTCTTACAACGTGGGTAATACCCATTGTATGGTCATCAATTACATTTGCAAAATTATAGGTTGGGTAACCGTCTGTCTTAATTAAAATCTGGTCCTGAAGTTCTGTATTTTCTACCGTTATCTCTCCGAAAACTGCGTCCTTAAAGGTGGTACTGCCCTCAACAGGCATTTTCTGACGAATAACATAAGGTACTCCTTCTTTTAAAAGCCTGTCTATTTCCTCCTGAGGAAGGTCACGGCAGTGTCTGTCATATCCGCCTCCGACGGTTTCTTCCTGAATTTTTTCAAGGCGTTCTTTAGAACAGAAGCATCTGTATGCTTTACCCTCTTTTATAAGCTGTTCTGCATAAGGCAGATACATATTTTTTCTTTCGCTCTGAACATAAGGTCCGAAATCTCCGCCGATATCGGGGCCCTCGTCGTGATTTAATCCGGCTGTTTTAAGAGTATTGTAGATAACATCTACCGCACCCTCAACATAGCGTTCCTGGTCTGTATCTTCTATTCTTAAAACAAATTTACCGCCCTGACTTTTTGCAATAAGATATTCATACAAGGCAGTTCTTAAATTTCCTACATGCATAAATCCCGTTGGACTTGGGGCATACCGAGTTCTGACTTCCATATTATTATTCCTCTTTCGGTTAAAATACTATAATATGTTATTTTAACACAAATACAGCGGTATTACAATTATTTTCCTAAATTATTTAAAGAAATAAAAACAGAGCTATCTCAAAACCAGTTTGTTTTGAGACAACTCCTTAAGCTTGTTTATGATTATTACATTTGTTTTTAAATCAAAAAACGTTTTTTGTTGACAAACTGCACGTATCGTGCTATTATTAAGACAGTAAAGGAATGGCTTGGGCTGTTCTGCTCAGACAATTATTTTATGTTTAACCGCCTTGTATTGCAGGTACAGGGCGGTTATTTTTTTATGTATTTTATGACTTCTGCAAAAGCAATTAATAGAATAATTAACAACATTGTTTCCGTCATACATATCACCCCCTTATTTGGGGTGCAGAACAACCGCCGCCATTCCTTTACTGTAACATATAATATCATATAATTTTAAAATGTACAAGTAGTATATGAAAGAGACTGGGGCTATCTCAAACCTTAATGTTTTGAGACAGTCTATTTATATATGAAAATTTTTCTTATGCTCAGTATAAATAACTCTTAAGATTATACGAAAAAGGCTCCCTCTAACGAGGGAGCCTTTTTCTGCTAAACATTTACATTATATTTTACAAAATTATTTATTCATCTTTGCCGCAGCATTTTTTATACTTTTTGCCGCTGCCGCAGGGACATGGATCGTTTCTACCTACTTTTTTGCCCTTACGAACTGTTTTATTAACGGTATCTGTACCGTCTGATGAGGTTGCTGTGGGCTTAGCTACCTGTTCTCTCTTTAAAGCTACCGTTACAGGATTCGGCATAGGTTTATCATCATCCTGACCTAAAACAACCTGATGTGCGGCGGCTGCTCTTTCCTTTGCAAGGCGTTTTGCCTCTTCAATTGCCTGCTGACGTTTCTGAACCTCACGCACACGCTTTGGTGCAACAAGCATAAGCTTAACTGTATCTTCACGAATATTTGCAATCATTTCATCAAACATTCCGAAACCTTCCAGCTTATATTCAACAACAGGGTCGTGCTGACCGTATGAACGCAGGCGGATACCCGATTTAAGCTGTTCCATATTATCAATATGATCCATCCAATGGGTATCAACGCTCTTTAACAGATAAACTCTTTCCATTTCACGCATTGTGTCATTATCAAGGAGAGTTTCGTTTTCTTCATAAAGAGCCTTGGCCTCTTCAATAATCATATCTCTGATTTCTTCGGCCTCAATATTTTCAAACTCCTGTGGAGTGAAGTTATATTTACTCTTATCCTTAATCAGCCATTCGCCGTAAAATTCAAGCAGACCTGCTAAATTCCAGTTATCGTGAAGTCCCTCAGGGAGATAATGCTTAACATTTTCATCAATAGTCTGCTCAAGCATTTTCATAACGGTTTCTCTTAAATCTTCACCGTCTAATACCTGGTCACGCTGACCGTAAATAATTTCACGCTGACGGTTCATAACATCGTCATACTGGAGTACGTCTTTACGGATTCCAAAGTTTCTTAACTCAACTTTTTCCTGTGAACCTTCAATTATATTTGAAAGCATTTTGTTTTCGATAGCGGTTTCATCATCTACATTAAGTCTTTCCATCATAGCTTTCATTCTGTCGCCGCCAAACAAACGCATAAGGTCATCTTCGCAGGAAAGATAAAAACGGCTCATACCGGGGTCGCCCTGACGTCCTGCACGACCTCTGAGCTGATTATCAATTCTTCGGGATTCGTGGCGTTCCGTACCGATAATGCAAAGACCGCCTGCTTCTCTTACCTTTTCTGCTTCATCTTTAATTTCATCTTTATATTTTTCATTTAATTCTTTAAATGTTTGTCTTGCATCTAAAATTTCCTGATTATCTGTTTCTGCAAAACCTGTTGCCTCTTCGATTAATTCTTCGCTGTAGTTTTGCTTACGCATAGATGCCTTTGCAAGATAATCTGCATTACCGCCAAGCATAATATCGGTACCACGGCCTGCCATATTTGTTGCAATTGTAACTGCACCGTATTTACCTGCCTGAGCAACGATTTCTGCCTCTTTATCGTGTTGCTTAGCATTAAGAACATTATGATTGATGCCGCGTCTTTTAAGCATTTTACTGAGATATTCAGATTTTTCAATGGAAATTGTACCAACAAGCACAGGCTGTCCCTTTTGGTTACATTCAACAATCTGGTCGATTACAGCATTAAACTTACCCTGCTCTGTTTTAAAGATTGCGTCGGGCAAATCTTCTCTTGCAAGAGGTTTATTTGTGGGGATTTCCACAACGTCTAATTTATAGATTTCCTGAAACTCCGTTGCTTCTGTCTGAGCTGTACCTGTCATACCGCTGAGCTTTTTGTAAAGGCGGAAATAGTTCTGGAATGTAATTGTTGCAAGAGTTTTGCTTTCATTCTGAATTTTTACACCCTCTTTGGCTTCAATAGCCTGATGTAAGCCCTCGTTAAAGCGGCGGCCGTACATTAAACGTCCTGTGAACTCGTCAACAATAATAACCTCGTCGTCTTTTACAACATAGTCAACATCAAGCTTCATAATACCGTTTGCCTTAATAGCCTGATTAATATGATGCTGATAAGTAAGGTTTTCAGGATCTGAAAGGTTCTCAAGATTAAAGTATTCTTCTGCTTTTTTAACGCCGTTTTGGGTTAAGGTTGCAGTTTTCTGCTTTTCGTCAACAATATAGTCAATGCCGTTTTCAGCATAGAAATCTTCCATATCCTCTTTTGTATTAACTTCTGCAAACTTATGAACTGTCAGAGTTTTTGCAAAAGCGTTTGCTCTTTCATAAAGGTCTGTTGATTTATCGCCTTTACCTGAAATAATAAGAGGTGTTCTTGCTTCATCTATGAGGATCGAATCAACCTCGTCAACTACTGCATAGGCATGTCCCCGCTGAACTTTCTGCTCCTTATAAACAACCATATTATCACGGAGATAGTCAAAGCCAAGCTCGTTGTTTGTTCCGTATGTAATATCGCAGTTATAAGCGGCTTTTCTCTGGTCGTTGTCTAAATCGTGTACAATAAGACCTACCGTTAATCCCAGATAACGGTACAGCTTACCCATCCACTCTGAGTCACGGCGTGCAAGATAATCGTTGACTGTTACAATATGAACGCCCTCGCCTGTTAAGCCGTTTAAGTATGCAGGGAGAGTTGCCACCAAGGTTTTACCTTCACCTGTTTTCATTTCTGCAATTCTACCCTGATGAAGTACAATTCCGCCTAAAATCTGAACGGGGAAATGCTTCATTCCAAGCACACGCCATGAAGCTTCTCTGCAAACTGCAAAAGCATCGGGGAGGATATCATCTGTTGTTTCACCCTTTGCAAGACGCTGTTTTAACAAATCTGTCTGTGATTTAAGCTCACTTTCGCTCATATTTTTGTACTTTTCTTCAAGTGAAAGCACTTTATTACAAAGAGGTTGAATCCTTTTCACCTCTTTTTTACTGTAATTTCCAAATAAAGATTTTAAAAAGTTCATAATTCTTTCCTTTCGGTTTATGGTATTCTGAACAGATATCAGCGTATCGAAAAACCTATGATACAGAAACAGAACAAAGATTTAGCACTCTGTTGCCCTCCCTTGACAGGAAATTCCCCTGTTAGGGGAAATGTCACGAAGTGACAAAAGGGTTGCCGTTTTCGCAGAAAAGGGTGGCACAGCGAAAGCTGTGACGTGAAGGTAGATAAAATGGCTTAATAGCAATTAAACTTTAAATTTTTCTCTCCCTCAGTCAGCTTCGCTGACAGCTCCCTCGTCAGAGGGAG
>JAFLSJ010000031.1 GCA_022511005.1 Ruminococcus sp.
GAGCTTTTTCAAAAGCTCGCGAGGATCAAAGGGCGAGTAGCCCTTTGTCGCGGTCTGTGACCGCGAAACAATACATAAAAGAAAGGCGAGCCAACAGGCTCGCCTTTTCTATATACTACTAATTTATTTCTCACTACCGCTTGTATCGCCTACATTTATTCCTGTAGCAACATTTGTCATATGGGGGAATATCATTTGTAAATATTCATCGTCTAAATGTTCATCAAGATATTCTGCAAACACATTTGTTGCCGGAAGTTCTTTCGCTCTTTCATCGGCTCTTTGAAGTCCTGTACAGGTCATAAATACATCGAATATCATAAAAATTACAAGGGCAATTGTTACAAGATTTCCGATTTTTTTAGGAATTTTTTCAATTAGCTTTGAACACAACGGATAAAAATATCTTACCCATACAAGTCCTAAAAATCCCCAGATAAGCGCAAACATCAGGTTTGTTCTTCCCTGAATGTTAAATGGGGTATTGCTGTAATCCCAAGAAACCGTACCGAAAAACATTTCCTGAAAATAACTGCAAAAAAACTCAAATGCCGCACCGATAATTGCACTTGCAATGTAAATAATTACGTCCTTTGCTTTATACAGCTTATAAAGGCATAGTGTAATTAAAACTGCACCGCCGCCGTATACGGGGATAAAAGGCCCATACACAAGACCTACACGGAATTCAAAATGTCCTAAGGTTACTATTGCCCAGATTGTTTCAAGTACTGTACCGAAGAAACATCCTATAATGAAAAGCCAAAATAATTTATTGAAATTTAAACCGTAAGCAAAGGGCTTTTCTTCTTCATTTGTGTAAATATTTTCGTATTCCTGAAGATTGCTTGCTTTGATTTCATTAAGCTTTATTCTGATTATAACTAATTGCTCCGAATAGCTTACAGACTGCATATCGGGAAAAGCCGTTACAAGTCTTCTTCTAAAAATATTGTTTGTAAGCAACAGCTTGTTGTACTTTTCCTTTAACTCTTCTGTTGGAGTTTCGGGGGCGTCTTCTTCTATCAGCTTAGATACATCGTCCATTTCCTTTAAATGCTTTTGCAATTTAAATATAGTAATAAATGTCACGATTGCATCAATAAGCATAATAAACATTATACTAAGTGTAATAGCAAGGGAGAGCCATGTGGGGATTAAGAGAATAAAAATTCTCATAATCGGCATAACAAATGATACGAGAATTAATGATACAAAGCCCCATAAAACAACGAGGGGAACACAAATATATCCTTTAATGTTTAAAGGAAGGTTTGAATAATCCCACATTTTAAAGTGAAGTATTTTATCAAGGAAAAGACCTGTTAAAAACTTAAGGATGCCAAGAAGCAGAATTGAACCGAAGAAAACCGCCCAAGGCAGATTCTGAATAGGGGAGAAAATAAGGTCGATTATAACTGCGGCAAATCCGTACATAGGAGAAAACGGACTTGCTAAGAAGCCTCTGTTTGCAAATTCTTTTTCAGTGATTAGATAATATACTTCGTCGATACACCAACCTATAAATGAAAAGAATACAAAATCCCATAAATAATTTATCATAAAACACCCCTGATAAAAATTTTGGTAACTATATTATTATATATTCATTAAAATCAAAAATCAATTACATATTATTTAAAATAAACAGTTTTATCCGAAAAAAACAAAGGGTGGTTAATTTTAAAATTTAACCAATTCAGTATTTTTGCATAAAAAAACTCCCTCGTCAGAGGGAGTCTTATTTTAACAGCAATATTTTATATTCCATTTAAATTTATTTAAGTGCGTTGATGAGGGCTTCTGTTTTATCTGTTTTTTCCCAAGGTACTCCTAAATCTTCTCTGCCTATATGTCCGTATGATGCCAGCGGCAAATACTTGATTTCTGTTAATTTTAGGTTTTTAATAATTGCCTGAGGACGGCAGTCAAATACCTTTTGAACCGCTGTTGAAAGCTGTTCGTCTGTGTACTTTGAATTTTCTGCCTTAACCATAATTGATACAGGCTTTGCAACTCCTATTGCATATGCAAGCTGAACCTGACATTTATCAGCCAGTCCTGCGGCAACAATGTTTTTTGCAATGTATCTTGAATAATAAGCTGCACTTCTGTCAACCTTTGTTGGGTCTTTGCCTGAGAATGCACCACCTCCGTGGCAAGCATATCCGCCGTAGGTATCAACAATAATTTTTCTGCCTGTTAAGCCTGAATCGCCAACAGGTCCGCCGATTACGAATCTTCCTGTTGGATTTATAAAGGTTTTTGTGTTTTCATCAAGATAGCTTTCAGGAATTATCGGCTTAATTACATATTCAGCCAAATCTTTTCTTATTTGCTCCAATGTAACATTTTCATCGTGCTGGGTTGAAATTACTACGGTGTCGATTCTTACGGGATTATCATTATCATCATATTCAACCGTTACCTGAGTTTTTCCGTCAGGTCTTAAATAGGGGAGTGTGCCGTCTTTTCTTACCTTTGCAAGTTGTTTTGACAGCTTATGCGCAAGTGAAATAGGCAAAGGCATAAGCTCCTTTGTTTCGTTGCAGGCATATCCGAACATCATTCCTTGGTCTCCTGCACCGATTTGATTATCCTCGTCTGTTTCGCCGTCCTTTACCTCGTAGGACTCGTTTACTCCCATAGCAATGTCAGGTGATTGTGCATCAATTGAAGTTAATACAGCGCAAGTATTTCCGTCAAAACCGCAGTCGGGATTATCGTATCCGATTCCGTTAATAACCTTTCTTGCTATTGCCGGAATATCCACATATGCTTCTGTTGAGATTTCTCCCATTACGTGAATCATACCTGTTGTTGCAGTTACCTCGCAGGCAACGTGTGCGTTTTTATCTTTTTCCAAAATAGCGTCTAAAATAGCATCGGATATTTGGTCGCATACTTTATCGGGGTGTCCTTCTGTTACTGATTCAGATGTAAAAAAATGTTTCATAATAAACTTCCTCCTTGATAAATACAAAAAAATAACCGTTCCAAAAGAACGGTGTTTACAGACACTCATCTCTCGGATAATCCGCAGGATTTAGCACCTTGCTAATAGCAGGTTGCCGGACTTCACAGGGCCTGTCCCTCAGTCGCTCTTGATAAGTCATATTTTGTTGCAAATAGAATTTTATCACTAAATGATGGCTATGTCAACAGTTTTAAATAAATAAAAGGTCGGATTTTCCGACCTTTAAGTTCATGCAATATCTTCAATAGAGCAGGTTGCTGAAGAACCGATTGAGTGTTTAACTCTGTCTTCAACCTCAGCTCTTTTAGCATTATTGAATCTGTCAACCGTTCCAACCAGATAACCTGTAATTCTTCTGATACGCTCAAAAGGAACTACATCGTAATCATAAGTTACATCAACATATTCACCATCAACTGTGAACTCACAGCTTTTAATATATTTATCTGGGTTTTCGCTTTTAATCTGTTCTACATAGGCATCAATTTCTGCCTGAGGCAATTTGCCTCCTAATACTGTAACCTGCATAATATATACCTTCCTTTTCAAAAACTTCTTTTTTATATTTTTATTAAATCTTCATCACATAATCTTGTGGCGTGATATTATAATAGCACAACATATTGGCATTTTCAAGTAACAGTTTAATAACTTTAATAACAAAGTTTTTACCTGCTTTTTGTATGTAATAGACAAAAAAATTGCCTTAAATTGTCATAAATACTTAAAATATTAGTGTTTAAGCCATTTTACTACAAATAGTATGTTAAAAAATGTTAAATACTATATATTGTATTCTGTAATTTTTTTGAAATACTTTAATTATAAAATTTAGAAAAAATAAAAGGGCGAAAGGTAATCCACCCTTTAATTTAATTTTAACAAGCTTATGATACCTTGTCAAACTGAGAATTGTAAAGGTCGTAGTAAAATCCTTTTCTTGAAAGCAGTTCTTCGTGGTTGCCCTGCTCTATGATATCTCCGTCTTTCATAACAAGAATTAAATCTGCATCACGAATCGTGGAAAGTCTGTGAGCAATTATAAAGCTTGTTCTGCCTTTCATAAGGTTATCCATTGCTTTTTGGATTCTTATTTCTGTTCTTGTATCAACTGATGAGGTTGCTTCGTCAAGAATAAGAATTTTAGGGTCTGCAAGAATAGTTCTTGCAATTGTTAAAAGTTGTTTCTGTCCTTGTGATATGTTTGAGGTATCCTCATTTAACATCATATTGTAGCCGTCGGGAAGAGTTTTTACAAAATTATGCACATGAGCGGCTTTTGCGGCATTCATAACTTCTTCTTCGGTTGCGTCAAGCTTGCCGTATTTAAGATTTTCCATAATCGTTCCCGAGAACAGCCATGTGTCCTGAAGCACCATACCAAAAAGCTCTCTTAATTCGCTTCTGTCAAAATCCTTAATATTATAATCGTCAACCTTTATTGCACCGCTGTTTACATCGTAAAAACGCATTAAAAGCTTTACCATTGTAGTTTTGCCTGCGCCTGTTGGACCGACTATGGCAATTTTTTGACCTTGCTTAATATCTGCGCTGAAATCGTTTATGATTATTTTATCTGCATTATAACTGAACTTAACATTTTCAAATTTAACATTACCCTCAATATCGTTTATTGTAACATTACGTTTTTCTTTTGTGTTTTTATCAATTATCTGAGCGTGGTTTTGTGCAGTTTGTTCTTCTTCATCTTCACTTAAAAATTCAAAAACTCTCTCAGAAGCCGCCGCCATTGCCTGAATCATATTGGAAACCTGAGCAAGTTGCTGAATAGGTTGTGTAAACTGTCTTACATACTGAACAAATGACTGAATGTTACCTACGGTGATCGTACCGTTTATAGCAAGATAACCGCCCAATACTGCAATTGCAACATAGCCTAAGTTACCTATAAACATCATAATAGGCATCATAAGTCCTGATAAAAACTGTGACTTCCAAGCGGAATGGTAGAGGGTGGTATTTGCTTCTTCAAAATCCTCTAGATTCTCTTTTTCACCGTTGAATACCTGAACAACATTTATTCCGCTGAAGGTTTCTTCAATCTGTCCGTTTACATGACCTAAATAATCCTGCTGATTTTTAAAGTGTTTTTGGGATTTAGAAGCAATAAATGATACGATTATAATTGATATGGGAAGAATCAGCAAAGCGATAATCGTCATTATCCAGTTAATAGAAAACATCATATAGAGAACGCCAATAATAGTTGTAACAGATGTAATAAGCTGAGTTGCACTTTGGTTAAGTCCCATAGTCAGGGTATCAACATCATTTGTTACAATGGACAAAACCTCGCCGTGCTGCTTTTTATCAAAGTAATTCATAGGCATAAGATTGATTTTATGATTGATGTCGTTTCTCAGTCTGTAGCCTATTTTTTGAGAAATATTTGCCATAATAAAGCCTTGAATAAATGCAAACAAGGAGGATGCAATATACAGGGCCAACAGCCACAATAAAATATTTGCAATTGCATTAAAATCAATACCCGAGCCGCCTGAAAATTTACTTATAATACCGTTAAAAAGCTCTGTGGTTGCATTACCTAATATTTTAGGGCCTACTATGTTGAAAATTGTACTTGCAACAGCAAAAATAATAACAAAAACAAGTCCGATTTTGTATCTGCCTATATATTTTAAAAGCTTAAGTATTGAGCCTTTAAAGTCCTTGGCTTTTTCTACGGGAACCATACCTCTGCCCGGGCCTTTTCTGGGAGAATTTCCAGCCATTATTCCAATTCCTCCTTTGAAAGCTGTGATACAGCAATTTGCTTGTAAACCTCGCAGTTTTCAAGAAGCTCTTTATGAGTTCCCGTTCCTGCAATTTCACCGTTATCAAGTACTATGATTTGTTCTGCATTTAATACTGTTGAAATTCTTTGTGCAACTATGATTACGGTGCTGTTTTGTGTATATCTGTTAAGAGCCTTTCTCAAAGTTGCGTCTGTTTTATAGTCAAGGGCAGAGAAGCTGTCATCAAAAATATAAATATCGGGATTTTTAGCAATTGCTCTGGCAATGGAAAGCCTTTGCCTCTGACCGCCAGATACATTCGTTCCTCCCTGTGCAATTTCACTGTCATATGCATCGTATTTGCTTTCAATAAATTCCTGTGCCTGAGCAATCTCGGCGGCTTTTTCAATTTGCGCCTGACTCATATTTTTATCTGAATAAGCAATGTTGCTGCCGATAGTTCCGCTGAACAAAAATCCTTTTTGGGGAACATATCCGATTTTATCTCTTAAATCGCCTAAGGTGACATTTTTAACATTTACTCCGCTTACGGTAACTTCACCCTCAGTTACATCATAAAACCTTGGGATTAAGTTAATAAGGGTTGATTTTCCCGAACCGGTACTGCCGATAATTGCAGTTGTTTCTCCCGGTTTAGCAGTAAACGAAATGTTACTTATTACATTTTCGGAAGCACCCGGATATTTAAAGCTGACATTTTTAAATTCAACCAGACCCTTTTTGCTGTTTTCAAATGACTTGATTTCACTTTCATCAGGGTCGGTAATTGAGATTTCCGTATTCAATACTTCCGCTACACGGTTAGCGGAAACAACGGCACGGGGGAGCATTATACTCATCATTGAAAGCATTAAGAATGCCATAATTATTTGCATTGTGTACTGAATATATGCCATAATGTCTCCAACCTGCATATCGCCTGCATCTACGTGAGACGCTCCTACCCATATAATCAAAATGCTTACACCGTTCATTACAAACATCATAACAGGCATCATCATAGCCATTAATCTGTTTACAAATAGGTTTGTTTTCATCTGGTTTTTATTTGCGATATCAAATCTTTCTTCTTCGTGTTTTTCTCTGGAGAATGCTCTGATTACAGGCAGTCCCGTTAAAATTTCACGGGATACAAGATTGATTCGGTCAATAAGCTTTTGCAGTTTTGTAAATTTTGGCATGGCAACGCTCATAAGAACAATAAGTACAAACAGTATTACTACTACTGCAAGACCTATTATCCACGCCATACCTTGATTTGTTCCAAGCACTTTAAACAAAGCACCTATTCCTAAAATAGGAGCATAAAGTACCATTCTCAAAATCATAATAATTACCATTTGAATTTGCTGAATATCGTTGGTACATCTTGTAATAAGAGAAGCGTTTGAGAATTGATTGATTTCCTTGCTTGAAAATCTAAGCACTTTTCCATATACGGTGCTTCTTAAATCTCTTGCAAGACCTGAGCCTATTCTTGCACCAAGGAGAGTCGTTAAAATTGTGCAGAATGCAATTATCAGAGCATAAAGAAGCATAAGCAAGCCTGCACCATATAAATAAGACATTTGGAGAGAGTCTGTATCAACGTCTGCATTTTTAAGAACTTGTTGAACATCACTGATTACAAGCTGTTTTACGTTGTCTTTTCCAAGAGATTTATATCCCTCAACAGCTTCTGTCATTTTAGCAACTATCATATCCTTGTGCTCTGTAGGCAGGGCTTTTAAAATATCATAAAAATCACTGCCCTCGGGTAAATTTTTCATCATATCGGCAAGCTCATTGCTTGACTGATAAGCGTCATTGTCAACGTCGATTTCTCCGCTTTGAGCCATATTTATCATAGAGCTTATAAGCTCGGGATCAATAAAAGCTTCTTCAAGCTGTTCGGATGTTTTTTCTTTAATTTCCGATTTTAATGTAAAGATATTACCGCTTTTTTCGTAATTTTTATTTACAAGACTTATGTCATCTTCATTCATAAAAAGCTGTAAATTTTCCATATCTTCAGCCGTGATTTTTTCGGGAACAATTGAAGTTATGCCTCCCTGCTGTATACCTACATTTACAATGTTGCTCATATATTGAGGGAGGGCTAAGTCGCAATATGCCTGTACCAAGAGCAACAGTACAACAAATATTATAGGTATAATTGATTTTTTTAAGTACTTTAATACCTTTAGCAAAATTATTACTCCTTTAATTTCAATTTATAAATATATTTATTCATCTTCATTCTGATTTAGCATTTTTTCGATATTATATCTTATCCGCTGTAGATAATCGCACATATTTTGTTGTTCTTCATCATTAAGACAAGACAAAAATGAATTTAACTGCTCAATAACCTCAGCAGGGGGATGAGCAAGCTTTTCGCCTTCCTTTGTAAGATTAAAAATAGAAACTCTTTTGTCACAAGGGGAGGAAGTGCGGGAAATATAGTTGCTGTTTTCAAGCTTTTTTAAAAATTCCGAAACGGATTGCTGGCGCAAACCGCTTTTTTCGCATAATTCCTTTTGTGTAATATTGGGATTTGCTTTTATAATGTGCAATAGTCTGCCCTGACCTCGTTGGGGCGCGCCCATAGGTCCTTTGCGCTTAAAGTTCATATCGTGAAAACGGTGAAGGGCTACTTCAAGCTTAATCCATTGATGTAAAAGAGGGATTTCTAAATCGGACATTTTTTCATCTCCCATAATATGTTATAGATGTTTTATTATACAGGTACCTGTATAAAATGTCAATGAACATTGTGTGAATTTTTGTTTACGTTATTCTGTAAGTATAATAGGAATCAGAAGTATTTAAAAAAGTCAAAAAGAAAACAGCAGGGAATTGCTCGCTGTCAGTTTGTAGAAAAAGTTATTGTATAAAATAAACCTTTTTTATATTAAAGAACATTTATAAAACGGTGTACGGGCAACCCTTGCGGTTGCCCGTAAAATAATATGAAAGTTTTATGTATATTCGTAGGGACAAAATCCATATTTGTCCGTTCCTTCTTGGGCGGATATTGAATCCGCCCCTACGATGTATTTGTAATGCTATGTTTTTCGGGCGACCGCAAGGGTCGCCCCTACACTGTTCTCTTAATGCTTTTAATGTTTAAAACATTGGTTTATAATTACAGGTCTTTCAATCCTGCTGCTGCCAATTGAATTAAGGTTGCGTCGGTTACTGTAACCAAATTATTTTTATCAGTATCAGCACATTTCAATGCACTTTCCGACATTCTGTAATAGTTTGCTAAATAAAGTTGAATATAGGTTGCGTCCGTTACATTTACTTCTCCGTCGCCGTTAACATCGCCCTTAATATCGGTAGCGGAATGGACAAAGCTTACAAGTAATTCAGACCGTTCGACTCCGTAAATTTTTTCAGCATAATCAAGTACACACCAACCGTATTTGTTATCATAGGTTGTATATCCCCAAGTGTAGCCTTCGTTTTGTTTGACCTGTGTTACTCTTATGTAAGCGTTATAGGGAATTACCGTAATCATTGAGTTTGATACTGAAGCATCGCTTCGCATATTAACTCCGTTTTCAGATGTTATAATATAAAATTCATTTATTTGTTCTTCAGGATTTGACGGTGGGCTTGTCCCGGGGGAATATAAAAATTGGGTATCGCTTGTTAAAGCAATATAACCCGTTTTTCCGTTGTAGGTTGTCTTTCCCCATGTATAATCGTCTTTAGTTACCTTTTCGGTAACTATAAATCCCATATGGTAATCAAGGGTAGCGAGCACACTGTAGCTAAGTCCCGGTCCTGAACGGAAAGCAAGACTGCCCGTATAATCAACGGTTCTGTATAATTCGCCCTCAAAGCCTGCTGAGGTAAACTCTCCCGGATAAATATATCCCTGAAAGTTCCAGCCCTCCTGACCCGGATTATTATAATCTTCTAATGATAAGTAAAAATTAAGGTAACCGTAGCCTGACTGGGACATAATGATTTTATCGCCGACTATTGCTTCAACAACGGCAACATGACCGCTTGTGCCATAGCTCCAACAGGCAACTGCTCCTATTTTGGGTGTTTTTCCGTATGCATAATAGCCGTGTTCTTTGTTGTAATCATACCATTCGGATGCATCATAGTGACATAAATTCGGCTCTTTTCCCATTATTTCATAAATTCTGCCGTAAGCATAACAGGTGCAGTTGGGCATTCCGTAACCGCTGTTATAATATATATTTTCAGAGGTATAATAAGCATATGCGCTTTCTGATTTAAAAGCAGGCTGAAATCTGGGCTTAATGCTTGTTGCGGCGTTTGCTTTAAAAGGCCCAAAAGCAGAAATTGCAATTACCGCAGTTAAAAGCAGGCAGGCAAAACAAGTAATAAATCTGTTGTTTTTAATAATTAGTTGCCTGCTTAATTTGAACATATAAACTACCTCCGTATAATTTATTCTTAAAAGCAATATAAAGGATTTATAATATATTTTAAATATAACATATATATTCCTGCTGTTCAAATTACAACACTGACACCAATTGAAAAATATTTTACAAAAATCAATTGTATAATTATATAATTTAATAATTTTATAACTAATTTATGGATTTTTATTGACTTAAACAGGGTAAAAATGTAAAATTGTAATGTTATAGATTGATAAGTATAATCAGCATCAGTGTGAAAGGAAGTATTTTAATGAATACTGAACCATTTATAAAATATGAGTCTGAGGTTCGTTCCTATTGCAGACATTTTCCTGTTGTATTCAAAAAAGCCAAAGACGCATTTTTTATTGATGAAAACGGTGAAAAGTATATTGACTTTTTCTGCGGTGCAGGTGCAGAAAATTACGGACATAATAATGATTATATTAAAGAAAAGGTTATTGATTATTTAGCTCAGGACGGAATTATTCACGCTCTTGATTTATATACAGAAGCAAAAAGAGATTTTATTGAATTTTTTGAAACAAAGATTTTACAACCAAGAGGCTTTAATTATAAAATTCAGTTCCCCGGTCCAACAGGTACAAACGCTGTTGAGTCTGCTTTAAAGCTGGCAAGAAAGGTAAAGCAGAGAAGAACAGTCTGGGCGTTTATGGGTGCTTTTCACGGTATGACATTAGGCGCTCTTGCCTTAACAACAGATGTTGCTTCCCGAGGCGGCGCAGGAGTTCCTCTTGAAAATGTTGTTCATATTCCTGCTCCCTATATGTTTCCTGAATTAGACGTAATAAAGTATATGCAGACCCTGCTTGACGATGACCATTCCGCAATAGAAAAGCCTGCGGCTCTTGTTATTGAAACAGTACAGGCTGAGGGTGGTATTCACGTATATTCCGTTGAATTTTTACAGGGCTTAAGAAAATTCTGTGACGATAACGATATTTTACTTATTGTTGATGATGTTCAGGTGGGTTGTGCAAGAACAGGCACATACTTCTCCTTTGAAAGAGCAGGCATTGTTCCCGATATTGTAGCTCTTTCAAAATCAATCGGCGGATTTGGATTTCCTTTTGCATTAACTCTATTTAAGCCTGAGATTGATATTTGGACTCCCGGCGAGCATAACGGAACATTCAGGGGAAATCAGGTTGCAATCGTTGCGGCTAAAGCGGGGCTTGAATATATGCTTAATGAAAAGGTTGAGGAGCAGGTTGCAAATAAAGCAGTTATTGAAGAAAAATTTATCAAGGAAGAAATTTTACCTCTTGACAGCAGATTAAGCTATAGGGGTATAGGTCTTGTCTGGGGTGTTGATTTTGAAAAAATCCCTGATGAAAAATTCTGCGATAAGGTTCAGGATATATGTTTTAAAAACAAGCTTATAATAGAAGCCGCAGGCAGAAAAAATGCAGTTATTAAAACAATGCCTCCTTTAACAATTTCAGAGGAAACATTACTTGAGGGCTTAAAGATTTTGAAAAATGCAATAGCTGAGGCATTGAAAACACTTTAATAAAAAATAAAAAAGCGGAGATTAATCTTCGCTTTTTTTGAAAGAATAATGGAAATATTCAGGATATGAGGTTATTATGAATTTAGGTTATATAAAGAGAGTTTTAGGCGGAGCAAGCTTTAAGAAGATGTCTGAAAAAATTGAAGCCATTCATGAAAAAACAGGTAAAAATAAAGTTAAGCTGTTTTTTGATATGTTAGCTTGCAGTGTAAAATACGGTGCAGGTTATAACGATTATATTATTTTTGAATTTTATAATATGAAGGCAAAAGAGAGAAAAACATATCTTACAAGGCTTAAAAACAAAAAGCTTGTAACTATGCTCAATGATGAAAAGTATGCAAGAATTTTTGACGAGAAAAACTTATTTGATAAAAAGTTTGCAGAGTTTATGGGCAGAGAGGTAATAGACCTTGCAGATATAGGCTATGAAGAATTTGAAAAGTTTATTGACGGCAAAGATGAATTTTTTGCAAAACCTTATATCGGAGAAAGCGGAAAGGGTATTGAAAAAATAAAGGTTTCTGATTTTAAAGATATTAAGGAGCTTTGGAAATATATTAAACGTGAGGACAAAAACTTCGGTGTTATTGAAGAGGTTGTTATTCAGCATCCCGACGCCGCAAGGATTTACCCCGATTCTCTTAACTGCTTAAGAGTTGTAACTCTTGTACACGACGGAAAGCCAAATATTTTATATGCAGTGTTTAAAATGGGTAATAACGGAGGCTTTGTAGATAATCTTGAAAACGGCGGACTCGCTTGCCATTTTGACCTTGACAAGGGCGAGATTATCGGTCAGGGACATACCTCTGCACTAATAAATTATGACGCTCATCCTGCAACAGGTATTAAGTTTGTAGGCTATAAGCTGCCTTATATGGACGAGGTTAAAGAAATGGTAAAAAAAGCGGCTATGATGCTACCCGAGTTCAGATATGTAGGCTGGGATGTTTGTTTAACTCCAAACGGTCCTGCGATTATTGAGGGGAATGATTATCCCGCTTATGATTTCCCTCAGCTTCCTGACCCGGACAAGCCGAGAATAGGACTTTTGCCTAAAATTGAATCATTCGGAATTAAGCTGTGACAATTAAATTAAAGCCGTAAATGTTATTATGATTTACGGCTTTAAAAATATTTTAGTAGAGGCGGTTTATTATGAAAAGAAAAGATTACATATCCTGGGACGAATATTTTATGGGCGTTGCCGTCCTTGCTTCAAAAAGAAGTAAAGACCCCAATACTCAGGTGGGCGCTTGTATTGTAGATAAAAATAATATAATTCTCTCAACAGGCTACAACGGTTTTCCGTACGGCTGTTCAGATGATGAATTTCCTTGGGAAAGGGAAGGAGAGGACACAAAATACAGCTATGTGGTTCACGCTGAGCTTAACGCAATTTTAAATGCAAGAGGTAAAAATCTTAACGGTACAAAGTTATATGTTGATTTGTTTCCTTGTAATGAATGTGCAAAGGCTATTATTCAATCGGGCATAAGTCAGGTTATATATTTGTATGATAAATATGCTGATACAAAGGAAACACAGGCTTCTAAAAGAATGTTACAATCTGCAAATGTAGAATGCAGACAGCTTGTAACAGATAAAAAGAATATTCTTCTTGATTTTGAGAGATAATTTGATACTAAATATAAAGAGTGGCTATCCGAAGACGAAAAAATATGAGAAAACTTTTATGACAAAATTTGCCTCCCTCTGACGAGGGAGGTGGCTGCGGTAAAACCGCAGACGAAGGGAGAGATTATGAGAGAATAAAGCGTTAGAATTTATTTGATTTTTTATAGGAAAAATATAATTAATTTAAGTTTTATATTATTTTTATACTTTCTACTAATTATGTCTCTCCCTCAGTCAAAACTTTATTTTGACAGCTCCCTCGTCAGAGGGAGCCGAATTCAACCGAAAACATTTATATTAATCTATCGTTTATAAGTAATAAGGTGCGTTTCAAACTTTAATTCGGTTTGAGACATCTCTATTGTTTTTGTTATTAAATGACCCTCCTCCGAAAAAAACGGAGGAGGGTTTAATAAGTAGTTGTTTTATCTGAATATAAACTCATAGGGAAGTCCGAACCATTCTCTTACCCAGTAGGTTGGAATAAGTATCCAAGGTGTGCCTGAGCTTACAGCACCGATGCTTCCCTCAATACCCTGCCTTTGAGCAATCAGTCTTGCTCTTGCCTGATGAAAGCCGTCTGTTACTATGGCAATGTCTTTACTTGCATTTTGTTTCTTTATAATTTTATAGGAAAATTCAATGTTCTCATTTGTGTTTGTTGCATTTTCTTCAAGAAAAATTCTGTTTTTGTCAATGCCTTCTTCTGTTAAAACATTGTATATGCATTGGGCTTCGGTAATCTGGTCGTCTTCTCCTAAACCGCCCGTAGCAACACATATTGCGTCTTTGTTTTCGTTAAGATAGTTTTCTCCGGCTTTTATTCTTGTATAAAGTATTAAGCTGGGCTGAGTTCCTCTTACCTCTGCACCTAAAATTATTGCGGATGCATTTTCAGTAGGCGGAATACTTGCACAAACACCCATAACAATACTTATAATCAATGCATAAGCTGCAAATGCAAAAACAAGTCCCTTTCCGATTTTCCAAATTATTTTTGTAACCTTATTTTTATAGAAGGCGTGCTTAATAAGCAGTACCAATCCTCTTGCGGAATAAAATAAAAATATCAGCAAGCAGGCAGCCATTCCAAATAAGTTATAAGGGATTAAAATTCCATAAACAATTACGGGAAGTAAAAACCAAATGAAAAATAATGCAGATATTGCCATCATAACAAATCTGAATATTTTATAAAGTAAAACCTTACCTGTAAATGCAGCCACTTCTCCTGCACTCATATCTTTATGTTTAATATTTGCTTCGTTTGTAAATTTCATATTCCCACCGCCTTTATTTATTATTACAATTTTAACACAATAAATGATATATTTCTACAAAATTCAAGAATAAAAAAATATTTTTGATGATAAAAAGACAGTTTCAAAAAATGAAACTGTCCTTTTCAATCTTATAAGTTTTCTTGAACTGTTTTTTCAATTTCCTTAACTATATTTTCAAGGGTCTCAAAATCATAATCCGAGAACATAGAAGAAAAAAGCTTTGTTAAGTTTTCTTCAAAATTATCAGGGAGTATTTTGCATTTTTCTTTACATATCTTTATGAGCTTTTTCTCTCCCGGGTGGGTTATTCTGTTAAGTGCAAAAATAATATCAAAATAGCTTTCAATAAATCCTGCCGTACGGTGGTTAATGCTTACAAGGTCATTTCTTTTTACTGCCTTTTTTATTTGCAAATCATAGCTTGGCAGAACACCGTGCAAAAGCTTCATATTTCTTTCTATTATTTCTTTTCTTAATTTTTCAGGATATTTTGCTTTAAATTTGTTTTGAAGATTTGTAAAAAAACTTGATTTATCGTAAATTATTTTACAGGTAATAATGTTGTGCAAAAAACAGGTTGAGTATCCGTTTTTTGCAGATAAAAGAAACTGTGATACTTCATCGTCATTTTTAAAAGCATTAACAGGTCTGAATATAATATCAACAGGGATGTCATCCTTTAAAACACAATTGTCCTCATATTCCCAGTAATGATTTGCAACCTCGTAAATTTTACAATATTCTTTATATAGTTCTTCTCGCTTTTCTTCACTTGGTACGGTTTCATAGTAAACATAAATATCATAATCTGATTTATCATCATTATTTTCTGATACTCTGCTACCTCCTAAACAAACAGCTTCAACTCCTTCAATTTTACAAAGTTCATCAATAAGCTTTTTTGCAATCATATTAAATTCTCCTTTAAAAATTATCCTATTAAAATATAATTCCCAATTAATTTAATGTCAATAGTAAAACATAAACTGTCCTGATTAAAAATAATAAAATTGTCTATTTTGATTATGACAATTTTATTGTATTATATTGTCAATTCGTTAACGGAGTGAAATCAATGACAAAAACAACTGCTGTTATTAATGACCTTTCAGGCTTTGGCAAATGCTCTCTTACAGCGGCAATAGCAATTTTATCTGTTATGGGTATTCAGCCATGCCCTCTGCCTACGGCAATACTGACTAATCAAACAGGCTATAAAAATCACTATTGCTATGATTTCAGCGAGCATATGAATTTTTATACTGAAATGTGGCTTAAGAATAATGCTCATTTTGACGGTATTTATTCAGGCTATATTGCAGGGGAAAGTCAGGTCGATTTTATTAAAAAATTTATAGAGGTTTTTAAAAAATCCGACACTAAGGTGATTGTTGATCCTGTAATGGGCGACAACGGAAAGCTTTACTCCGCATATAATAAAAATACTTGCGATAAAATAAAGGAACTTGCAAAAACAGCCGATATAATAACTCCAAATTTAACAGAGCTTTGTATTCTTACAGGTGAGGATTTTAACTCTGTAATGAAAAAATCGGACAGCGATTTTTTCTTTGAATACATAGAGGAGGTTGCCGATAAAGCAATTTTTCATGATAACATGAAAATTGCAGTTACGGGAATTAAAAAAGACGGATTTATTTATAACGGTGTTTTTGAAAAAGGAAATGCTGATTTTTTAAAATCAAAGGAATACGGCAGCAGCTTTTCAGGAACGGGAGATATTTTTTCTTCTATTATTTGCGGAAGTGTTTTAAATAATACCACGCTTTCAAAAGCAGCCTATAATGCAACAAAATTTATTGAAGATGTAATAAAAGAAACAATTAAAGAGCCTTATGAAAAAAATCACGGAATTGATTTTGAAAAATACCTTTACAAACTTGCTGTATACAAGGAGTGATGAATATGAATTCAACAACGAGAACCTCCTCATATTCAAATGTAAAAACTATAACATTTACGGCTATGTTTGCGGCTTTGGTTACGGTTGCGACAGCTTTTATTAAAGTTCCCACAGCATTAGGATATTGTCATGCCGGAGATTCAATGGTTTATCTTGCGGCATGTACATTGCCCGGACCTTACGGTATAATTGCGTCGGCAATCGGAGGAGCCTTAGCAGACCTTATTTCGGGGTATCCACAATGGATTGTTCCTACATTTCTTATTAAAGCGTTAAACGCATTGCCATTTGTTATATTAAGATACTTTTTAAATAAAAAAGATAAGGACAACAAAATTATAAATGTTGGTTCAATTTTAATGCTTATTCCAACAACCGCAGTTACAGTATTCGGATATTTTGTAGGTAACTGGCTACTTTATGATTGGGGCGGTGCTGTTGCAGAGCTTGCAACATGGTATGTTCAGCCCGGTGCCGGTGCTGTTATATTTATTGCAGTTGGTTTAGGACTGGATGCTTTAAAGTTTAAATCTAATGTTTTGCCGAGACTTATGAGGTGATAAAATGAGTGAAGAAATTATTTATACTTATAAAAATAAGGTTTATCTTAATATTACAAATAAATGCCCCTGTGCCTGTACTTTTTGCATAAGAAGTCAGAAGGAGGCAATAGGAAATGCAGACAGCCTATGGCTTAATCATAATCCTTCTTTTGAAGAGGTTAAAGAGGCAATAGATAATTATGATGATGTGAAAACCTGTGAAGAGATAATTTTCTGTGGTTACGGAGAGCCTACAAATTCTTTTGATGTTCTCGTTGAAACTGCAAAGTATATAAGAGAAAATCTTGGAATAAAAACAAGGGTTAATACAAACGGTCTTGGCAATTTAATAAATGAAAGAAATATTGCAAAAGAGCTTTGTGATAATGTTGACGCTGTTTCAATCAGCCTTAACTGTTCCCATAAGGAAGAATACCTGAAAATTGTAAGACCTAAGTTTGGAATTGAGTCTTTTGACGCAATGCTTGACTTTGCAAGGGAGTGCAGAAAATATACGGAGAATGTTGCACTTTCTGTAGTTGATGTTATAGGTGAAGAAGAAATTGCAAAGTGCAGAAAAATTGCAGAGGGGCTAAATATTCCTCTGAGAGTAAGGGAATTCAGCAGTTCTGATGAATAATACTAAACTTCAATTGAAAATGAGATGAAATTTCAGAGCAGATTTTGTGTCAGGCGAGCACCATTCCGCAGAAAGGCTGACGCCTTTCGAGGACAGGGTGCGATGTATGGCGCAAAATATG
>JAFLSJ010000032.1 GCA_022511005.1 Ruminococcus sp.
GTTCTGCTTTGAAGCTGTCCTTCAACTGCTATTAATGAACCTTTGCCAAAATATCTGCATACAAATTCTGCTGTGTTTCTCCAGCAAACTACATCAAAGAAATCTGCTTTTCTCTCTTCGCCTGCTTTAACATAATTGCGGTCTACCGCAATTCTTACGGAAGTAACACTGATTCCGCTGGCAGTTGTCTTAAGTTCAGGGTCAGAAACAAGTCTTCCCATTAAAATTACTCTGTTTAACATAACCTTATCCCTTTCGTGTTCGGATAAATCCTACAATTTAATTATTCGTCAGCTTTTTTAATGATAAGTGAACGCATAACGCCGTCAGTAATTTTGTAAATACGATCAAGCTCTGCCGGGAACTCTGCTGTACTCTCAAAATTCATAAGCACATAATAGCCTTCACTTTCTTTGTTGATAAGATAAGCAAGCTTTCTCTTGCCCCATTCGTCAACATTTTTTAAAGTGGCATTCTTTTCAATTAAAGCCTTGAACTTCTCGATGATTGCCTGTATGCCTTCTTCGCCCTGCTTCATTGAAATAATCATTACGGTTTCGTAATTAGCTGTTATTGCTGCCATTTTTATTGCACCTCCTTCTGGACTTTATGGCGGCTTTCGCCGCAAGGAATGTTATAAGTTTTATAACAGAGTTATTATATCATAAATATATTATTTGTCAACATTTTTGCTATTTTTTTCTAAATCCGTTTCCGCTTATTGCCCCTGCGGTGGTTACTATTGTAAATGCATTTTCATCAACGGATTTTATTATTTTTATGACTTTATGAACCTGTTGGGGTCTTAAAGCGCACATTATTACTTTTTTATCGTCCATTTTATATCCGCCCTGAGCTTCAAGGAGGGTTACTCCCCTTTTTACAGACATAAAAAGTTCATCAGTTATTTCCTTATATTTATTTGTTACAATAAACATCGCCTTACCGTTATCCCGTGAAAAGCCGTAGTTAATCGCATCAATAACTTTAATGCTTACAAAAATTGCTATAACTGCATAAAGAGCACTCTCTAAGCTTTTATAAATAATTGCCGCAAATATAATTATAACTGCGTCTATAGCAAGGATTATTGAGCCTGTAGATAGATGAGGATAATGCTTATGGATATTCAAAGACACAATGTCTGTTCCGCCTGTTGAACCTCCGCTGTAAAATATAATTCCTAATCCCAGACCGTTTAATATACCTCCGAAAATTGACGCAAGCATTAAATCTCCTGTATAGTTGGTCAAAAACAGTCCCATAACATCAATTGCCACTGATATACTGGCTGTGCCTACAATTGTTTTAGTTAAAAACTTAATACCGTTCTCTATTGCACCCCATACAAACAACGGAATATTGAAAACAAATATTATTACACCGATTGGCAAATCATACAGATAATTTAAAACTGTTCCTATACCTGTAAGTCCTCCGGGCGCAATATTATTGGGAGCTGTAAAAATGACAACCGAAACAGCGTAAACAATTGCACCTAATACTATAATTGAATAATCCGTAACGGCTGTCATAATTTTTTTCATCTTTACATACTCCCTTTTATCGAAACTATTTAAATTCTTCGATTATTAAATTAAAAAGCTCATTGATTCTATCATTCTGAGCAGTTATGTAAAGATATCCGAACAATGCTTCCAAACCGGTTGCACTATGATAATCTGCAACTGTAGAATTTTTAGGAGTATTTGAGGTTGCAGCATTTCTGCCACGCTTATAAACGGCTTCTTCCTTTTCAGTTAGTACAGGTAAAAGCTTTTTAGCAAACTGCGCCTGAGATTTACAATTTACCAAAGAAACCTTAATTTTATTTAATTCTCCTACTGGTCTGTTTGCTAAGTTTACTACATAGCTTCTTACAAGCAAATCATAAACTCCGTCGCCGATAAACGCTAATGTGAGGGGAGAATAATCTGAGGGTTTAGTATTTTTGAACATATTATCCATATTATTACTCCACAAAGTCAAATTCAAGCTCATATATTGAAACTGTATCGCCTTCCTGACAGCCGTTTTCTTTTAAAGCGTCAATAACTCCGCCTTTTATAAGGACTTTCTGGAAATAGTTTAGGCTTTCATAATCGTCAAAGTTAATTGATTTCATAACCTGCAGCAGCCAATCGGCCTCAACATTATATATACCGTCAATTACTTTAATATCAACTTTATGGTCGTTATAATCATCAACAGTTTTTACAGGTTCGGGCTCTGCTTCATAAACTACAATAGGCGGAAGCTTTGATAGCATTTCCTGAATTTTTTTAAGCAATGGCTCTACTTGATAACTGATTGCCGCCATAATGGGGAAAAATTCGTATCCCTGTTCTTCTACAAAATTCTTAAAATCTTCAATCTGTTCATCTGTTGCCATATCGCATTTATTTCCTGCTACAATCATTGGTCTTTGTGCAAGCTCGGGATTGAATTTTTCAAGCTCTTCATTTATAGTTTTGAAATCTTCTTTCGGGTCTCTGCCCTCACTTCCAGATATATCTACTATATGAACTAACATTCTACATCGTTCAACATGACGAAGAAATTGATGTCCGAGACCTGTCCCCTGCCATGCACCCTCAATCAAACCGGGAATATCAGCCATTACGAATGATGAACCCTCTCCCATTGAAACAACTCCCAAAACAGGGGTTATAGTTGTAAAATGGTAGTTTGCAATTTCAGGCTTTGCCTGTGAAACAACTGAAACCAAGGTTGATTTTCCTACATTTGGAAATCCTACAAGTCCTACATCTGCAAGAAGCTTTAATTCTAAGGTAACATCATATTCTTCACCCGGAAGTCCCGGCTTTGCAAATCTGGGAACTTGTCTTATGGGAGTTGCAAAATGGGGATTACCCCAACCGCCGTTACCGCCTTTTGCAACTACAACAGGATCTTTTGACGATATATCTGCCATTACTCTGCCTGTTTCTGTTTCTTTAACAAGCGTTCCCACAGGAACATGAATTATTAAATCTTCTGCATTTTTTCCTTTTCTTCTGCCTGACATTCCGTTCTGTCCTTTAGGGGCTGCATATTTTTTCTTATAACGAAAGTCAGCTAATGTTGATAAATTGGAATCGGCAACAAATACAATGTTGCCTCCCTTTCCGCCGTCACCGCCGTCGGGTCCGCCTGCGGCTACATACTTTTCTCTATGAAAGGAAACGGCTCCGTCTCCTCCGTCGCCTGCTTTTATTTTTATTTTTGCTGTATCTATAAACATATTAACACCTTATATATGATAATTTTCTGATTATTATATCTCTTCTATATTATACATTTTTTGTATATCCTGAAGTCCCTCAAGTATTTCCTGATGAGAAAAGCCGTTTTCTTCTAAAAAATTATCTTCCTTTTCATTTAAGTATCCGTAAAAATCAAGTGCAACTTCCAACAATTCTATATCTTTATTTTTCTCAATTTCGGAAAATAGTAGATTTTCAGCCTCATTGATTTTTCCTTCATCTACAAGCTTACGCAATATTATACAAGTCTTGCCCTTACCAGTAATATTCCCATTTTCATCCTTAATATTAGAACATTCAGTTGTATCCTTATTAAACAAAACTCCTGCTAAAAACTTTACCATAATATTAATTTGTTTAATTATATAATCATTTTCAAACATAAAATCACCGATTAATACTTATCAGAAGTTTGGTATAATAAATAAGGGCGGAGTAAATCCGCCCTTTGTCGTACTATAAATTACTGCTGAACAGGATAAACGCTTGCACGTTTTCTGTTTTTGCCAACACGCTCGAAACGGAGAACACCGTCAATCTTTGCAAATAATGTATCATCAGAACCGATACCTACATTTTTACCGGGATGAATGTGTGTTCCTCTCTGTCTAACGAGGATATTACCTGCAAGAACTTCCTGACCGTCTGCACGCTTTACACCGAGACGTTTTGACTCACTGTCACGTCCGTTGTTAGAACTACCCTGTCCTTTTTTATGAGCAAATAACTGAATATTAATCTTTAACATTACCTTACACCTCCGAAATTTTGACTTGAATGTAATTTTTATATTGTTCTTCTAAAGAACATAAATGGAGCTTAAATCCCTGCATAACAACCTTGCAGGCTTTTGCATCAGCAACACAAAGCATCAATTTAATGTAACCCTCATCACTGTAATCAAGTGTTGTTCTTACATTCAGCACATCTGTGATGGTATTAGCGGTCATAAAAGCCGCTGAGCTTACAGCAGCGCATACAATATCTGTACCCTCTTCGCTGTAATCTGAATGCCCTGTTACTTCAAATCCGATAAGCTCATAATCGGATTTAAAAAAAGTTACATAAATCATAATTATGCTTCGATTGATTTAATCTGAACCTTTGTGTAAGGCTGTCTGTGACCGAGAGCTCTCTTCTCGCCTTTTTTTGGCTTATAAGTAGCAACTCTGATTTTTTTGCCTTTTCCTGTTTTTAAAACTTCGCCTGTAACCTTAGCGCCGTCAACATAAGGAGTGCCGACTTTAATTCCATCGTCAGTACCTAATGCAACAACATTAAATGTTACTGTAGCATTGTCTTCTGCTGCAAGCTTTTCTACAAAGATAACTTCATCGTTAGTTACTTTGTACTGCTTACCGCCTGTTTCGATAATAGCGTACATATTGTGTACCAATCCTTTTTCATAGACTCGCTATTGTCAGGTGGAACATAAGTTCTCTTTACTAACCCACAATAAGCGGCTTATATATTATACCATAAAGTAAAATAATGTCAACAGTTATTTTGCAAACGGCAGGCTTTAAGTGTATTTTTCATTAAAGTTGCTATTGTCATAGGACCTACTCCGCCCGGAACAGGTGTTATATATGAGGTTTTGTCCTTTACATTTTCAAAGTCAACATCACCGCACAGCTTGCCGTTTTCATCTCTGTCCATACCTACATCAATAACAACAGCACCCTCTTTTACCATATCTGCTGTTACGAATTTAGGAATTCCAACTGCGGCAACAAGAATATCAGCCTGAGCGCAAACCTCTTTTAAATTCTGAGTTTTACTGTGACAAATTGTTACCGTACCGTTTTTATGTAACAAAAGCATTGCCATAGGTTTACCTACAATATTACTTCTTCCGATAACTACGCAGTTTTTACCACTTACGGGAATATCATATGAAGCAAGCATTTCCATTACTCCCGCAGGTGTGCAGGGTAGAAAATCATAATCGCCTATCATAATTCTGCCTACATTAACTGCATGGAAAGCGTCAACATCTTTAATAGGATTAATAGCTTCAATTACTTCCTTTTCATCAAGATGCTTTGGGAGAGGAAGTTGAACAAGAATGCCGTTTATGTCTTTCTTTTCATTTAGCTTCTTTACAAGTTCCAATAATTCTTCCTGTGAAGTTTCGGCAGGTAAAGCATATTCCTCTGATTTGAAACCTACAAGCTCGCAGGCTTTCTTTTTATTATTAACATATACTCTTGATGCAGGGTCATCTCCTACAATTACAACTGCTAAACCGGGAGTTATTCCTTGCTTTTTTAATTTTTCAGTTTCCTTGGCTACTTGTGCTTTCACTTCCGCCGATACTTTTTTTCCGTCTATAATCTGCATAAAACGGCTCCTCCTTTTTTCTGTTTATAATAAGCATTACAATACCAAAAATAACGAGCAACAGCGATAAAAGCTGTGAAACTCTTATATCCGAACCGAAAATTTGGAACGGTAAGTACAGGCTGTCGGTTCTTAAACCTTCAACTATCATTCTTTCAAAGCCATACCAGACAAGGTACATATACAGTACCTGTCCGGCATACTTTTGATATTTTTTGCTTATAAAATGGATTATAACAAATCCGATTAAACACCATAATGATTCATATAAAAAACAAGGGTGAACTGTTTCTCCCATAGTTCTTTCACTTATCATTCTCCAAGGCAAAGATGTAGGAGTTCCGAATGCCTCCTGATTCATAAAGTTGCCCCATCTTCCTATACCCTGTCCGATTAAAAAGCCTAAAACTGCAATATCAAGAACAGGCAGTATCTTCATTTTTTGCACTTTTGCAACGATACAGCCTCCTGCAAATGCACCGATTATTCCGCCGTAAATTGCAAGTCCGCCCTGATGAATAGAAAAAATTTCTCCAGGATTAGCTCCGTAATAATCAAACCTGAATAAAACATAATAAAGTCTTGCACCGATAATGCCTGTAATTATGCCTACAAGAACACAGTTTACTAGTTTGTTCTTATCAACATCAAATCGCTCGGCAGAAAACCAAGCATAAATAAATGCTAATATAAGTCCGCTTGCAATTATTATCCCATACCAGTAGATGGGCATATTACCAATTGTAAAAGCAACAGGATTAATAGGTATATCGTAAATCCCTAAGCCCGGGAATGATACATTATACATAATTATTCTCCTTTTACAACTGACAAAGCACAGTTATTAACATCAAGGATTTTATTTAACCTGTTTTCAACATCTTCAAAGGTTACTTCTGCAAGAGCGTCAGTATATTCAAAAAATTCATTCCCTGAAAAATGACTGCTTACCAAAGAATTTGCTATGCTTTCAATGTTATTTAATGATGATAAGCTGTCTCCGTAACAAGCCCTTTTAGAAGCTTCAAAATCTTCTTTTGAAAGGCCCTCTGATTTAACCTTTGAAATATAGTTCTTGATTTTTTCAGCCGCTTTTTCAGGATTTCTTGATTCTCCGCCAAATAAAATGGTGAAATATCCCGGTCCTTCAAAAACTTCATAACTAAAGCTTGAATTTATTAGACCTTCCTCTAAAAGTTCGCTGTAAAGCACGCTTGAGGGTGAAAAAAGCATTGTAAGAAGAATATCAATCTCTGCGTTTTCTTTTGCAGTTAACATTCTGTCGCCTGCTTTTTCTTTAAAGCCAAAGTTAAAAAGCGGAACAGAAACGGTAAGTTTTTGTTCTGTATAGGGCTTTACAATTTCATAAGGTTCATTTTCAAAATAATTTGTAATATTATGCTGTTTATTTTCTTTTAATTCTTTATCGCAAATTTCAAGTACTTCGTCAACTGTAATGTTACCTGTTACGCAGAGTACCATATTGTTTAAGTTATAGAATGTGTTATATACCTCATAAAGCTTTTCAGCTGTAATTTCTGCAATCGTTTCAACAGTTCCTGCAATATCAATTTTTACAGGGTGGTTATGATACAAGCATTCAAGCAAGTTAAACATTACTCGCCAATCAGGAGAATCATCATACATTTTAATTTCCTGACCGATAATTCCCTGCTCTTTTGCAACAGTTTCAGCAGTAAAATACGGACTTTGAACAAAGTCAAGCAAAATTTCAAGATTTGCTTTAAAGTTATCTGAGCAAGAAAACAAGTAACAGGTTTTTTCAAAGCTTGTATAAGCATTAGCACTTGCACCTGTTTTTGCATATCTTGTGAATGCGTCTCCGTCTTCACTCTCAAAAAGCTTATGCTCAAGATAATGTGCAATACCGTCGGGTACAGTTATTTTTTCTCCACCGTCTACTGAAAAGGTTGTATTTATACTTCCGTATTTTGTTCCGAAAATAGCATAAGCAGAGCTGTATTTTTCTTTGGGGTAAACATATATTGTCAAACCTGATTTGTGGTTTATTTTATAATATTTATCGCCTGTTCTTACACTTTTAATTTCTTTTATATCGTTCATATTTTTCAATCCTTATTTTTTAACATATATACTGTATCAAGTTTAATATTTTTAGCAAGCTCCAAAAGCTGATCCTTGGTAATGACGTTTATTTTTTTTGCTGTTTCTTCAGGTGTATCAACTTTATTATCAAGAATTCTTGTTAAATACCACGTTTCAATGCCTGTTACAGTATCGGTTATAGATTTATAACCATTTATCATAGCAAGCTTTGCTGATTCTATTTCAAAATCTGTAATATTACCGCTTGTAAGTTCATTTACTTCATTTAAAATAGCATTTTTTGCTTTTTCAAGGTTCTCTCCCTCAACACCGCTTTCAACTATAATATACCCTTTTCTGCGATAGTAGCGGGATATGCAATAATAGCAAAGGCTCTGTTTCTCTCTTACATTTGTAAATAGTTTTGCACTTGGTGTACCGCCTAAAATTGCAGATAAAAGCATCATAGCATAGTAATTATCATCATCAGCTGAAACACCTGTTTCAAAGCCCATAACAAGCTTCGACTGCGAAAGCTCCATTTCTTCAATTACTTCTTTTACATTTCCGACTGATTTGAATGTTTCTGTACAAAGTTTTTCAGGATTTCTTTCAATGCTTTCAAATTTATTTTTAAAAATATTTAATGCTGACGGACTGTCACCTTCGCCTACATACATAATTTCAAAACGGGCAGTTTTTAAAAGGTTTTGCCATGCAGAATATAAATCCTTTGCTGTTACCTTTTCTGCACTTTCTTTATCACCGTATCGTTTTATGCCGGCAGGTGAATTTGCGTTCATAATTTCTACACATCTTGATACGGCATATACTCTTTTTTCGTTAAAGTCAGAATCAATTGTATCAAGAAGCTGTCGCAGGCTCTGTTTAAAATCACGCTGTGTAAATTCATCGTTTAAAACATTCGGCTCAAAAATGATTTTACAAAGAATTTCAGCAAGTTCAGATGAAATCTTTGTATCGTCAAAAGCGTATCTGTCGTCAAGTCCTGATACTGCAATAGTCAAAACCTGTAAATCACCCTCCTTTTTTACGTAAGAAGATAGACTTGCTCCGTAAAGTGAAAGAAGTTTTTTCTCAAGAATTGCAAGTGTATTATACTCTTTGCAGGAACGGGTTAAAATATCGCAAAGCAATGCATTTTGTGATGCAGTCTCCTTTTTTAAAGGCAAATAAGCAGAAACAGACATCTTCATAGTTTTAAATCTGCTGTCATTTACAGTATTAAAAAACATATTATTTCCAATTTGTTCTCTTTTCAAAATTTCCATTATTTTTTATCCTTTCTCTATAGTTTAGAAAAGATTTCTCTTTAATATTATTGACATATCAAAAACTTTAATTATTATATCAATAAAATTTAAAAAAGGCAATATATTCCTATAATACAAAAAGAATGTCATTCAGAGAAAATTCAATCTCTGAATGACAAAACAATTTTAATTTATCTTTTCATCGGCATTCTTCTGTACACAAGCCAAGAAAGCAGTGTTGTGACAATAAACAATACTCCAAAGCTTAAACAGCCTTTCCACGGGAGCTGTTCAAATACTCCGAGAATATTTGCAAAAAAATCAAAGATTTTATAATATAACGTGCCTTCTAAAAACGCTGAATCAATAATTGGTAACACTACCAGAAACAGAAGCGGAATACCTGCTGCAATCGTAACTTTTGTAATTGTTCCTACTCTGTAAAATATTCCAGAGAAGAAAACTCCCAACATAGTTATAAATAAAGATAAAACAAATAATACAGCAGATGACCAAAGTGTTGATATAATAGTAGGTTCATCAGTTTCAAAATAAAACAAATGCAAAATAGATTCTACTTGAAATACCTTTGAACCGAAAAATACAGTCTCAAGCAATAATTGAAATACAAAAGTATACATTATAGTCATTATAGCCGATATAGCTGATACAGATAATATTTTTCCAATAAAATATGATTTTCTTGAAATTGAATTTTGCAAATGTACAGGAAAACCTTCACTTGTAGTTACACAGCCTGTTACAAATAAAAAAATCAAACCGGCAAAATCCCACCCTGAAACCGTCATAACGGTAGATACATCAGATTCATAGGCAAAAATTGAAATGCAGCTTAACGTAGTTATAGCTAAAATTACAGAATAAAAAATTATCATTGGTCTTATGCATTGTGAAAATTGAAACAAAAATGAATTTTTAACTCGCATTATTTTACCTCCTTAGTATTTGTTAGCTTTACAAACAGCTTTTGTAAATCCATTGAAGTAACTTCAAGATTTTCTGAAATATCGGTATCAGGTTTGCCCATAACGTAAGCTGTTTTTAATCCTCCAAAGGTGTCCTCGCCGATAATTTCTTTATCAGAAATATAATTATTTACATCGCATATTTTACCTGAAACCGAATAGCCTGACTGCAAAAGTTCTTCCCTTGTTGTATTAACAATTACTTTACCTGAATCAATAATAATTGCATTTTCAATGAATGATGATATTTCTTCAATTAGATGGGTTGATATTATTACTGTAAAAGGTTTCTCCGAATACTTTTCAATAAGGAGTTTATAAAACAGCTCTCTGTTATTTGCATCAAGTCCCAGAACAGGTTCGTCAAGAAATACATAAGGAGTATTTACGCACAATGCAATTATCAATTTAAAAATCGAGGTAAAACCTGTTGAAAGTGCCTTTACTTTCTTATTTGTATTAAGTTCAAACATTTTTGAAAGTTCATAAGCTCTTTCGGTATCAAAATCAGGATAAAACCTTTTACTCCATTTAAAAATATCCTTGATTTTCATATCCCTTGGATAAAGAGTTTTCTCACTCATTAAATATATTTTTGAAATTGCATTGTCATTTTCTTCATGCTTTTCATTATCAATAAGAATTTCACCTGATGTTTTAAACACTCTGTTAGTGATTATATTCAATAAGGTAGATTTACCTGCTCCGTTTCTGCCTAACAGTCCGTAAATTTTATTATTTTCAAAGCTTAATGATACATTATCAAGTGCAGTTACATTGCCGAAATTTTTTGTAAGATTTTTAATTTCAATGCTCATTTTTAAAACCCCTTTCAATCATATTTTTAATATCTTTTTCACAGAGTTTAAGGCGTTTGGCTTCAAGCACAAGTGATAAAACGAATTTATTATAAAATTCATTTCTCCTATTTTCCATAAGTCTGTTCACAGCTCCTTTGCAAACAAACATTCCCAAACCTCTTTTTTTGTAAACAATGTTATTTTCTACAAGCAGGTTTATTCCCTTTAAAGCCGTTGCAGGATTGATTTTGTAGTTAACTGATATTTCAGTAATGGAGGGTATTTGCGATTCTTCGGGAAAGGCTCCCGAAAGTATAGCGTCTTCAATACCTTCTTTTATCTGCTGAAAAAGCGGTTTATCAATTTCTGCATTAATATTCAAAATTATCCCCCTTGCCATATCGGTTAGTTAGTCAACTAATTAACTATAATGCTATTATATACATCACTTATCATATTGTCAATACTATTTTAAAAATATCTTCTGTGGTGAAAACTTTGTGATGAAAACTTGAAAAATCCGTAATTTGAGTAACGGTTTTGAAACATTTATTGTATATTTAGCAAATTATGTTATAATGAATGTGGTATATTATGTAAATATATAGTGAATTATGCAAATTTTATTTTTACCATTAAGGAGGTTTTATTATGTCTGATATATACAGCTATTCTCCCTTATGGGACAAGTGGGAAATTGTATCTGAAATTGGCTCAGGACTTTATGGTACGGTTTATAAAATTAAAACAGAAGAAAAGGGCAAAACAGTATTCGGTGTTGCTAAACACATTGTAGTAAATATTGATGAGAGCTTAAAAGAAAAAGAAGATACTAATAAAATTGCTGAAATCGTTTTAGAAGATGAAGCGGAATTATCTCTGGCAGAAAAAATATTAAATGAAAGACTTAAAGAAATTGAAACTAACTATTCCTTTGCAAGTTCAAAAAATCTTCTTATTTACGAAGAACATACTGTTTATGAAAAAGAATACAGCACTGGATATGATATTTTTATCCGTATGCCTTATTATGAAAGCCTTTCTGATATTTTAAATAAAGGCGGTCTTAATAATTATGAAAAAATTAAGCTTGGCATTGATATATGCAACGCTTTAACTGATTTAGAAAATAAAAATGTTTTTCACGGCGATATTAAACCCGAAAATATTTTCAGAGATAATAAGGGAAACTTTTTGCTTGCTGATTTCGGAATTGAAAAAAGACCTGAAGATATAGTAAATAAAAATGCAGTAAAGCAAAATGTCAACTTTATGGCTCCTGAATTGCAGGAAAATAAGGCACAGAAAAACACTTCCGATATTTACTCATTAGGATTGCTTCTCTACAAGTTATTTAACAAAAACAATGAACCTTTCTTAAATGAAAATTCCACATCGGAAGAGAAAAACGAGGCCATTTTAAAAAGAATTAAAGGCGTCCCTTTCCCTGCTCCAAGTGAAGCCGACAAAGAGCTTTCAAAAATCATTTTAATTGCCTGCCAGTTTTCTCCTGAGGCAAGATGGATGAATGCGGCGGCGTTTAAAAATGCACTTCTGGGATATTCTTCAAAAAAATCAGATAAATTCTCCACGGCTGTTAGTGACGGTGCAATGACAGAAGATATTATTTCCGAAAATGAAGCCGATAACGTTCTGACACAAAGCGATATTGACGCTTTTGAGTCTGACGGCGAATTATCTGATATTTCAAAATTACAGGAAACTAAAGTTTTTGACTCTATTGCAGATAATTTTGAAGATAACTCTGATTTTAAAGACGAAAGCGATTACGATAATTTTACTGACCCTGAATTTGCTTTTGATGAAGATAATAAAAAGAAATCG
Organism: Ruminococcus sp.; assembly: GCA_022511005.1. GTDB lineage: Bacteria > Bacillota > Clostridia > Oscillospirales > Acutalibacteraceae > Ruminococcoides. The sequence goes on from JAFLSJ010000032.1 coordinate 12,582, forward strand.
GGCAAAAGCAAGATTGCTTTGATAATTACTATAATTGTAGTTGTTTTGGCTCTATTGGGAGGATGTATTTACTTTGCTGTTTCAACTAATATATTCGGCATCAATACCTCTACAGCTGACAGTGCCTCTACCGCTCCTGCAACAGAATCAACTACTAAAATTATTGAAACACAGCCTACTTCTACTGAGCCCACAACTGCAAAGCCCACCGAAAAACCAACTGAGGAACCGACACCGGCTCCTGTTTCAGTTCCGTACATAGTAGGTATGGATTATTCAAGTGCTATGGATGAGTTGTCTTATGTAGGGCTGTACGCAAGTATTGATTCATACGAATACAGCGATTATTACGAAGCAAATACAATTATGTCAGTTGAACCATCCGAGGGGACTTCACTTGATGCAGGCGATACTGTTTCAATTGTAATATCTCAGGGACCAAAACCGCAGGAAGAAACAAGCAGCTATGTTCTTGAGGGTTCAGACTCAAGACTTATTGATAAAAGCGAAATTTCTTCTATGGACGACAGAATGTTGACTCTTGCAATCAATGAGATTTATGCAAGATACGGCTACATATTTACCACCCCATATTTATCGGAATACTTTAATTCTAAAACCTGGTATAATCCTCAATATACTGCGTCAGAGTTCAATCCCGATTGGTTCAACGACTATGAAAACAAAAACATAGACACTATAACCAAAGTAATGAAAGAAAAGGGTTACAGATAAAAGTATAAGAATAATGCCACGATGTGTTTTACATCGTGGCAATTTTTATGTAAACTTTAATTTTTACTTTTAAATAAAAATTTCAAATTTTAAATTTAAAATTACAGTGCATACTATTTTCTAATAATAAATTATTTACTTACAAAAGAAATTATTAAACATTATCAACTCAAAGCTGTAAACATATTTAAAATACAGTTTATTGACACTTACTTTTTATTATGATAACATATAATCAGTTGTAAATAAGGAGATTATTATGAAAAAGTGCGATTACTGCGGAAAAGAAATTACATATTTTGAGCAATATTGCTCTGATGAATGTCATAGCAAAGCTAATAAATTTTATGAAACTGAGGAAAAATATACTAAGCTTTTTTCAGTTCTGTGTGCTATATGTGTAATGGCTGTGGGAATCGGAATATTTATTTTTTCATTTGTTAAAATTTTTGGAACCGTTACTGTGGTTTCTGCGAGCTTTATTTTAGCTATACTTTTATTTTGTCTTCCCTTTCCTACCGAAAATATGATTTCAAAACATAAAATCGAAAAATCGGTAAAATATGTTAGAATTATTTCTTACATAGTATTTGGCTTCGGAATTGCTTTTTTAATTTTCAGTTTTATTTTTTAATTGAATAATTTTATTATGTTTGTCAACACTATTATCGAGTTAATCTTAAGGAGGGTTAATATGCTTGATAAAATAGCGTTGACAATTTTAATTATCGGCGGTTTGAACTGGGGCTCTATCGGAGTATTTCAGTTTGATGCTGTATCATGGCTCTTTGGCGGCATGGGCGCAGTCTTAAGCAGAATTATATTTGTATTAGTCGGCCTTGCTGCTATTTGGTGTATTTCAATCTTGTTCAGAGATAACACCGAAAGCTCAAACGAGCGTACAGTTCATCGCTCAGCAAGTTAAAATTTTTATAAAGATTAAGAGGCTATCTCAAAAAGAATTGGGTTTTGAGACAGCCTCTAATGCTTATTTATAGCAGATTATTATACATACAAATGCTTTCAGTTAAATTTTGCTCCCTCTGACGAGGGAGGTGATTTTTACCATAATAGTTTTCCCTTGTTTTTAGACTTGAGACAACCCATTTTAATTTATTAATGTCCTTTCGGAGTTTTTGACAAGCTATTATTTTCATTTTTTACATCAACATAAAGCAATCTTACAAAAACAATAATCAACGGAATTAAAGCTATCCATATTGCTTTTCCCATTATTATATAACAAAAGGCGGCAGATACAATTCCTCCACAAACAAATACAAACAACATAAGTATATGACTTACAAATCTTTTTATATTTTCATTCATATCGCCTTTTCGCTTTACAATTTTTACTATTGAAACGCCTGTCTGTCGCAAATGATTAGTACAAAATGTGGTAGCCATAGGTATTCCGTCTGACTGTCTGAATGTATTATACTGCATTGAACAGATAAAATTTATTGCTATCTGAGAAATTTGAAATGGTGCGGTTTCAGGTAAAAATCCAATAAAAATAACTACTATAATTTCAATAAATACTAAAAGAGTATCCCAGCGGATAAATCCTGATTTTTTAATAGTTGAAGGTATACTCTCGGAAACAATTGCACCAACCAAATAGGCAAACATAGGTATAAAATAATATAAACCACCCAGCCATTGCCCTTTTGATAATTCCATAGCCATAAAGATAAAATTAGCAGTTTGTGCATTACAAAAAACTCCGCCCCGAATTGAATATGTATATGCTCCGTAAAAACCGGCAACAAACATCAATGTCACAAAAACCCATGTTTTTTCACATTCCAAAATCTGCGGTTTTTCTTTAGTAATATTATTTGAACCCTTAAGCTTTTTCAATATAACACCTCCAAAACAATGCGGGAAACGCCAATAAGACATCTCCCGCAATAAAAATTTTAAAATAAGAAATTAAGCTTTTTCTACTATTTCTTTAGTATCTCTTGCAATAACAAGCTCTTCATTGGTTGCTATTACTTCTACTCTTACTGAAGAATCATCGGCAGAAATTTTGCCTGAAACACCGTTATGAGCATTATTGTTGGCTTCTGTGTCAATTTTAACGCCAAGACAAGATAAGTATTCACAAACCTTTTCTCTTAACTGAGGCTGATTTTCGCCTAATCCGGCTGTAAATACAATACCGTCGCAACCGCCTAAAGGTACATAAAATGAAGCTATACTCTTTGCGATTTGATAATATAGCATTTCGTGAGCAAGATGTGCTCTTTCATTACCATGCTCTTCTGCTTCAGTTACATCTCTATCATCACTTGAAATGCCGGAAATACCTAAAAGACCGGATTTTTTATTTAAAAGATTTGTCATTTCATCAACTGAAAGATGCTCTTTTTCTGCAATAAACGTTACAACAGACGGGTCAAGTGAGCCTGAACGTGTGCCCATCATAAAGCCGTCAAGGGGTGTTAAGCCCATTGTTGTATCAACACACTTTCCGTTTTTAACGGCTGTAATTGAAGAACCGTTACCGATATGGCAGGTAATAAGCTTTAATTCTTCTATGTTTTTACCCATAGCTTTTGCCATTTCACTGCTTACATATCTATGAGAAGTACCGTGGAAGCCGTAACGTCTTACCTTATATTTCTCATAATACTCATAAGGTACAGCATACATAAATGCCTTTTGGGGCATAGTTGAATGGAATGCAGTATCAAAAACTGCTATCTGAGGTAATTTTTCGCCGAATACCTCAACACAAGCACGCATAGCCTGAACATGTGCAGGATTATGCAAAGGTGCAAGTGAACTTAAATTTTCGATTTCATCAATTACTTTGTTATCAACAAGTACAGATTCTTTAAAAATTGAACCGCCTTGAACAACTCGATGACCAATTGCAGAAACTTCCGAAAGATCCTTAATTACACCTATTTCTGAATCCAACAGCGCATTTTTAACTTCCATAAATGCTGACTTATGGTCAGGCATAGGAGCATTTTCTTTTTTATTTCTTCCGTCAAAGGTCTTATATCCTATTAAAGAACCGTCGGTTCCTATTCTTTCACAATTTCCTTTGGCTAAAACTTTTTCGTCGTCCATATCAATCAATTGAAATTTCAATGATGAACTTCCGGCATTAATTACAAGTATTTTCATATTTTTTGCCTCCTGTTCTTGATTAGATACAATAAATACCATATAATATAATAAAACAAAATCATTGTATTTTCAAGTATTTTTTTAAGGTGATGTTAAATTGATGACTGTGGGCGTTATTTGTGAGTTTAATCCCTTTCATAACGGACATAAATATCTTTTGGATAAAATCAAAGAAAAGTATCCTGACAGCAAAATAGTTGCTATTATGAGCGGTAACTTTGTTCAGCGTGGAGATGTCGCAGTTATTGATAAGTTTATCAGAGCAAAGCAGGCTCTTTTAAACGGCTTTGATTTAGTGGTAGAATTGCCTGCTGTTTATGCTGTATCAAGTGCAGAGATATTTGCAAAATCGGGTGTGAGAATTGCAGAAGGTTTATGCTGTGATGTACTTGCGTTCGGTACTGAAAACGATATTGATGATTTAAGGGAAATAGCAACACTATATCAAAACGGGGATTTTAAAAAATTAATAAAAAATGAGTTATTATCAGGAAAAAGTTATCCTCAAGCCTTAAATGATACTATATTAATGCTTACGAGTAACAACAGCAAAATCGAACAAGTACTAAAAGGCTCAAATAATATTCTTGCAATTGAATATTTAAAGGCGATTAGTAAAACTTCTATCTTCCCCTATGCTGTTAAAAGAAAATCAGTAAAACACGACAGCGATATAACAAAAGATAAATTTGCAAGCGCGTCTGCTATAAGAGAATTAATATTAAACAACAGTGACGAATATTATAAATTTATTCCTGAAAATACAGATAAAGACGAGTTTTTAAATACGGCTTCTATTAAAAATCTTGAATTACCTTTGCTATATAAATTAAGAACAATGACAAAGGAAGATTTTATAAATCTTCCCGATGTATCCGAAGGATTGGAAAACAGGATTTTAGAGGCAATTCAAAATTATAATTCTATAAAAGAAATAATTAAATTTATCAAAACAAAAAGATATACTGAAGCAAGAATAAGAAGAATACTTATTTATGCCTTATTCTCAATAAGTAAAGAAATGCAAAAAGCTGATGTACCTTATATCAGAGTGTTAGGCTTTAACAAAAACGGTGAAGTTATTTTATCAAATGCCGGAAAGAAAAATTTATTGCCTATTATATCAAAAGTATCACAATATAAAAATATATTAAATTGTAACGAACAAAAGATATTTGAAAAAGATTTGCTTGCAAGTAATATTTATACCTTAGCACAGTCAAAAATTTCCGGTTGTAATAAAGATTTTTATAATCAAATAATTAAGTTATAATAAATTAATAAATGGATTTAACGGTCACTGACCGCGACAAAGGGCTACTCGCCCTTTGATCCTCGCGAGCTTTTGAAAAAGCTC
>JAFLSJ010000033.1 GCA_022511005.1 Ruminococcus sp.
ACTTAGCGGAAGCGGTATTTTTAACGGTCAGAGAGTTGAATACGGAATTGTTCCCGAACAACAAAACGACTTTATTTTTACTGTTGCAGGAGAAGAACTTGGCTTTATAGGATGTATTTCAATTTTAGCTATACTTTTTGTTATAATTATCAGAATTGCTTTAAAAGGCAATAAAGTATCAGATTATAAAGGGAAATATATTTGCTATGGAATATTTGCGCTTATTGCCTCACAAACAATGATAAATATAGGTATGGTACTGGGATTTATACCCGTTGTAGGAATTACTCTTCCCTTTTTCAGTGCCGGAGGAAGTTCGGTATTAAGTATGCTTTTATGCATTGGAATTATCCAGAGTGTTGTACGGCATAATCAATATGAACCTGAAAAAATAAAGGTTAAAATCGGCAGCAAAGACCGAATAAAAATTTAATACAGTATAAAACACCTGATTGAAAACTACTCAATCAGGTGTTTTTTCTTTGAATCCTACTTCGCTATAAATATTGTTTAAATATTCTTCGCCTTTTTCATCTATATAGTCCATTCTGGATTTTAAACCACGCTTAAAATGTACATTACGGGAAATAAAAATTCTTTTTCCCCACATCTGAATCCATGAAATCGGAAGAAGAAAAGAAAACTTATTTAAATATAAATAAGACTTTTTCATATTTTCTTTAGACGGAAAAATCTGTGAGATAAGAAATTTAATTTTTGAAGGTTTTTTATTATTTTTTAGCATAGCTTGTTTATGCTCAATAGATTTATTGGCAAATGTAACATCAAATCTACCTAATGTACTGGACAAAAGAATAAACTCTTCCAATAAAGAAAATGAGCTGAAATCCTGCTTTTCAAACCATTTTACAGCTATATTCTTGATTTTCTGTTCAAAAACCAAAAGGTCGATTTTTTCAAACTCAGTTGTCAAATAGGAATAATCAAGCACTTTTTCATACTTTTTATTAAACAAATATATATCTATTAATTGTCTTAACCCAATTCCCCCGATTTTAAAATGATTAGAGGCATGCTCAATTAAGAAAATATAATAATCTTCCTTTGTCATTTCATAATAGTAATTATAATTTTCTTTTTTATGAGATTTTTCCCAGATATCTAAAAAGTAAGCATATTTTTCATCTTTATGATTTACAAGTGAAGTATGCATTTCAATATAAATAAAAGGCTCTTTTTTAAAGTGATACTGATTATCGTTATCAAAATGCTCAAATTTATATCCAAGAGATCTATAAATTCTTTTAACCAAATCTATTTGGTTTTCTTTAAATAAAATATCGGAGTCAGTCATAATCCTGAAATCAGACTGAGGATAATCGGCTTTTAAAACATAACCCTTTAATGGAATAAAATATACTCCCTGCTTTTCAAATTCTTCAAAAAGAGTTGAAAGCTCGTACATCTGGTTAATATCCTGCGTTAAAAAAAGATTGTTTAAATTTTGCATTTCACTGTAAATTTCTTCATTTGGTCTGTATTCTTCAGGTAATTTGCTGATTCCGTTAAAAAACAGGTTCATACAGGTATTATAATTTACCAACTGAATTATAAATTGCCAATTTAAATCAGAGGGCGGAAGAGGTATTTCTCTATCATATAAAGATGCTATGAGAACACGCAACAAATATACATATTCTTTTTTTTCCTTTGGATTAATGTGTGTTTTCATTATTTATCTCCGAAACAATAATTTTTTCATCTTCAATTCTTACTTCTTTATTGCATACAGAATTTGCCGCTAATTTATGAGAAACGAGTATCAATGTCATATGACCGCGTTCATTTTTTAAATTTTCTAACAATTTTTTCTCTGTTTCCATATCAAGAGCAGATGTTGCCTCATCAAGCAAAAGAACGGGTGCTTTGCAAATTACGGCCCTTGCAATTGCAATACGCTGTATCTGACCTTCCGACAAACCGCTTCCCTTCTCTCCAAGCACGGTATCAAGTCCGTGGGGCAAGTTGTTTATAAATTCATCTGCACAGCTGATTCTTGCTGCCTCCATAATTTCTTCATCTGTTGCATCAGGTCTTATAAATGAAATATTTTCTCTTATAGTTCCTGATAATACAAAATTACCCTGAGGTACATAAGCAAACATTTTTCTTAATCTTTTATCAACAAAAATTTGCTTTCCATTATTAAGCTTAAGATAAATTTCGCCGTTATCCAAAGGAAAAACACTTAACAAAAGTCTTGTTAAAGTACTCTTTCCTATGCCTGAAATTCCGGTAATTACTACATAATCACCTTTATTTATTGACAAGCTTGTATTATCAAATATTTTTTCCTTATCGTAGGAAAAAGTTATGTTTTCAAATTCAATTGACTTTAAATCGGAATAAATACTGTTTACATCAATATTTTTGTCATTTATAACTGCTTCATCTTTAATATTTTCAATTTCCATTATTCTTTCTGCTGACGCCAATGCAGAATAATATTGAGGTATAATTCCTGTAAGACCGGATATAGGGCCTTGAATTTGTGAAATCAAGGATAACACAGCAGTTAAAGTACCGTATGTAATTAACCCTGAATAAATATTAAATGCACCCCAAATCATACCGTAAAAATATCCGATTGTAAAAACAAAGGAAAAGCCGGTAGTGGTAAATATTGAAAAATAATTTCTTTTTCTTTTTATTTTATAGTTTTCATTTTGTAAATCTACCGCATTATCTTTTACTTTTTTCTCAGCTCTGAATACTTTTACAACCAACAGGCTTTCAATGATCTCCTGTAAAAAAGAACGGACTTTACCGTCTGTTTCCTGGGCTTTTTTATGAAATGATTTAATTTTTTTCTTGAAAATCTGAGATACAAAAAATATTAAAATTCCTGCAACAAAAAATATTAAAGCAAAAACATAATCGATAGAAAATAAAACAATAAAAACACCCAGCAGTTTTACTGCTAAAAAGGACAATTGCGGCAATATCATTGTTATTGTACCGGTGACAACTGAAATATCGCTTGTTAATCTGTTAATAAGCTCTCCTGAATGGTACTCTTTAATATCACTGTAATTTTTTCTTAAAATATTTTTAAATAAATTTGTTTTAATTGAAATTTCCAGCTTTGCATTAATATTAAATATTATCACTCTGCAAACAATGTTGATAATAATTTGAAATACAACCAATGAAATCAAAATTGCAGAAAAAGAAATTATAGTATCAATTTCTTTATTGACAGCACCGTCAATAAGGCTTTTTGTAATAAGAGATAAGCAAACACCTATTATTGCAATAAATGCATAAAAAACTGTAATCAAAATAATATTGACTATCTGATGTTTAGAACATTTAAAAATCCAGAATAAAGCTTTTTTATCTGTTTTTTTCAAATGCTCACCCCCTACTTTTTAAAATTCTTTAAACATATTATAATCTAATTATTAACATAAATCAACAAAAATAAAAGCAAGGATTTAAAAAACCATGCTTTAAACTGTAGAAAAATGTTTTATTGAAACTGTTTACTTGAAGATATCTTTTCAAACTTTATAGACACGCAAAATCGCCCTAAAACCTAAGTTTAGGGCGATTTTGTCTTATATCGGCTTTTAATCAGCAAATACCGTATTCACTGCTTTTTGAAAGTTCCTCTTCTATCTGAAGCAATCTGTTATATTTTGAAGTTCTGTCTGTTCTGCAAGGTGCGCCTGTTTTAATCTGTCCTGAATTTACCGCAACCGCTAAGTCTGCTATTGTTGTATCTTCCGTTTCTCCGCTTCTGTGCGATACAACTGTTGTATAGCCTGCATTATGGGCACGCTGAATAGTATCCATAGTTTCTGTCAGAGTACCGATCTGATTAATTTTCACAAGGACTGAATTGCCTGCACCCTCTGCTATACCTTTATCCAGCTTTTCTCTGTTTGTTACAAACAAATCATCTCCTACAAGCTGAACCTTGTTTCCGATTTTTCTTGTAAGCTCACTCCACCCGCTCCAATCATATTCACTTAATGGGTCCTCTACCGAGAAAATAGGATAATCATTCACAAGCCCTGTAATATAATCTATCAGAGTATCTGTTGTTAAAACCTTTTGTCGTTTAGGCAGCATATATTCTCCGTTTGCATACCATTCCGAGGAAGCGACATCAAGGGCGATTTTTACATCTTTGGTACTGTAACCTGCTTTTTCTATGGCATTTATAATAAGCTCTATTGCCTCGCTGTCACTTTTTAAATCGGGAGCAAAGCCTCCCTCATCTCCTACCGCTGTCGCTTTACCCTGTTCTTTTAGGATTTTTCCCAAGGTATGATAAATTTCACAACATTGTCTTAATGCTTCTTTAAAACAGCAGGCACCCACAGGCATAATCATAAATTCCTGAATATCCACATTATTTGATGCGTGTGCTCCGCCATTCAGAATATTCATCATAGGTACGGGAAGTCTATGCGCATATATTCCGCCAAGATATTTATAAAGGGGTAATTTTAAAGATTTCGCCGCCGCCTTTACGTTGGCAAGTGATACTGCAAGAATCGCATTTGCTCCTAAATTTGATTTATTTTTGCTTTCATCTGCTTCAATCATCTGAGCATCAATATCTATCTGACAAAAGGGCGACTTTGACACAAGAATTTCATTAATTCTTGTATTGATATTTTCTACTGCTTTTTGCACTCCCTTTCCCATATAACGATTGTCTTCATCCCGAAGTTCGTGAGCCTCAAAGGCTCCTGTAGACGCTCCCGACGGAACTGACGCTCTGCCGATAGTACCGTCTGACAAATGAACATCTGCCTGAACTGTGGGATTTCCTCTGGAATCTAAAATTTCTCTTGCGCATACTTTTGTTATTACTTTATCCATAATTTTACCTCCTGTTTCTTATTACAATTATTATTGGAAATTAAAAGTAAAATATTCAGTTATCACCAATTCCGTTTTACTGTATATATTATTAACAGGTGAAAAACTAAGGAGGTTTTAAAAATGGAAACTGTTTCTTATACTGTCAGACAAGGCAATACCCTTTTCGGAATTGCTCAGTTTTTCGGCACAACAGTGGGCAATATTTTAAGATACAACAACATTAAAGACGCAAATAAAATTTATATCGGACAAACGCTTATAATTCCCGTTGATGATGAAACACCTATCAGCTCCTATGTTGTAAGACCGGGTGATACTCTTTGGATTATTGCTCAAAGATACGGAACTACCGTTGAAAATCTTTTAGCTTTAAATAACTTACAAAATCCAAATTCAATTTATCCCGGACAAATTCTGAATATTGCATAAGAAAAGAGGCTGTAGCAAAACGCTATAGCCTCTCAATTTATAGAAAAAGTTATTGAATAAAATAAACTTTATTGTTTATTTTTAATTTTGATTTTCCTGCTGTTTTCTTTCCAAATATGAATTTATCTGCTGTTTATCATAAACGACCAAATCGTCACAGCCTGCCAAATATTCGTTATGATGGCGGACTTCGTGGTGCATTATTCTTGTAAGATGATACCTGATTTTATCTTTGGGAAGATTTCCGTAAATTCTTGAAATGCTACCGTAAAAAATTGCTATGTATTTGCCTAAATTATCTCTCCTGTATTCGCCTAATATAAACAAATCATTATCTACTGCCGCAGGATGTATCTTTGACTGAGGTAAAAGAATTACGCCTCCGTTTAAGTCACGAAAAAGCTCACTTGGCATTTCATCTACAATATCGTCGAGCATTTCTCCGCATTCTTCAAATGTAATCACAGTATCACCTGCTTTCACAAGCTAAATATCATACTAATATCAATCAAGAAAATCTTTAAGCTTTTTACTGCGTGAGGGGTGTCTTAATTTTCTTAATGCCTTTGCTTCAATTTGTCTTATTCTTTCCCTTGTTACATTAAACTCTTTTCCTACTTCTTCAAGAGTACGGCTTCTTCCGTCTTCAAGACCGAAACGAAGTCTTAATACTTTTTCTTCTCTTGGAGTTAAGGTATCCAAAACATCTGATAGCTGTTCTCTGAGCATTGTATGTGATGCAGCATCTGCCGGAGCAGGAGCGTCATTATCAGGAATAAAGTCGCCTAAATGGCTGTCTTCTTCTTCGCCAATTGGTGTTTCAAGAGAAACAGGCTCCTGTGCAACACGCATAATTTCACGGACTTTCTCTACAGGCATATCAATTTCTTCCGAAATTTCTTCTGCACTGGGTTCGTGACCGTTTTGGTGAAGAAGCTGGCTTGACACTTTTTTAACCTTATTAATTGTTTCTACCATATGCACGGGAATACGGATTGTTCTTGCCTGGTCTGCTATTGCACGGGTTATGGCTTGTCTTATCCACCATGTTGCATATGTTGAGAATTTAAAGCCTTTTGTATAATCAAACTTTTCTACTGCTTTTATAAGACCTAAGTTACCCTCCTGAATTAAATCAAGGAACTGCATCCCTCTGCCAAGATAGCGTTTTGCAATACTTACTACAAGTCTTAAGTTTGCTTCGCTTAAACGCTTTTTTGCATCAACATTTCCGTCTTTAATTCTGATTGCAAGCTCAATTTCTTCATCAGGTGTTAAAAGAGGAACCCTGCCGATTTCTTTAAGATATACTTTTACAGGGTCGTCAATAGCTATACTCTCTATATAATCAGCTGAGCTGCTGTCTTTATCTCCTGTAATTTCAATACTTATATCATCAAGCTTAACATCTTCTAATTCTTCAACAATTTCAATTCCCTGTGATTCTAAATTATCATAAAGCTTTTCAAGCTGTTCAGGTTCAAAATCAATTTCACCTATTGCATCCAATATATCCTGATTTGAAAGATTGCCTTTCTGCTTTCCTAACTCGGTAAGCTCTCTGATTACTGATTTCTTATCCTGTGGTGCCGCCATACCAATTACTCCTTATTATTTATGTTTATCCTTTATTTGTTTAATATATTCCAAAAGCTCCGTTCCGGAGGCTTTTTCTATTTCATCTTTGCTTAATTTTTGGCTTTCCTCAATGATTGTATTAATGTATTCATTCATTGACTGCTCAGTTGAAACAGATTTTGAATAGGATGAAGTGATCTGAATTATTTTTGACGCTTCATCTGATGAAAAATCTCCCGATATATTAAGCATTGGCTCAAGAGAATTTTTAATTCTTTGCTGGAAATATTCATAAAGTTTCCTGTTAAAATCCGTCTGAAAATTATCGGATGAAATTTTACTGCTGATTTTTTCGGCTTTATCGGGATTGTTAACAAGATAGGCAATCAGCGCTTCTTCAGCCGCTGTACTGCGTGGCTTTTGATAATGCTGAATGTTTATTTTATCATCTCTGCCGTTTAAGTTTGTTTGCAATTGTCTAAATTCTTTTTTAGAATCTTCTCTGTACTTTCTGCTGTTTACTCTTTGAAGTTGCGAATGTACAGCTTCTTTGGAAACTCCTGCTTCCTTGGAAAGCCTTGATACATAAACATCTTGTTCGATGGAATTGTCAAGAGTTGAAAGGATTTTAACTGCTTCCGTAAGAAAATTGATTTTTCCCTCAGAGGTGCTTAAATCATAAATTGTTTTTAATTTTGCAAAACGATATTCTACATCATTTCCACTTTGTTCGAGAATATTCCCAAAAGCCGCCGGACCGTTTTCCCCTCTATTCCTTATAAACTCATCGGGGTCTTTGCCGTCGGGAATTGTTAATACTCTGATTACAAGTCCTGCATTCCTCAAAATTTGAATTGCTCTTTGAGTTGCTTTTTGACCTGCTTCATCTGCATCATAGCAGATTATAACTTCATCAGCATAACGCTTCATAAGCATAGCCTGCTCATTTGTCAATGCTGTACCCAAGGTTGCAACTGCATTCTCAAAGCCTGCCTGATTAACGGCGATAACATCCATATAACCTTCACACAGTATGAGCGTTCTTTTGCCTGTATTTTTAGCATTATTCAAAGAAAAAAGGTTAGCACTTTTCTTAAAAACAGGTGTGTCTGAGGTATTCAGGTACTTTGGCTTTTCATCAGACATTATTCTGCCGCCGAATGCAATTACATTACCTCTTAAATCTATAATCGGGAACATTACCCTGTTTGAAAATCTATCATAAATACCGTAGCCGTTTTTGCTTTTAAAGGCAAGGTTGGCGGCAACTATTTCGGATTCCTTAAAGCCTAAGGATTTTAAATGATTACAAAGAGAATTTCTCTGTTCAGGTGCAAAGCCCAGACCGAAATGTCTGATTGTTTTTTCACTTAATGCTCTGCCACGCAAATAATTCATTGCATTTACACCCTGTGCAGTATGGAGCATTTTAAAATAATAGCGAGCCGCCTGACGATTTGCATCATATATTTTATTTCTTAAATCGGACATACTGTCGTCATATGTATTTTCAGGCATATTCAAGCCTGCACGCTGAGCCAGAAACTTGACTGCATCTATATAATCAAGATTTTCTATCTTCATTATAAAGGTGATAACGTCTCCGCCTGTACCGCAGCCAAAGCAATAAAAAGAACCGTTTTCCGTATAAATGTTAAAGGATGGTGTTTTCTCGCCATGGAAAGGACAAAGCCCCACCATATTTCTGCCTCTGCGTTTTAAATTTACATAGGAGGAAGCAACATCTGTTATATCATTTCTAAGCTTTAATTCCTGAATAAAGCTTTCCGGCAGAGCCATAGTTGTCCTCCTTTATATAATATTTATCTGAAATTATATACGCAAAAAAAATTGATTTTCCTTTTTATTTTCTAAAAAATCTATATATTTTTTAATTTTTAAAAATAATTCCTGTTTTTTGCTGAAAATATTGTTTATTCTTTTTTGATAAAGTATTTTTCGTAAAGAATTTCAGCAATTATCTCTCCGCTTGTAGCATCGTTAAGTTTTTTCTGCAAAAGACTTAAATTTGCTTTAGGAATATGGAAAAGTATTTTAACATTGTCGGTAAAAGAGGAATCGTCAATTATCCCGTCCGTCTGTGGAATTAAGGTACTTACTTTTCCGTATTGGTTATATGACATTAAAACCTGACAGCAGAAACACTTTTCCATTGTAATTACTTTTGCAGCGTCAAGAGCAATCTTTGCACTGTGAGAATATGCCCTTACAAGACCTCCGCCGCCTAAAAGTATTCCGCCGAAGTATCTTGTTGCAACTACAACACAGTCAACTACATTATTCTTTTTTATAACATCAAGAACAGGCACGCCAGCCGTCCCCTGAGGTTCACCGTCATCGCTGTAACGCTGAATATTGCCCTCTTTTAAAACATAGGCATACACATTATGGGTTGCATCCCAATGAATACTACGCTTTGAATTTATAAAATCAACAGCTTCCTGCTCTGTTTTTATCGGCTTACAATAGCCTATAAACCGTGAGCGTTTTTCTGTAAATTCATCCTGCGCCTCATTTAAAACAGTTTTATAAAAGTCCTGCAACAAAACACCTCCTATACAAAAAGAGCGGCACATAACTGTGCCGCCTGTCAATTACGATATTATTATTTGTCCATACCGAAACGCTTTTTGAATCTGTCAACACGTCCGCCTGTATCAACAAGCTTCTGCTTTCCTGTAAAGAAAGGATGACATTTTGAGCAAATTTCAACACGAATATCCTTCTTTGTTGAACCTGTTTCAATTACATTACCGCAAGCACAAGTAATAGTTGTCTGCTCATAATTTGGATGGATATTTTCTTTCATTATATTCACCTCTTTGGACTAAAATCACATTAACATTAGGATTATACTACATTCAAATTAAAAAATCAAGTATTTTTATGTTTTTCCTTAAATTTTTTATTTTTGCTCCATATATTCCTTGTATTCTTCCAAACACATTCCTAAAATTCTCATTTGAATTGCATTTGATTTGCCTACAAAGCGGTAAACCTGAGGATTATATGTCAGCAAAGTTTTCTCCTCTTTATCTTTTGGATAACGCAGTACAAATCCGTAATTCACCGCATTTTCATTAAGCCACGAAAAGCTTTTGCTTTTTGAAAAATCAGGTTCGTCGTTATCTGAAAATGTTATGATAAGACCTGTTTGTGCTTCGCTTTCTCCCGCTTTTGGAACAAGCTTTACTGTTTCTGACTCTGCTTTTATGGCAGTATAGCCATTTTCTTCTTTTACAGAATTATATTTTTCAATATAAATGCTATTTTGTTCTTCATAAGAAATATAAGCTGTGTCTACTAAAATATTAACTCCGTCTTTATTTGCTTTTTCAAGCATTACTTTTAAATCAGATGTAACAAGCGAATTAACTTTTACAGAATTTACTTCTTCAAGAGCAGGCAAATAATCTTTATTCAGTTTATTAGTTCTATTGATTATCTGCAAAAGCTCTTCATTTTGTTCATCTGTAAAATGTTCTTCTGCTGTATCTTCGGAAGAAATTGTGCCGGAATTGCTGTTAAGAAAATAAATCGTTAACGGTACAGCTACACCAACAGCCATAACCGTTATAATCAGAACTATAATTACAACACGCAGTACGGCTAATCTTTTAATGTTTACGGCGTTATTTTTTCTTTTTTTAGTTTTAAAGGTTCTTCTTTTACTTCTTGTGCGGAAACTTCTGTTTTTATTTCTTTTATTGAATTTTCCCAAGAGTTATTTCACCTTTTCCGATATTATTTAATTACTTTTGTTTCGATTTCTTCAACTGCTTTTTCTATAAATTCTTCAAGCTTCATTGCACCTAAATCGCCTTGCTTTCTTGCACGGACTGAAATGCAGTTGTTTTCAATATCTTTATCGCCTACTAAAATCATATAAGGTACCTTTTCAAGCTGTGCCTCACGGATTTTATAACCGATTTTTTCTGAACGTTCATCAACTTCTACACGCATACCCTTTTCTTCAAGAGCCTTTTTAACCTGATAAATATAATCAAGGTGACGGTCTGCAATCGGGAGAAGTTTAACCTGTACGGGAGCAAGCCACATTGGGAACGCACCTGCATATTTTTCAATAAGAAGCGCCAAAGTTCTTTCATAACAGCCGATTGAAGTTCTGTGAATAATATAAGGATTTTTCTTTTTGCCGTCTTTATCAACATATTCCATACCGAATTTTTCTGATAAAAGCTGGTCAATCTGGAGTGTGATAAGAGTATCTTCCTTACCGAATACATTTTTAATCTGAATATCAAGCTTAGGTCCGTAGAAGGCAGCCTCGCCAACACCGATTTCATAAGGAATTTCAAGGTGGTCAAGGATTTTCTTCATTGTTCCCTGAGCTTCGTCCCATTGCTCGGGAGTACCGATATATTTTTCTTTATCTTCAGGATCCCATTGTGAGAAACGGTATGACACATCTTCATACAAACCTACGGTTTTAAGCATATAAATTGCAAGCTCAAGACAGCCTCTGAATTCATCTTCAAGCTGTTCGGGAGTACACATTAAGTGACCTTCCGATATTGTAAACTGGCGGACACGGATAAGACCGTGCATTTCTCCGCTTGCTTCGTTTCTGAAAAGAGTTGATGTTTCATTATAACGGAGAGGTAAATCTCTGTATGAACGCTGACGATTTAAATATGCCTGATACTGGAATGGACAGGTCATAGGTCTGAGGGCGAAAACTTCGCTGTCCTTTTCTTCATCTCCTAAAACGAACATACCGTCCTGATAATGATCCCAATGTCCGCTGACCTTATACAAGTCGCTTTTTGCCATAAACGGTGTTTTTGTTAAAAGCCAGCCTCTTCTCTGCTCCTCGTCCTCTACAAAACGCTGTAAAAGCTGAATAACTCTTGCGCCCTTTGGCAAAAGAATCGGCAATCCCTGACCGATTAAATCGGAGGTTGTGAAAAGCTCAAGCTCTCTGCCCAGCTTATTATGGTCACGGCTTCTTGCTTCTTCAAGAGCCTTTAAATGTTCTTCAAGCATTGACGCTTTAGGGAATGCAACGCCGTAAACTCTGCAAAGCTGAGCGTTTTTAGCATCACCCCTCCAATAAGCACCTGTACAGTTAGTTAAGGCTATCGCCTTAATTACAGATACATTCATAAGGTGAGGGCCTGCACAAAGGTCTGTAAATTCACCTTGTTTATAGAAGCTGATATTCTCGCCCTTATCTGAATGTTCTCTTACAAGCTCTACCTTATAAGGCTCATTAATACTTTCAAGAAGTTCAACTGCTTTTTCAGGGTCAAGTTCAAATCTTTCAAGTTCCAAGCCTTCTTTTACTATTTTTTTCATTTCATTTTGGATTTTTTCCAAATCATCTGTTGTAAAGGGTTTCTCAACATCAAAATCATAATAAAAACCGTTATCTACGGCAGGTCCTATGGCACATTTGGCATTAGGATACAAGCGTTTTACAGCCTGTGCCAATACGTGTGATGCTGTATGCCAGAATGCTTTTTTTCCGTTGACATCATCAAATGTTAAAAGCTCAAGCTTGCAATCCTTTGTAAGAGGGGTTCTTACATCACAAACCTGGTCATCTATTTTACAGCAACACAAAGACTTGTAAAGTCCCATACCTATTGATTTTGCAACATCTGCGGCTGTTGTGTTTTCTTCAAACTGCTTAATTGCTCCGCCTTTTAATTCAACATTAATCATTATAGTTTTCTCCTTTAATATTTTATACTAATTAGCATTAAAAACAAAAGCCCCAATATTCCAAAACGGAATATTGGGGCGACAATTCTATTGACGCGGTTCCACCCAAATTTAACTTCGGATAAAGTCCTTAAAAACACTTAACGGAGTTACCCGCCGTACCATTTCCTGTACAGACTCCAAGGCGGTAACCAATACTCTTTAATACAGACCTTTCAGCAAGACGGTCTGCTCTCTGGAAAAAAGTTTATATTAATCTTGTCCTTGTCATAGCTTTTCTTATTGAAAAATATATTATCACTTATTTTTTTAATTGTCAACAAAATTTAATTTAAATTTGCTAAAATTAATTGGATAAAGGTTGCGTCATCAACATCAACTTCCATATTATAATTTGCATCTGACTTTTCTATAGCTTCATCTGAAAAAGTGTAAAGGTGTGCTAAATACATCTGAATTAATGTTGCATCTTTGATATCTAACGAGCCGCTGTTATCAACATCGCCGTATTCCCCTGAAAAAGATATATTTGCAGAGGAACACAAATCCTTTAATTGTGATGAAGATGATGCGCTGTGTACGGTGAGTGCCGGCGGTACGTTTCCAAAAACACCACTGCCGATAACTTCTACATTTTCAGGCATACGTATCTTTTTAAGAGAGTCACAACCCCAAAAAACATTATTTCCTATTTCATTAA
Organism: Ruminococcus sp.; assembly: GCA_022511005.1. Taxonomy (GTDB): domain Bacteria; phylum Bacillota; class Clostridia; order Oscillospirales; family Acutalibacteraceae; genus Ruminococcoides. The sequence goes on from JAFLSJ010000033.1 coordinate 13,277, forward strand.
TATTATCACGGATATAAACTGTTACAAGAGATGTACAGCCTGCAAATGCACCGTAATCTAACTTTTTAAGCTTACCGCCTATATCAGCTCTTGTAAGTGAAATACAGCCTGCAAAAGTACCTTTGCCTATATGCTCAACATTTTTCGGTATATTGATTTTCTTAAGTGAAGTACATTTTGCAAAAGCCTCTTCATCTATAAACTGAACCTTATCTGAAACGGAAATACTTGTAAGGTTTTCACATCCCATAAAGGAACGCAAACCTATAATATATGTATTTGGTGAAAAATATACTGTTTTAAGATTTTTATTCTCATAAAAGGCATATGGTGCAATTCTCTTTACAGTTGAGTTAATTTTAACATTCTCCTCGTTGCCCATATAAGAAAGAAGTATGCCGTCGCCTACTATTAACTGACCACTATTGCTATTGAGCCACGGTGTATTATAAAATGCATATGCGCCGATTTCTCTGACAGTACTTGGAATTGTAACAGAATTTAAAGAAGTACAGCCGTAAAAGGCTCCTTCTCCGATACTGAAAGTATTTTCATTTATACAGATTGTGGTAATTTTTGTATTGTCATAAAATGCATAGGGTGCAATTACGGCGATATTATCGGGAATTGTTACATTTTGAGAAGCTCCCTTATATTTTAAAAGTATTCCGTTAAGTGTTACAAAATCTCCGGAAGCTGAATTTATATACGGAGTTTCCGAAAAAACAAAAGCACCCACTGAGCTTACTGACGCTGCACCCTCCAAATACGATAGCGACGTACAGTTATAAAACGCCTTATCTCCTATAAACTCGACCTTATTTTTCAGGTTGACGGATTTTACTGATTTGTTATTTTCAAATGCATTATTGCCGATATAATAAACTCCATCGGGAATCGTAACTGCGGAGGCACTTCCGTTGTATGAAATAAGGACTCCGTCCTCTATAACAAAATCTCCTTCTGCCGATGCTGCATAGAAATAGCTTGCAGATATGAGCAGTATCAATATCAGAAATATACTTATAAGTTTTTTCATAAAACCACCTTGCTTTAAGGTTATTTTAACTTAAGGTTATTTTAATCGTTCTTATTCTGTTTTGACTGAATTTCAAGAATTAATTTATCTATCTGATCCATTCTTGTATCAAGCTCATTTTTAGGACTGTTTTTTCTTACATCTTCCTTTGGAGCTATAACAAAATCCAAATCAGATATATTATTTGTTTCTTTTAAAGATGATCTTTCAGGTTTTTTAGGTGCATCACTAACTTCTTTATATTTATTTTCTTCAACTTTTTCATTAACCGGGGAAATATCCTCTTCTATGTCTAAATCGGATAAATTATATTCCTCTATATTCTCTTCCTTTAAATCTAATGATTCTCGATGATCATTTGCACTTTCGCCCAATAACAGATCAACTTCTTCTCTTACTGTTGACTGTGCATATTCTTTAACTTCATCTTCTTTGTCAATTACAACTACTGCTTCTTTTGTATTTGCTTTAAATGTTAATTCAATTATTTCAAATAATGCATAAGCACCGATTGCAAATATTGTAATCGTATTTGCAACATCACTGATTTCTAAAGATTCAGTGTTAATGTAAGTTACAGCCTGATATGTTGTATATGCAAATGTTGCCGCCACTGTGGGCATTCCGTAAATAAAGCATCTTTTTACGGGATTTTTTCCTTCCATACTTCCAAGTACCATAGAATCCGTGAAAAGGAACAGAGCAATAAGTGCAAAGCAAATTAAATCAAGCATATCCTTTGATAATACAGATATTGTTGTATATGAAAGGAAAATTAAAATAAGCTCAAATGCTGCCCATAATGCCGGAAACAGCATTAAAACACCAAGTGATGAAGAATAATTTTTGCCGCTTAAATGATATGACGCCATAAATAGAATCGCTATGCCTGCAATTATACCGATAATCGCTGTAACAAGATCAATTACCGAAATGTTTCCTGATGATAATATGTTCATAATCGACATAACGCTTTTAAACATTACAGCTACCGCTGCAATAAATGCAAATAATGCAGCACCTATATTTCTGATTACTAAATAAAACGGTGATGTTTTTCTGTCAAATAAGCTTATTAATATACATAATATAAGCAGTATAGGAACTAATGCAATTACTGTATATCGAAGATCTATTATATCAAGTCCCATAAAGGTTTCGTCTGCCGAAAGGGTTGTTTCAATATATTTTAAAAATATCATTATTAATGTAACAGGTATGAACGGTATCCAACATAATTTAGTTCTCATATAATTTCTCCATTTCTCGTTCTTAAATTTATTTTAAGACATACTCATAATATTTTAATATTTAATCATATATATTCTATGACAAATAAAGGCCTATGTCAAGAAATTTAATCTGACTATTTCAAAGGAATTTTTACAAAAAGGCACTTATAATGCAAGGAGAAAGCAGATGAAAATTAAAGTATTTTTTTTGATTCTTATATTTTTAGTTATGGGTATTATACCTGTTATAAGTATGGGAAACGCCTCTGTTAAGACTTTTGAAAAAAATAAAAGCACTCAAAACAGCGTAAGTACAAAAAATAATAAAAATCAAAAAAGTGAAAATAGCGTATTGGAAGGTCTTTTATATGCAAGATACAGCGAGGATTTAAACGACGAAGCTTTAAAAGCGTTTGCGGTTTTATTTAATAACAACTTAAATAAAGATATAAAATCTTATGATTTAGAAGATAAAAATATTTATATTTCTGATTTAGGATTAAAAGAAGAATATCCCGATAATTATTCAAATATTAAAGAAAAAATAAAAAATATTATAAATGAAACAAATGGTGTTTACATATATAATGATAACAAAACTGTCTTTGTTCCCTATTCTGAATGTTCATCCGGAGTTACATATACTGATGAAAAATATGAAAATTTAATTTCCGTTGCTTCTCCCTGGGATAAAATAAGTGAAAAATTCAATAAAGACATTAGATGTGTAGGAGTAAGCTTAGAAGGAATTAAATTTCTCAGCAATTATTATGACTATAAAACGGCTCTGCTCTGGTATCTGCCCAAATATGAAATTAAATAAAAAAATCGACAGGACTATTGCCCTGCCGATTTTTTAATATTTTTCAATATTAGAATGATAACTTAATAATCAGGAAATAATTATTTTAAGCTGTTTTCGTAAGATTCAATCATCTTTTTAACCATCTGGCCACCGATTGATCCAGCCTGACGAGATGTTAAATCGCCATTGTAACCATTCTTAAGGTTTACGCCTACTTCGCTTGCAGCTTCCATCTTGAAACGCTCAAGTGCTTCTTTAGCTTCAGGCACTACAATATTGCTTTTTGACATTTTCGTTTTCTCCTTTTAATTTTTTCTACTGATTTTTAATTCTATATTTTAAACGGCTCTTTGTTTTCGCCGCAATAGTATTTTGTGTGTTTATATTTAAAATATAAAATGTAAATTTTTCTTGTTTATAAGGAATTTTATGCAAATATAATTTTATTATAAGCTTATTTACTTTCTATTTATATGCTTATTAATATTGTTATCTGATATTTATATTTTTTGAATTTAATTTTTTACTTTATTTACCATAAGTCTTTCTGCTGAATATTCTTGTATGTGTTACAAATAATAACAAGGCAAACATTTCAAAATCAAAAGGAGTTTATATATTATGAAAGCAACAGGAATTGTCAGAAGAATTGACGACTTGGGTAGAGTAGTTATCCCAAAAGAAATCAGACGTACTTTGCGTATTCGCGAGGGTGACCCGTTGGAAATATACACAGCAACTGACGGTGAGGTTATTTTCAAAAAGTATTCACCCGTTGGTGAATTATCCGCTTTTTCTGCTCAGTATGCAGATGTTCTTGCGAGAATAAGCAATATGCCTACAGTTATATGCGATAAAGACCATGTAGTTGCAGCGGCAGGAGTTTCAAAAAGAGAGTATCTCGAAAGAAGAATCAGTCCCGTGCTTGAAAATTACATGGAAAACAGAAAAAGCTTTGCGGCAACAAGTGCTACGGTTAATGATATTCAGCCGATAGAGGGTCTTGATTGTTTTGCCTCTGTTATCTTCCCTATTATTGCTTCGGGAGATATAACAGGTGCGGTAGTAATGCTTAAAAGCGAGGCAGTTAAAATTCCAACAGAAACTGAAATTAAGCTTGCACAGTCTGCGGCGGCTTTTCTCGGAAAACAAATGGAAGAATAAAATTAAGGGAGATGCAAATTATAATACATCTCCCTTTTTTGCAGAACATATTAAACAAACTGATTGCTTTAACAAGGCATAAAGCTTTTACGTAAGATTTTTTACAATATTTTACGGAGAAATAAATAAAAAAAGACCGCACTAAAAAGCCTATAAATGGCTTTCTAATGCGGTTTTTGCTTGGTGGGCCATCAGGGACTCGAACCCCGGACCGACCGGTTATGAGCCGGTTGCT
>JAFLSJ010000034.1:0-1595 GCA_022511005.1 Ruminococcus sp.
AAATCAAAAGTTTTGGTCGAGCTTTTTCAAAAGCTCGCGAGGATCAAAGGGCGAGCCGCCCTTTGTCGCGGTCAGTGACCGCGACAACCTACCTATTAATATATGATAAATACCAGTTACTTTTCAAAAAAGTGACAGGGGTAATCCTTTGCCACCGACGAAATGCGTCGAAATAAAATACTTTTTCAAATGCAAAGAGCGTATATCTTATGATATACGCTCTTTTGGTTAGGTAATATATGGAATCGTTTTTAAATCGGTTGTTTTAAATAAAATTTAATAAATTTATATTACTATATCTGAAATTTGAAAAGATTATATTCAGCTTGATTTACTTATATTTAACTTTAATTTTTATTTTTGCACATTGTGTGCTGTAAATAAGTATTAACAATTATGCTTCAAATCTTTCTGAAATAACTTATTAAGTTATTGTCTCATCGGACTCACCTGCTTAATTTATTAAAAAGGACATTTCCTTTTCTTTGTCTATATTATATTAAAATATTAAATAATAGTCAATAGTTTTAGTGAGAAATTAATATACAAAGTGATTGCTCGTTTTTTAGTGATTACACCTAAGACTATATTTAAAATAAATAAAAATTGCTAAATAAATTGTTGCTCTTAGCCAAATTACTCGCTTGTAGTTTCTGTTTTTGCTTTACTTTCAGATTCTTCCTTTGTTGTAATATGCATCATACCGTTTGCATCAGTTGTATAATCGCCTTGGGGTATAATTTCTGAAATCGGTACAATTTCATATCCCTCAGCCTGTATGGATTCAATAACAATAGGCAGAGCCTCAGGAGTATTTGTGGCACCGTTGTGCATAAGTATAATACTTCCGCATTCTATTTTATCTGTAATATTCTTAACAATTTGCTGCGGACTTGGGTCTTTCCAGTCAAGAGAATCAACATCCCATTGAATACAGTACATATCATTCTCTTTGACTGCTTTTACAACAGGATTGTTATAGTCGCCGTAGGGAGCTCTGAAAAGAGTAGGGCAGTTGCCTGTTAAATCTTGGATCTTCTTGTTACATTCATTAATTTCCGTATCCATATCGGATTCGGAGAGTTGTGTCATATATGCGTGAGTATTACTGTGGTTTTCAACATCATGCCCCCTTTTTGCAATTTCTTTTACAGAGTCAGGATATTTGTCAACCCATTCGCCTACCAGAAAGAAGGTCGTTTTAACATTATATTTATCTAAAATATTTAAAAGCTGTTCCGTTTGTTCGTTACCCCAGGCGGCGTCAAAAGATAGAGCAACCTTCTTTTCCTGAGTATCAACACAGTAAATCGGAATTTCTCTTGTTTCGGCGGCAGTTTGGGTTGTTTGTGCAACTGCACCTAAAGATATTACTCCTGCAAGAACAGCGGCAAAAAGACAAATTGTTAAACAAATAATTGTTTGTTTGGTTATTATAAAAAGTTTCATAAAAATCCCCCCATAAAGATATATGAGGGGATAATATTAATTTATTCAGTTTTAAGTCAAAAATCTTTTGCTGACAAGAAACCCGGATAATGTAGACGATGAAATTTAAAAGATTAAAGGTAATAGTCAAGAAAAACAAAAGTTTT
>JAFLSJ010000034.1:1695-16546 GCA_022511005.1 Ruminococcus sp.
TTAAAGGTAATAGTCAAGAAAAACAAAAGTTTTGGTCGAGCTTTTTCAAAAGCTCGAAAACTATTTTTCAAATTCCCACTTAACGCCCTGTGGAGTATCAATTAAAACGATTTTCTTTGCTTTAAGCTCATCTCTGATAGCGTCTGCTGTTGCCCAATCCTTGCTCTTTCTGGCCTCATTTCGTTTTGCGATTAATTCTTCGATTTCTTTATTAAAATCGTCAGAAACGGAAATTTCAGCACTTTCAGAGTTAATTTTACCATTTAATAGATCAAGAGATAAAACATAATCAAATTCTTCAATAAGCTTTCTCTTTTCGCTGTCTGATAAATCGTTTGCTTTCAGCACATCGTAAACACAGGTTAAACCTAAGGAGGTGTTAAGGTCGTTATCCATAGCGTCCTTAAAGCTTTGGCGGTAGGGTACAAGATTTTCTTCGTTTATAGCTTCACCGTCTTTAAGATTAGCAACACGGTTAATAAGCTTATTATAAGCCTTTTGAACATTATCAAGGCTGTCATAGCTGAAAGTAAGAGGTTTTCTGTAATGAGATTGCAGGCAGAACATTCTGTAGGCAAGGGGATCGTAGCCGTTTTCTTCAAGTAATGAAACGGTCAAAAAACCGCCTTTTGATTTGCTCATTTTGCCTCTTGCATCGTTAAGATGAAGAACGTGAAACCAATATTTACACCATGGATGACCTAAAAATGCTTCGCTTTGAGCAATTTCATTTGTATGGTGTGGGAAAGCATTATCTATACCGCCACAGTGAATATCAAGATATTCTCCTGAATGTTTAATACTTATTGCCGAACACTCAATATGCCAGCCGGGATAACCTATGCCCCAAGGGCTATCCCATTTTAATTCCTGATCTTCAAACTTTGATTTTGTAAACCAAAGCACAAAGTCACTTTTATTCTTTTTGTTTTCGTCAGCGTCAACACTATCACGAACACCGACTGCAAGGTCTTCTTCTTTAAAATTACCGAACACATAGTAATTATCAAGCTTCGAGGTATCAAAATAAACATTTCCGCCTGCAATATAAGCGTAGTCTTTTTCAAGTAACACAGAAACCATATTGATAAAATCGTCAATGCAGTTTGTTGCAGGCTCTACAACATCAGGAGTTTTAATGTTCAGTTTTTTACAATCGTCAAAAAATGCGTCTGTATAAAATTTAGCAATCTCCATAACGGTTTTATGCTCTCTTTTTGCTCCTGAAAGCATTTTGTCCTCGCCTGTATCGGCATCGCTTGAAAGATGTCCTACATCTGTAATGTTCATAACTCTTGTAACATCATATCCGCTGTAACGGAGGTATTTTTCAAGAACATCCTCCATAATATAAGTTCTTAAATTTCCTATATGTGCAAAATGGTAAACGGTAGGACCGCAGGTGTACATATTAACCTTTTTATTTTCATAGGGGATAAATTCCTGTTTTGTCTGTCCTAATGTGTTATATAAAATCATTTTTTACTTTCCTCCATACTTTGGATTTTTCTCTCAAGAGACGCAATCTTTGTTTCAAGACTGCAAATTGCAAGGGAAACGGGGTCGGAATAATGAATTTGGTCAAGTGGATCCATTTTAACGCCATTTATTTTAACAATTCGTGCAGGAACGCCAACTGCCGTTGAATTTGCAGGAACTTCATTAAGCACAACGGCACCTGCGGCGATTCGTGCGTTATCTCCAACAGTAAAGGGGCCCAGCACTTTAGCTCCTGAACCTACAAGAACATTGTTGCCCAGGGTTGGATGTCGCTTGCCTGTTTCCTTGCCCGTACCACCAAGGGTAACATTTTGATAAATTGTGCAGTTGTCGCCTATAACGGTAGTTTCTCCGATTACAACACCCATTCCGTGGTCTATAAAAAGCCCCTTTCCGATTGTGGCACCGGGGTGAATTTCAATTCCTGTTTTGTGTCTGCTTCTCTGAGAAATAAATCTTGCTAAAAATTTAAGATTATGTCTAAAGCACCAGTTGGCTCTTCTGTGGGATCTGACAGCTTTAAAGCCTGAATATAAGAAAAAAATTTCAATTTTAGATCTTGCGGCAGGGTCACGCTCTAAAATAGCGTTAATATCTGCCCTTAAGGTTTTAAACAAGTTAATCACCTCCGTTAGTAATAGTATCCGTTTATATATTGAAAAAGACTTCTATTCTTTAAATTGAGATTAGTTTGAAATAAAAAAACGCCATCCCGAAAGGGACGACGCAGTCGTGGTTCCACCCAAATTCAGCAGTAAAAGCTTTACCGCTCTTTAATACCTTTAACGCAGGTAATACGTACAGAGATACTGATACTAATAGAGATTAGTATAAAATTCCCCCTGCAAGCTCCAAGGTGCATTTCACAGAATACTTAACCAAGAACACTCCCAGCAAATGTGTTCCTCTCTGATGGCAGAAAAACTGCTACTTTTCCTTTTCAACGCATTTAATTATAACTTATATACTTTATTATATACAAATTATTGAAAAAAGCAAATATTATTTTCCTATAATAAATTCCTTGTTTTCAAAAACATAAATTATTCCCGATAAAATCACAAAGAATGTGGAAATCCAAAGGAGAACTTCTCCGATAATAAAAAACAGAGAAGATAAAAGGTTGTAAATATCGTTTGACAGCGGAATTATTCCCATATTTATAAGTTCCAGAGCATATTGTAATACAAAAATTGCAATTACCGCAATTATTTGAGTTACGGTTTTAATTTTGCCGAAAATATTGGCGGCTACTACCTTGCCCTTGCTCGCTGCCATAAGTCTGACAGAGGTTATGGTAAACTCCCTGAAAAGAGCGATTATAACAATTATGCAGTCGTTTAATCCCAAAGCTACAAAACAAACAAGTGCAGACATAACTAAAATTTTGTCTGCAAGGGGGTCAAGAAACTTACCTAAATCTGTTACTAAATTGTTTTTTCTTGCAATTTTTCCGTCAAGACAATCTGTAATCGAAGCAACGGCAAATAAAATTAAAGCCACAATAAAATGATGTGGAAAATCAATTAGCAGGGTTGCTATAAAGAAAGGAACAAGAATTATTCTGATTAGAGTAAGTTTATTGGGTAAATTCATATTATACCTCATTTAATAAATCATTTCACCAACAGGGTCACAGCCCAGGTGATCAGTGATTTTAACCTTTACAAAATCACCCACCTGCGGTTTTTCTCCGTTTATCGTAAAGAATACCAATCCGTCAACCTCAGGTGCATCTGCCTGTGAACGTCCGAAATAACATTCGGCGTAACGGTCATAGCCCTCAAACAAAACTTCAATAGTTTTGCCTTCAAGGCTCTTACAGTATTCTTCCATAATAAGCTGCTGCTGTTCCATAATAATATCAGCACGCTTTTGTTTAATTTCATCGTCAATTTGCTCAGCCATAAGTGCTGCTTTTGTGTTTTCTTCCTGAGAATAAGCAAAACAGCCCAGTCTTTGAAATTTCATTTCCTTTGCAAAAAGGGCAAGCTCGTTAAAGTCTTCTTCTGTTTCTCCCGGAAAACCTGTGATAAATGTAGTTCTTATCGTAATATCGGGAATTTTACTTCTCAGCTTATTTACCTTTTCACGCAGGGTTTCCATATTTCCCTTGCGGTTCATTTTTTCCAATACAGCCTTACTGCAATGTTGCATTGGTAAATCTATATATTTAACAATCTTTTCTTCATTTGCAATTGTGTCAATAAGCTCATCTGTCAGGTTTTCGGGGTAACAGTACAGCACTCTTATCCACTTTAAACCGTCAATTTTACAAAGCTCCTTTAAAAGCTTTGCAAGGGAAGGTTCTCCGTATATATCGGAGCCGTATTTTGTTGTATCCTGAGCAATAACAATAAGCTCTTTAACGCCGTTTTCAGCTAATCCTTTTGCTTCCTGTAAAATGTTCTCAATTTCTCGGCTGCGGAATTTTCCTCTTATTAAAGGAATTGCACAGTATGAACAGCAGTTTGAACAGCCCTCTGCAATTTTTATGTATGAATAATAAAAGGGAGTACTTTGAATTCTTTTTCCGTCAAGGGGAAGAAGTAGTTTATCGGGGAAAGCCTCAGGCTTTTCATCTTTGAGAGTTTGCTCTACAATTTCTGCTATATTTTGGTTTGCGCCGATTCCTGCAACTGCGTCAACCTCAAAAAGATTTTCCATAATTTCTTGTTTGTAGCGTTGTGCAAGACAGCCTGTAACGATAATTTTTTTAATTTTTCCCTCAGCCTTTAATTTGCCAAGTTCAATAATTTCGTCTATGCTTTCCTGTTTTGCGGACTCAATAAAACCGCAGGTATTTACAATTGCAACATCTGCGTCTGCAACATCTTCAACAAGCTGATAGCCGTGTTCCCTTAAAGAGTACATCAGCATTTCTGCATCAACTCTGTTTTTTTCACAGCCCAGGGACACCATTCCCACTTTAAAATTCATTATAATACTCATCCTCAATATATTCTTTTATAACGCTGTTTATGTCTGAATATCCGTAACCCATTCTTTGCAAAGCGGCGATACAACGCCTTTTTACCTTTTCATCTGAAAGATTTTTAAAATATTTTTTTTCTATTACAGCTCTTATATTTTCTTTGGGGTCAACTTCCGTGTCCTCAAGAATTTCATCAATTAAATCTTTGTCAATACCCTTTTGAATAAGCTTGTATTTTGCACCTCTTTTAGAGAGATGTTTAATATTTAAAAGCTCATCAAGATATCTTCTTGCAAACTTTTCATCGTTAACAAGCCCCAGTTCTTCCATTCTGTCAGCGGCCATTCGGGCTGACTCTTTATCAGAGGTTTTAGCAATTTTATCAATCAGTTCTTTTTTTGAATGATCCCGACTTGATATAAGCCAAAGAGCCTTTTCTTTTGCTCTTCGGGTATTTGATAAATCAATGTATTCCTTGAGTTTTTCATCGTCAATTTCAAGTCCCGCTCTGATGCCGTTTTCAAGAACGACTCTGGTATCAAGCTTTACGGCAAGTTCGCCGTCAATATAAACGGAGGAAAGATATTTTCTGCCCTTTTTTATATCTGTTATTATCATTAATCTTCAACCAGAACATCAATTTTCTTAGATGCGGTATTTTTGTCGTTTTCCAGTTGTTCCTCAGCAACTGCTACAGCGGCAGCTTTAACAGTTGCACCTTTTTTAGCTTTCGGAGATTTCTGAATTTTATCAAGATTAGCCATTACATTGTCTTCAATTTCCTTTGCAAGTTCTGTGTTTTCTTTTAATAACTCTTTAACCTTATCTCTGCCTTGTCCCAGTCTTGTGCCGTTATAGCTAAACCATGCACCTGATTTTTGCACAACATCTGCATTTACAGCAAGATCTAATAACTCACCTATTCTTGAAATACCTTCGCCGTACATAATATCAAATTCAGCCTCTCTGAAAGGAGGAGCCATTTTATTTTTAACAACCTTTGCTCTTGTACGGGAACCTATCATTTCGCCGTTTAACTTGATTGTTTCACTTCTTCTTATATCAATTCTTACAGAGCTGTAGAATTTTAAAGCACGACCGCCTGTTGTAACCTCCGGGTTACCGTAAACAACGCCCACCTTTTCACGAAGCTGGTTAATGAAAATAGCAACGCAGTTAGATTTAGATATAGCACCTGCAAGCTTTCTTAAAGCCTGTGACATAAGTCTTGCGTGAAGACCAACGTGGCTGTCGCCCATTTCTCCCTCAATTTCTGCTTTTGGAACAAGAGCCGCAACAGAGTCGATAACAATTACATCAATAGCACCGCTTCGTATAAGAGCTTCGGCAATTTCCAAAGCGTCTTCACCTGTATCAGGCTGTGATACTAAAAGTGAGTCAACATCTACGCCTAAAGCAGCAGCATAGGTAGGATCAAGGGCGTGTTCAACGTCAATAAATGCAACATTACCGCCGTTTTTCTGACCCTCTGCAATACAATGAAGTGAAAGTGTTGTTTTACCTGAGGATTCAGGTCCGTAAATTTCTACGATTCTTCCTCTGGGCAGACCGCCTATTCCCAAAGCAATATCAAGAGAAAGTGAGCCTGTTGAAATATGGCTTACATTCATAGAAGAATTCTGACCTAAACGCATAACGGCACCCTTGCCGAACTGTTTTTCAATTTGACTTAACGCTGTTTCAAGCGCTTTATTCTTATCTACTGCCATTTATTTTATACCTCCGTTTTTGCCAAAGGCAAAATTTCTAAATTATTATGATAATATTATAAATTATTAACGCTGAAAAAGCAATAATTTATAATTAAAAAATTCGAACAAAATTTCTATTTTGGAAGCAAAGTCCCAATTATAGCCCTTTGAGTATTTCCTAAATCTAATTTTTCTTTAATATTTGTAAAATTCTCTTCTGTCATTAGGGCTTTTACGGTTTCAAACTGATTTTCGCCTAGTTCAAAAGCCATATGTCCGCCGGGTTTTAATTTTTTAGTCCAGTTTTTTATTATCAATCTGTAAAAGTCATACCCGTCAATTCCGCCGTCAAGGGCAAGGCGTGGTTCATTTTTTACTTCAGGTTGTAGGGTTTTAATTTCTTCAGTTTTTATATAAGGAGGGTTAGATACGATTATATCAAAAAAGTTGTCCGGAAAATCATCGGCACAAGTAAAAATATCTCCCTTTACGGCTTTAACATTACAGCTGTTTTCTTTTATGTTTTCTAAAAGATAGGGGAAAGCAAGGTCTGATTTTTCAACAGCAGTTACATCTGCGTTTTCAATCTCTTTTGATAATACAACGCTGATTGCTCCGCTTCCTGCACAAAGGTCTAAAATTTTAGGGTTCTCAATATTTTTACCTTTTTCAAGACAAAGGCTTATTACCTCGCAGGTATCTTCTCTGGGAATTAACACACCTCTGCCTACTTTAAAATCATATCCCATAAAGCTCCAGCTTCCTAAGATATATTGCAGGGGTTCAAATTCTGCTCTTAAATTAACAAGAGCATTGAATTCCTGAATTTTTTTTGGAGTTGCCTCTTTATTGCCGTTTGCAATAAGCATTGCTCTATTAAAGCCGAATACTTTTTCTATTAAGCATAAAGCGTCAAAGGCGGGATCTTCAATTCCCGCCTTTTGTAGTTTATATTTAGCCTCTTTATAAAGATTTTCAATGGTCAAGTTTAGTTTTCCTTTCGGATAATTATCGTATAATTATTTAACAATATCTGTTCCGTCGTCGGGAATAACTTCTTTCATAGCCTTTATTGCAACTTCACACATTTTTTCATCAGGCTCTTTTGTTGTAATTCTCTGAGCCCAAAGTCCGGGAGCGGCAATAATTCTTGTTAATACATTATCGTGTTTTCCGCAGATTTTAATAAGCTCATAACCAACTCCGCAGGAAACAGGGAGAAGAAGAATTTTAATTACAGGTCTTAAAGCGGAAATTCCGAAAGGTGCAACCGGAACAAAAAGACCGATAATAATTCCTACAATAAGCATTAAAATCATAAAGCTTGTACCGCATCTGGGGTGGAATCTTGTTTGTTTTTTCACATTTTCAACGGTAAGTTCTTCTTCGTTTTCATAGCAAAAAATCGTTTTATGCTCTGCTCCGTGATACATAAATACACGCTTCATTTCTGTCATTCTTGAGCATACGACTATGTAAAGAAGAAATAAAACTATTTTTAAAATACCCTCGAATACAGATTTGTAAAATACAACATTTCCTGATGTTCCCCTGAACGCAGGAACAACATATGAGGTTAAATCAAATAAGAATGTGGGTAAAAAGAAGAATAAGAAAACTGCAAGTAAGACGCCTAAAATTGCTGAGAAAACCATTAAAACTTTTAAAAATTTATCTCCGAATTTCTCATCAATCCATTTTTCAAATTTGCTTGGTTCTTCTTCCTCAACTTCTCCTGATTCAATAGCTTTATTGGCAGAGAGCATTAAAGCTTTATAGCTTAAACGCATTGAGTCAACAAGTCCTGCTATACCTCTTAAAAGGGGCAGTTTAAATGCCTTGCATTTTTGAGCAAGTGTTGTAATTCCAACATCCTCTGTATAAATCTCGTCTGCACCTGTTCTGACTGCAACGGTAGTTCTTTTAGGACCTCTCATCATAATGCCTTCAATTAAAGCACTACCGCCTATAGATGTGATTTTTTTTGTACATGTTTTAGCCATAAGTTCATACCTTCCGCAATTTTATTTTTATTTTTTAATCATAATATTTGAATTTCGCTGAATTAATCGGCGACAAAGGGCTACTTAGTCGCATTTAAAAAGCAACCCGTTTTTTAATAAATTAATAGGTAGGTTTCGCGGTCACTGACCGCGACAAAGGGCTACTCGCCCTTTGATCCCCGCGAGCTTTTGAAAAAGCTCGACCAAAACTTTTAGTTTTCTTAATCTAAGACCTTTGATTTTTTTATTGACAGCTAAATTTTAATAATTTCCTGCTTTGGGATTTCAGGCTGTTGTCCCTCTTTATAAATAGGGAAGGTAATGGTTACCGTTGTTCCTACACCCTCGCCGCTTTCTATATTAAGTGAGCCGTGGTGCAGTGTCATAATTTCGTCGGCAACGGCAAGTCCGATACCTGAACCGTTTACCTTTTGGTTTGCCTTATAAAACTTATCCTTGACTTTTGGCAAGTCCTCCGGAGCAATTCCGCAGCCTGTGTCTGTTACTACAACCTTAATTATGTCAGGTTGTTTATCTGTATCATAAATAACCTGAATTGCAACAACGCCTGATTCAGGAGTATATTTTAAAGCATTATCTATAATATTTAAAAAGACTTGTTTTAATCTGTTTCTGTCGCCGTAAACAGGAGGAAATACTGTTTCAGGCTCATCATAAAGAAGGTGCTTGCTCTCTGACAATGCCCTTTCTTTAAGCATATATACTGTTTCGTCAAGCTCCGCAAGAATATCAAGCTTTTCACACATAAGTACCATTCTTCCGCTTTGCAGACGGCTGAAATCAAGAAGCTCTTCAACAATACTCGTAAGTCTTGACGATTCTTTAATAATAACATTCATACCTTTTTCAAAAGTACTTCTTTCAATTTTTCCCGATTCGTTAAGCTGCATTGTTTCCGCCCAGCCTTTAATAGCGGTCAGGGGAGTTCTCAACTCGTGAGATACTCGGGAGATAAAATCGTTCTTCATTTGATCGGCTGTCTGTAAATCCTTAGACATATCCTTTACCGCATCGCAAAGCTCGCCGATTTCGTCATCATATTTTTTATTTATGGTAACGGAAAAATCGCCCTGAGCAATTCTTTTTGCCGTATCGGATAAATCCCGTACAGGTCTGACGATAGAACGGATAAAGTAGCTGCCTGAAATTACAACGAGTACAATAATCAAAAGTCCCGACAATATAATGATTATTGATATAGTAAGGACTGTATTGTTTACAATTTCCGTTGAAGAAACATACCTTATAGCGCCTACACAAGTACCGTTTTGGTTTGTGATAATATGTGTCTGGGCAGTAACGCTTTCTCCGGAATTTAAGTTTCCGCTGTAATTTCCGATACCGTATTCACTTGTATTAGCAAGCTCAAAGTCGGGCATTTCCTGATTTTCGTCAGGGTTAAAGCCGGTTGAGGTCATCATAACTCTGCCGGTTGAGTTGAGTACCATAACTTCCATTCTGTCCTTATAGTTGAAGTTTTCAACATAATTGCGAGATGTGGAAATGAAAGTGTTTGAATTATCCGTCTGATAATTTGGAAATACTGCTGAAAGCTCATTACAGGCAGATGATAAAACCTGCTGAACGCTGTTATTATAAATATAAGAAACGGCAAAAATAAGGCTTATTACAATCAGTATTACTATTGTTAAAATAACACTTAAATTGTTAAGCATCCAACGCCTTGTAATACCTTTTGAAAAGTCACGAAACAAATTTTGCCGCCCCCCCTTTTTGTAGTTAAAAATAAGTTTCGATTTTAAGTTAAGCGTCCCACTTATAACCAAGTCCCCAAACCGTAATAATATATTTGGGATTTGAAGGCTCGTCCTCAACCTTCATTCTTAATCTTCTTATGTTTACATCAACAATTTTTTCTTCGCCAACATATGCATCGCCCCAAACATGGCTTAAGATGTCTGTTCTGTCAAGAGCAACGCCCGGATTTGAGAAAAAGTACTCCATAATCTGGAACTCAACCTGAGTAAGTTCAATAACCTTTCCGTTTTTAAGCAAAGCACGGTTTCTCAAATTAAGAGTAAATTCACCTGATTTAAGCTCCTCTTTAAAGTTGTTTTCAGAATGTGACTGTGCAAGTGAAACCCTCCTGTAAAGAGAGTCTACTCTTGCAAGAAGCTCGCTTGGTGAAAACGGTTTTGCAACATAGTCGTCTGCTCCCAGCATAAGACCTGTTACCTTATCCATCTCCTGAGTTTTTGCAGAAAGCATAATAATGCCTATTCCGCCGTTGCGGTTTCTTAATTCCTTGCATACCTGAAATCCGTCAATTCCGGGCATCATAACGTCAAGAATCGCAACATCAAAGTCACCGCCGCATTCCTCATATTTCTTTAAAGCGGTTTCTCCGCAGTCTGCCTCTACAACCTCATATCCGGCTCTTTGCAAATTTATAACCACAAAGTCACGGATAGCGGCTTCATCTTCGCAAACAAGTATTTTTTTCATAATTATAACCTCCGTTTTAATTACGCTTTTATCTTTAAAATATTAATTGTATTAAGTTAATTTTCTGTGTATTCGGAAAAAAGACTGAATGATGTTTGAATCTCAGTATCTGTAAATTTATATGATCCTTCATTTTCATAAATCTTACAGCAATATGCATTGGAAGTGTCTTCCTTAATAAGAAAGTATCCGTCGGTTTTGCCTGTTGTTGACCATTCGTCCGAGTTATAAACTTTAATGGTTAAAAGCTGATTATTAATTTTATCTCCGTCCCACTCATAAATTGTCATTGAATTATCCTGAGTGTTGATTTGTGCAGTTGTTATATACTTTAAATTATCGGAAAGCTTAAAATAGTAGGCAGAATTGTAGTTTACTACCATAGTTGAAACTTCATTAAGACTTTTAGATGTTGTATCAAAGGTGTTCCAAATTGCTTTTGTTGCAATATACTCTTCATTTTCTTCGCTTGTATGGGGCATTTTTGTTAGAGTAGGGATTTCTATAATTTCATTTTTATCAATATCGGTACAGAAGGTTTTGCCGTCACGAATCGTAGGATTTATGTAATCGTAGGAATTTGAATATAAACCGTTTTCCAGACTGTTTTTTTGTGAATCGTAATAAATTAACTGTGTGCAGATTTTATCTGTGCCAATAGTTCCGTCAATAAAAGCGGCAGTTTGATTTTCATTTGTTTTTCCGCTTATAATATTTTCAAAGCTTGTAATGTTGTTATCAATTTCAGTGCCTGAAATCGGAGAAATTATTTTATCGCTTTCATTATAGCTTAAAAGAACAGCCTCGGAATTTTTTTCTGTATTAATTGATAATGTTAAAATATCATTTTTTAAGTCTTCGTTAAAATCGTTAATAACAAAGCTTGTGTAGGTTTGCGAAATATCTATGGGTGTTGCCGTTCCCTTTGAATAAGAATAAACATTCAACTGATTTACATTGGAGTTAAAGGTTTTATAACCAATAATTATATCAAGAATTTTATCTCCCGTGACATCGGCAAACTCAACTCTGTCAATATTTGTATTTTGAGTCTGTGCGTCTCCTGCTAAATTCCAACCGTCCGAGTTTTCATACATTACAAGCATATGAGTTGTAGTATCAGCAGGGTCAGAGGTCTCATAAAAAGCAATTGCTTCATTTTGGGAATCGCCGTCAAGGTCATACATTGCAATTGCTGAACGAACGCTTCCGTTTTCAGGATATTTGAGCTTGTAATTGTCACCTGAGTTTTCTTCAATTAATTCAATGATTTTTTCTTCATCACCTGTTGCCTTTGGTGGACGCATAAGATTTCCGCTGTCAACAGTAATAGGGGAGCAACCGCCCGTTACAAATATAAGTGCAAAAGCAATTAAAGTTAATTTTAATTTACTTTTCAAGGCAAGTCCTCCTTTACTAAAAATTAAACAGGATTAATTTTTACAATGCAAAACTTAATTTTAATTCCTTCTTGGGAAAACATTTTTTCATGCTCTGTTTCAACATTGTCTTCATAACCGCTTTGGTGCAGGTCAAGGGTTTTATAAACAATTTCATAACCGTTTTCTTTAAAGTATTCAAGGCTTTCAAAGAAAAGCTCATCATCATCTGTTTTAAAATGAATTTCACCGTTTTCTGTAAGAAATTCCCTGTACATTTTTAATTTATTTGGATATGTTAAACGGCGTTTTTTATGTTTTGCTCTGGGCCATGGATTGCAAAAATTTATGTAAATTCTTTCTATTTTATCATAAGGAGAAAGAATTTTGTTAATTTGTTCAACGTTGTATGCAGTCATAAGAATGTTGTCAATTTGTTTTTCTTCTGCTTCAAAAAGCTTTACAATATTTCGCCTTGCAACACCCAGCATATCATTTTTTATATCTACTGCAATAAAGTTAATTTCAGGCTTGTTAAGTGCTGTTTGTCCCACAAATCCGCCTTTTCCGCAGCCGACTTCAAGATAAATCGGCTGTTCTTTTTTAAAGTGAGCTTTCCATTCTCCTCTGAAAGTTTCAGGTTCTTTTACAAAAAACGGACAAACTGCAAGCTCAGGCTCTGCCCAAGGTTTTTTTCTGATTCTCAAGCTGTTTCACTCAATTCAAATATGATTAAAATATTACATAATACTACATATAGTTATTCATTGAAATATTATACCAAATTATTACGGAATTTGCAATTCTTTTTTAATATTTTTGACACGAAAAATAATATTGTTAATAAGAAAATTAGTTTAGTATTAAAATCAAATAAAAAATAGGTGCATAATTTGTAATATGCACCTAAATTTATTGATGAGTTATATTAAAAGGTAAATTCTTTATTACAGTTACAGATAATTTATAAAGTCACTGCATGTGTCGGAAACTTCAAAAACAGTTTCGGAGAATTTCTTTGAAAGCTTTTTAACAAGAGGTAAAACTACTACATTTTCTGTTTTAAAATGACCTGCGTCAACTATGGAAAGCTCCATATTGTTGGCATCAAGAATTTGGTTGTGCTTAATTTCTCCGGTAACAAGTACGTCTGCACCCTTTGATTTTGCAAAGTTGATTTCACTTCCGCCTGCACCGGAAGAAACAGCAACCTTTTTAATAGTTTTGTTAAGTTCTGTATATCTTAAGCCTTTGCAGTTCAGCTTTTCCTTTACAAGATTTGCAAAATCAAATTCACTTAAGGGACTTTCAAGTTCGCCTAAACCAAGACAAATTTCCTTGTCCTTATCCATAAAATATTGAATGTTTTCAAGCTCTAAAGCATTTGCAAGACAGGTATTTACACCAAACTCTGTTGATAAATCAAGGTTTGTATGCAGGCAAAGTGCAGAAAGATTATTTTGAATTAACATATATGGAATATCATTTTGAGATAAATGCTTTAGTCTGTTAAAAATAACGGGATGATGACTTATTATAAGCTGAGCGTTTTTCTCTTTTGCTTCCTTAACTACCTGCTTTGTAATATCAAGACATACAATAACCTTTGAAACACTTGTGTTTTCATCTCCCACAAGAAGTCCTGAATTGTCAAAATCCATAGCAGAATTTAAAGGAGCAAATGTTTCCGTAAAATCTAAAATTTCTTTTATAGTGTTCATAATCATAACTCCTTTTTCAAATTTTCTGCAATGATTTTATATTCTTTATTGCCTTTTGCTTTATTTTCAAGATTTCTTATTTCCATTTGTAAAAATTCTCTGTCAAGACTATTTTCTTTAGGGGAGAGCTTGCCTAAGTATGTAAATTCTTTAGAAACGCTCTGAATGTTTCCTGTATATTCAACAAGCATTACAGTATAGATTTTTCTTTCTCTGCAACAGCTTTGTTTTAAAATTTCAAATCCATTTTTATATAAAAATTCAATAAGCTCATCTGATTTTGTCATAGGCTGTAAAATAAAATGCTTATCCCTATTTTTTGAAAATTTCCAATCACCGATAATTTCAGCAATTGTTTCTCCGCCCATACCGGCAATTATAATGTCCTGAGCTTCATTGTCATTAACTTTTGCAAGACCGTTGCATAGGCGAGTTGCAACCATATTTTCCGCATTGTATTTTTTAATGGTTTTTAAGCCGTTTTGTAAAGGCTCTTGCCCGATATCACAGGCAAGAGCCGAAATTGCAATTCCTTTTTTACATAACCACACAGGTAAATATGCGTGGTCTGTTCCGATGTCAGCAACCTTTACGCCTTTTCGTACAAAAGATGCACAAAGGTTAAGTCTTGAATCAAGTTTAAAAGGCTCTTTCATTATTTTACAGCAGCCTGAAGTTTTGCAACTAAAGCGTCAGGGTCTGTTCCGTGAACCATACAAGCCTCTTCAATAGTTTCTCCTCTTGAAGCAGGGCATCCAAGACAGTGCATACCTATTTCAAAGAAATATTCTGCTGTATCCGGATATTCGTCAAGAATATCGCCTATAATAGAATTTTTTGTGATTTCTGCCATAATAATACCTCCGATTAATAATTTGCCTATATAATAACATACTTTTTAAAATAAATCTACACTTAATAATATAATAACCAAAATAAAAAGGAATATTGAAATTGAAAAATCAAAAAAGTGACTGCTTCAAAAGTAAAATTATAATAAAACTTTTATTACAATATTTAGCAAAAATTGATTTTGCGGAAGTTATCTGCAAATAGCCGAATGCCCCGACAGAATGATCTGTCGGGGCATTCGCACAAATTTTTAAGAAGTATA
>JAFLSJ010000035.1 GCA_022511005.1 Ruminococcus sp.
TTTAAAATACTGTCAATAAGATATTTTCCGTGTTTACAATAAATCTCTTTTATGGTATACTTAAATTACTTATAAAATTAAAGAAATGTTGTGATTATATGTGTAAAAACACAAATACAGAATCTTATAATATTACAAGAAGAAGTGCAAGAGAACAAGCCTTTATTCTGTTGTTTGAGATGAGTTTTTCAGATGATGAATTTTCACTTGAGCAAATAAAAGAAAACGCTATGGATAGCAGAGATGTTGAGTTTTGCGATTATGCCGTAAAGGTTGCGCAAGGCGTTGATAAAAATAAAGATGAAATTGATGAAATTATTTCATCTCATTTAAAAAAAGGCTGGAAGATTTCAAGAATTTCAAAGGTTTCATTAGCCGTTTTAAGACTTGCAATTTACGAGATGAAATATGAAAAAGATTTACCTTTTGCTGTTTCAATTAACGAAGCAGTAGAGCTTTCAAAGGAATTTTCTATTGACGAAAGCGGATTTGTCAACGGTATTCTCGGTGCTGTTTCAAGAGATTTGGAGAATAATTAATGTCTTTTTATCTGGGAATAGATACAAGTAACTATACAACATCTACTGCAATATATAATTCCAAAAACGATGAAATTATACAATGTAAGAAGCTTTTGCCTGTAAAAAATGGGGAATTGGGTTTAAGACAAAGTGATGCTGTGTTTCATCATACACAGCAATTAAACGCTCTTTTTTCTGAACTTTTACAAAAATTCAGCGGAAATATTACTGCAATAGGTGTTTCTTCAAAGCCACGTCCTTGTGAGGGTTCGTATATGCCTTGCTTTACGGTTGGTTTAAACAGTGCAAAAATGCTTTCAGACGCTTTAAAGGTGCCGTTATATACTTTTTCGCATCAAGAGGGGCATATCTCAGCTGCGTTATATTCTGCAAATAAAAAAGAGTTGTTTAATAAAAGATTTTTAGCTTTTCATGTAAGCGGAGGTACTACCGAGGCTTTAATGGTAAGTCCTAATAATGATTTGGGGTTTAATATAGATATTGTTGCTAAAACACTTGATTTAAATGCAGGACAGGCAATAGACAGAGTAGGGCTGATGCTTGGATGTTCATTTCCTTGCGGTAAAGAACTTGAACAGCTTGCATTAAACTGTAATGAAAATATAAAAGTAAAGCCTGCATTAAAGGATTGTAATTGCTGTTTGAGCGGAGTGGAAAATCTCTGTGAAAAGGCTCTAAAGCAGGGAAAATCAAAAGAATATGTAGCTAAATTATGCTTAACTTATATTGAAAAAACAATTTTTCTGATGACAGAAAAATTAAAAGAAAAATACGGTGATTTACCTGTTGTGTATGCAGGGGGAGTTATGTCTAACTCAATAATTCAGAAAAATATTTCCGCTTTGATAGATTGCTCTTTTGCAAAATCCGAGTATTCCTGCGATAACAGCGCAGGAACCTCTTATCTTGCATTTAGGAAGGATTCTCATGATAAGTCCACAATTTAATACACCTAAAGTTATATCTGTATCACAATTGAATTTCTATATAAAATCTCTTCTGGATAATGATATGAATTTAAATGCAGTTTTTATTACAGGAGAGATTTCAAATTTAACAGACCATTATAAAAGCGGACATATTTATTTATCTTTAAAAGATGATAAATCTGTTATAAAAGCTGTGATGTTTTCAGGTAATGCAAAAAGATTGAGATTTACTCCCGAAAACGGTATGAAAGTGCTTGTATGCGGAAGAGTTGCGGTTTATGAACCCACAGGTCAGTATCAGCTTTATATAGAAGAAATGCAGCCTGCGGGAATGGGAGAATTATCTCTTGCTTATGAACAACTTAAAACTAAGCTCGAAAAGCTGGGTATGTTTGATAAATCAAGAAAAAAGCCAATCCCAAAATTCCCGAAAACAGTAGGCGTTATTACTTCTCCAACAGGTGCGGCAATTCAGGATATAAAAAATATTTTAACAAGAAGATTTCCCTGTGTAAATATAGTGATTGCACCTGTGCTTGTTCAGGGAGAAAGTGCACCTCAGCAGCTTGTTGACGCCGTTAATAAAATGGATTTTTATAATATTGCGGATGTTATAATTATCGGCAGAGGCGGAGGCTCAATAGAAGACTTATGGGCATTTAACAGCGAGGAGCTTGCTTTTGCAATATATAACTGCAACACTCCCGTTATATCAGCAGTAGGTCACGAAACCGATTTTACCATATGTGATTTTGTATCCGACCTTCGTGCGCCTACTCCGTCAGCGGCGGCCGAATTAGCTGTTCCCGATAAAAACGAATTAATTGCTTATTATAATTCACAAAGGCAATATATTTATTCAATGATAGATTCAAAATTGCAATCCCATTATAGAGAGCTTAAAGCTATACAGAGTGAAATAAATGCAAATTCACCCGTTACACAAATTAATAATTATTACAGCAACTTAAAAGTATTTAAAGAAAAAGTATTAACAGAATTAAAATTTGATTTTGAGAAGAATGCTCAAAAGATAAATTCCTTGGCAAATCAGCTTGAAGCATTAAATCCTGTTTCCGTTTTAAAAAGAGGTTATTCCTTTTCCGAAAAAGACGGTAAAGTATTAACATCTGTAAAACAGGTAAAAACAGATGATGTTATTAATATAAATTTAAGTGACGGAAAAATTTCTGCAAAAGTATTAGGTGAGTAATATGTCTTTTGTCCATTTACATGTGCATAGTGAATATAGTTTGCTTGACGGTGCTTGCCGAATAAGCAAGCTTCCTTCTGCTGCAAAAAAAATGGGACAAACTGCTCTTGCAATAACCGACCACGGTGTAATGTACGGAGTTATAGATTTTTACAGAGCTTGTAAAAAAGAGGGGATAAAACCTGTTATAGGTTGTGAGGTTTATGTAGCTCCCAGAACCCGTTTCGATAAGACCTTTGAATATGATAAAGAGTATTATCATATGGTTTTGCTGTGTGAAAACAATAAAGGCTATGAAAATCTTATAAAGCTGGTTTCTAAGGGATTTACAGAGGGTTTTTATAATAAACCCAGAATTGATGACGAATTGCTGAAAGAGTATCACGAGGGCTTAATATGTCTTTCAGCCTGTTTAGCAGGCGAAATCCCTCAAAAATTGTTAAAAGGCGATTATCTTGCCGCCAAGGAAAAAGCGTTATATTACAGTGATTTATTCGGTGAAAATAACTTTTTCCTTGAACTTCAAAATCACGGAATTGAAGAACAACTGCGAACAAATCCCGATATAATTAAAATTTCCCGGGAAACAGGAATTCCTCTAATTGTAACTAACGACAGCCACTATATAGAAAAAGAAGATTCCCGAACACATAGAATTTTGCTGTGTATTCAAACAAACCATACAATAAATGATGAAGATAAAATGGAGTTTCAAACCGACGAATTTTATCTTAAATCAGAAGAAGAAATGCGTGCCTTATTTCCCGATGTTCAGCAGGCATTTGATAATACTCAGTTAATTGCAGACAGATGTAATGTTAATTTTGAATTCGGCGTGAGAAAGCTGCCTCATTTTGATGTTCCCGATAATGAAGACCATTATGAGTATTTTAAGAGAAACTGCTATGAGGGTCTATATAAGCATTACGGAAATAATCCCGAACAAAGCTTGGTCGAACGCTTGGAGTACGAACTGTCTACAATAAAGCGAATGGGTTTTGTTGATTATTATTTAATAGTAAATGATTTTATTCAGTACGCTAAAAAGCAGGGAATACCCGTAGGCCCCGGCAGAGGTTCGGGAGCAGGCTCACTGTGTGCTTATTGTATCGGAATTACAGATGTAGACCCTATTAAATACAATTTACTGTTTGAGCGTTTTCTTAACCCTGAACGTGTAAGTATGCCTGATTTTGATATTGACTTCTGCAAAGAACGCAGAGGAGAAGTAATAGATTACGTAATCAGAAAATACGGCGCAGACCACGTTGCACAGATTATAGCATTTGGAACAATGGCGGCAAGAGGTGCAATAAGAGATGTTGGCAGAGCGTTGGGGATTCCTTATTCAAATGTAGATAAAATTGCAAAGCTGGTTCCAAATGATATAGGTATTACAATTGAAAAGGCTCTTGCATTAAACAGTGAATTAAGGGGTCTTTATGAAAATGACTCTCAGGTTAAAAACCTTATTGATATAGCCTTGGCTCTTGAAGGTATGCCAAGGCATGCCACAATGCACGCCGCAGGTGTTGTTATTACGGAACAGCCTGTAAGTAATTATGTGCCCTTATCAAAAAATGATGATAATATAGTTACTCAGTTTACGATGACAACTCTTGAAGAACTGGGTCTTTTAAAAATGGATTTTCTGGGCCTTAGAAACCTGACGGTTATTGATGATGCTGTCAAGCAGATTAAAGCACAAAATCCCGACTTTGATCTTGATAAAATAAATTACGATGATAAAGCTGTTTTTAATATGATGTCCCAAGGCAATTCTGAGGGTGTGTTCCAGTTTGAAAGTCAGGGTATGAAAAATGTCCTTACCCAGCTTAAGCCTGAATCCCTTGAGGATTTAATTGCCGTTATTTCCTTGTACCGTCCCGGACCGATGGACAGTATTCCGACATATATTGACAACAGACATAATCCGTCTCACGTAAAATACAAACACCCGCTTTTAAAGAATATACTTGATGTAACATACGGCTGTATAGTTTATCAGGAGCAGGTTATGCAGATTTTCCGTACACTTGCAGGCTATTCACTTGGCAGAGCCGATATAGTAAGAAGAGCAATGAGCAAGAAAAAACATGATGTTATGGAAAAAGAGCGCCGAATTTTTATAAACGGCTTAACTGATGATGATGGAAATGTAGTTGTTGAAGGTTGTTTAAGACGGGGAGTAGATGAAAAAACAGCAATTTCCATTTATGATGAAATGGAAAGCTTTGCATCATACGCTTTTAATAAATCCCACGCTACCGCTTATGCTGTTATAGCTTATCAGACTGCATGGCTTAAATGTCATTATCCAAAAGAATATATGGCGTCACTATTATCAAGCGTTCTTGATAATCTTAACAAAATGGCAGGCTATATTGCCGAATGTCATAGATTAGGCATAAAGATTTTGCCGCCTCATATTAATGAAAGCTTTTATAAGTTTACAGTTGTAGGTAAAGATATTCGTTTCGGACTTTTAGCAATAAAGGGTTTAGGCAGACAGTTTATTGATTTTATAATTAAAGAAAGAGAAGATGGTAAATACAAGTCTTTATATAATTTCTGTGAAAGAATGTATGATAAAACAATGAATATAAAGTCCCTTGAAAGCCTGATTAAGTGCGGGGCCATTGATAATTTGGGAGCAAACAGAAGACAAATGCTTGCAGTTGCAAAAACTACATTAGACAGCATTGCCTATGAAAGCAAGAAAAACGTCAGAGGACAAATATCATTGTTTGATACTGATGAAGACTCTAAAGCGTCATCTGAGCCTGATATTCCGATTCTTGAGGAGTTCCCGATTTCTGAACTGCTGTTTATGGAAAATGAAGTTGCAGGAATGTATTTAAGCGGACACCCTCTTAATGAATATTCAGCCTATGCCGATAAAGCCAAAACAGATAAAATCGGCAATATTATAAATCAGGAAAACGATAATTTATATGTTGACGGGCAAAATGTGCGAGTGCTTGCAATTGTATCTAAGGTTAAAACCCAGATAACAAAAAATAATCAGATGATGGCATTTGTAAATGTTGAGGATCAATATGGAGCAACAGAAATGCTTGTATTTCCTAATGTTTATGAAAAATATGCAAGCTTGTTCAGAGAGGGAAATGTACTTGATATTTTCGCAAGTATCAGTATAAAAGAAGATGAAGACCCAAAACTTATGTGCAATAAGGTTGCACTTGTTACTAAAGATTCAAAGCCTGAAGCTGTTAATAACAGCGGATTCATCAGAAGAACAGATACTATAAATCCAAATAATAATTCATCTCAAAGACCGACAAATAAACCAATGACCTTATATATCAGAATAGATAACCTTGATGGAGAAAAGTTTATAAAGGCTAAAAGACTTCTGGAAATTTTTGAGGGCAGAACACCGGTTGTGTTTTATTTGACCGATACCAAAAAGCAATTTAAAGCACCGATGAATTTATGGGTTGATTTAAACAATGTTCTTGTTAAAGAGCTGAAATATCAGCTTGGAGAAGAAAATGTGGTGACAAAGTGAATAAAATGTTATTCCAATAATTGTTAAAATTCCATAAACTTTTTTCTTGCTATTGAAATTATTGTATTAATGATGTAAAATATAGTCGTCGATTTAACACATAAAAGTGTAAAAGTAAATGGAGGAATTTTTATGAGAAAAACAAAAAGAGTAATTGCAATGGTTCTTGCAGTTCTTATGCTTGCAGTATGCTTTGCAGGCTGCGGCAACACATCAACACCAAATGAATCAAGTAACAATGAAAAATCAGAATCAAAGGTTTATAATATCGGTATAAGCCAGCTTGTACAGCACGTTGCTTTAGATGCAGCTACACAGGGCTTCCAGGATGCATTAGTTAAGCTTTTAGGTGAAGATAATGTTAAATTTGATTTACAAAATGCACAGGGCGATTCAGCTACCTGCACAACAATCGCAAATCAGTTTGTAGCATCAAATGTTGATTTAATGTTGGGTAACGCTACAGCTGCATTACAGGCTGAATTTACAGCATCACAGGATATTCCGATTCTCGGTACATCTATTACAGACTACGCAACAGCACTTGATATTGCTGATTGGACAGGTACAACAGGAATGAACGTTTCAGGTACATCAGACCTTGCACCTCTTGACAAGCAGGCTGAAATGCTCAACGAGTTATTCCCTGATGCTAAAAAAGTAGGTATCATCTACTGCTCAGCAGAGCCTAACTCAAAATTCCAGGCAACAACAATTACCGAATACTTAAAAGAATACGGTTATGAAATTACAGAATATACATTTGCTGATTCTAACGATTTAGCAGCTGTTACAACTGCTGCTTGTGACGCAAGCGATGTTCTTTATGTTCCAACTGATAACACAGCAGCTTCCAACACAGGTATTATCAGTAACATTGCTGAACCTGCCGGAGTACCTATCGTTGCAGGTGAAGAAGGTATCTGCTCAGGCTGCGGTATTGCAACACTTTCAATCAGCTATTATGATATCGGATATAAAACAGGCGAAATGGCTTATGATATTTTAGTAAACGGCAAAGATATTACAACAATGGAAGTTCAGTATGCACCTGCAACAACTAAAAAGTTTGTTGAAGACAGAGCAAAAGCTCTTGGTATTGAAATTCCCAGCGATTACGAAGCAATAGTTGCAGAATAATTATACGGTTATAATGGGGTGCCGTTTACAAAACGACACCCCAAAATTTTTTTAAAGCCAAAAATTTTTAAAATGGTGATAACGAAATGGATTTTATAATTTCATATTTTTCTTCGCTTAATCCTGCATCCTTTGTTTCTGCATTACCCGGCAACATAGCTCAGGGTATAATTTGGGGACTTATGGCATTAGGCGTATTTATTACTTATAAATTGTTACATTTTGCTGACCTGACAGTTGACGGCTCCTTTGCAACAGGCGGTGCTGTTACAGGAATTCTTTTACTTAACGGAGTTCCTATTTGGATTGCAATGATAGTTGCATTAATTGCCGGATTGTTAACAGGTCTTATTACAGGACTTTTACATACTTTATTGGGCATTCCTGATATTTTAGCAGGAATTTTAACTCAGATTGCTTTGTATTCAATTAACCTTAATATAATGGGTAAAGCTAATTTGCCTGTAAGCTATCGTAATTATGATTTGCTTATTTCAGGAAGTAATATTCTTTGGGCTATTATAATCGGTCTTACATTTGCATTTATTGTAATAGCCGCTATGTACTGGTACTTTGGTACAGAACAAGGTTCAACAATCCGTTCAACAGGAAGTAACCCTGCGATGAGTAAAGCACAAGGTATCAATATCAGCACTGCGAAGGTTATTGCACTTTCTCTTTCAAACGGACTTGTAGCATTATCAGGCGCTTTACTTGCTCAGTATCAGGGATTTGCCGATATCAATATGGGCAGAGGTGCTATCGTAATCGGTCTTGCGGCAGTTATTATCGGTCAGGTGCTGGGTGAGGCATTGTTCCGCAAACACATAAATTTCGTAATCAGACTTGTTTTTGTAATTGTGGGTGGAATACTCTATTACATTGCAATGGGTATTGTTCTGTGGCTGAAGATGCCTACCGACGATACAAAGCTCTTTACAGCAGTTATTGTTGCAATATTCCTTGCAGTTCCGTATTTAAAACATAAAAAAAGTACCTCCTTCAAAAAGGTTGCCAAACAGAACTTAAAATCTGCTAATGAGGAGGGGACAAAAAATGCTTGAGTTAAAAAACATTTATAAAACCTTCAATAAGGGTACAATCAATGAAAAAAGAGCCTTAAACGGCGTTGATCTTGTATTAAATGAAGGCGATTTTTGTACGATTATCGGCGGTAACGGTGCAGGTAAATCAACAACTTTGAATGCTATTGCAGGTGTTTGGCCTGTTGACAGCGGTTCTATTATGATTGACGGCGTTGACGTTTCAGGCTTGCCCGAGCATAAGCGTGCGAAGTATTTAGGCAGAGTTTTTCAGGACCCTATGACAGGAACAGTTGCAGATATGGAAATCGGAGAAAATCTTGCTATAGCCGCTCGCAGAGGAAAACGCAGAGGCTTAAAGTGGGGAGTAACTGCAAAAGAAAAAGAGCAGTATAGAGAACTCCTTAAACAGTTTGAGCTTGGACTTGAAGACAGAATGACTTCAAAGGTAGGTCTTCTATCAGGCGGACAGCGTCAGGCAATTACTCTTTTAATGGCAACTATTCAAAAACCTAAGCTTTTGCTGTTAGATGAACATACAGCCGCACTCGACCCTAAAACTGCGGCAAAGGTGCTTGAATTAAGCGATAAGATTATTGAAGAAAATAATCTTACAGCTATGATGGTAACACATAATATGAATGATGCAATAACTCACGGAAACAGACTTATTATGATGAACGACGGAAAGATTATTCTTGATATCTCAGGAGAAGAAAAGAAAAATCTTACTGTTGAGGCACTGCTCCAAAAATTTGAGCAGGTAAGTCATAGTAAATTTACAAACGATAGAGTTTTACTTGCAGAATAATGTTTAAGTTTCTTATATAATAAAAAATCCACCGAAATCGGTGGATTTTTATTTTATCATAGACAATTTATTATTCCGCAGGTAAAAAATCATCTTTGCCTACACCGCATAAAGGACATTGAAAATCATCGGGTAAATCCTCAAACTTTGTTCCCGGTGCAATACCTAAATCTGCGTCGCCTGTTTCTTCATCATAAATATATCCGCAAACATTACATACATATTTCATTGTAATTTACTCCTTTCTAAATTTATTATATACAATATTGTATTATATTAATCCAAAAGTTACAAGTATTATTTCACAAATAAATACAGCTAAGCAAGCTGAACAGGCAACCAGTATAAGACTTTTTCCCTTATAAGCCAGTAAAACTGCAATCAAGAAACCTAAAATTGCAGAATATGGGGAAGAAGTAGAATATAAAATAGCAGGAAATGTCATTGCTGCAAGAGTTGCATAGGGGACATAATACAAAAATGAACAGATAAACTGATTTTTAACTTTCTTTTTAATCAGTGTTAAAGGAATCATTCTTATTAAATATGTAACAAGTGCCATAACAAATATATAAATGTATATATTAACTTTCATTTGCAGTATCCTCCTTTACAGGAAAAAGAAGTGCAGCAATCACGGAAATTGCAATTGTAATTATAATAATTCTAAATCCTGCCGAAATCTCACTCAAGTACGGTACATAATACATCAAACAGCTCATAATCATTGCACTGATTACTACGCTCAAAACACTTTTTTCTTTTTTAGTCTGAGGAATTATAATAGCTACAAACATTCCGTAAATAGCTATACCTAATGCACTTATAATATTTCCCGGGAGAAAATCGCCTGATACTACGCCTAAAACCGTACCTAAAGTCCAACCGGTAATTGCAGCGCTCATAAGTCCGTATGAATAAAAAGGAGATAGTTCACCGCTTTTAGTTACACTTGCTGCGAATATTTCATCAGAAATACCGAAAGCGACCGGAAAACGGTGATAAAAGGGAGTATTATCGTTTAATTTTTGTGATAATGTACAGGACATAAGCAAGTATCTGAGATTAATAACAAACTGTGAAAACGCCAATTCTCCAATAGTACCGCCTGCAGCAATTATAGTTAAAGAAGCAAACTGACCGGTAGAGGTGAAATTTGTAAAAGACATTAAACCTGCCTGAAATACAGTAAGACCTATTTTACTTGCCTGAATTCCAAAAGCAAAAGAAACTGCAAGATAACCTAAAAAAATGGGAATACCGTCTTTTATACCTGATGTATATTCCGTTGAAATTTTCATAACATAAGCCTCTCAAATTTATATATTCTCATACAAAAAAATCCCAAGGCGTTACTGCCTTGGGAAAGAGCTTTTAGGTATAAATCAGTTTGCTCTTGTAACTTTACCAGAACGCAAACAACGGGTGCAAGCATAAACACGCTTAGGAGAACCGTCTACGATAGCCTTAACGCGTTGTACGTTTGGCTTCCATGTTCTGTTTGAACGTCTGTGTGAGTGAGAAACCTTGATACCAAATGAAACGTCCTTTCCGCAGAACTGACATTTTGCCATGGTTTTGCACCTCCTTAAATACCGTAAAAAGTAATTATTTATTAACTAACTCTGTTACTATAACAGATTTAGAAAAAAAATGCAAGTGTTTTTTAAAATTTTGACAAAAATTCTTTTCTTGTAATTTTGTAAGGTTTATTATATAATTAAACTGTATATTTGTATATTCGTAAATTTATTGTTATATTTGGAGGATAATATGATTTTTTCTTTAATCAGAGGTCAACTTGATTTTCAAACAGCCTTAATGGAAATCCTTGCAGTTTTAGTAATTATATTTTTAATATTGCCCTTTCACGAATGGGCACATGCTTTTACTGCCTCCTTATTAGGGGATAAATCAATAAAATACAGAGGCAGACTCTCATTAAATCCTCTATCGCATATAGACCCTATGGGGGCATTGTGTTTATTGCTTATTGGATTTGGTTGGGCAAAACCTGTTCCCGTTGACCCGAGAAATTTTAAAAATCCAAAGATAGGTATGGCTATAACAGCCCTTGCAGGACCTCTTGCCAATATAATTGCCGCATTTGTAGGATGTCTGATACTTTACGGATTTATCGGTTTTGGCGGAATTAATTTATTTTTCAGCGATATATTGGGATATATATTAGTATTTTTTTCTTATTATATTACTTGCAATATTTATCTTGCTGTATTTAACTTAATTCCCGTTCCGCCTCTTGATGGTTCAAAAATACTTTTTGCTTTTTTACCTGACAGAATAATTTATCAGATTAATCGTTATCAGCAATATTTTACGCTGATTATTTTTGCTTTGTTGTTTTTGGGAACATTAAGTGGACCTTTAGAATTTTTAGAAAACGGTTTGTTTGATCTTCTTCAAAATGTTTCAATGGGGATATTAAGTTTATTTGGGGCAAATTTTAATATTTTAGCTTAGGAGGACGGTTGTGGAAAATACCGTACAGTTAAATTACAAGCTGCCTGTTTTTGAAGGGCCTCTTGATTTGTTGTTAACTCTTATTGCAAAAAATAAAATAGAAATAACCGATATTATAATTACTGATTTACTCGACCAATATATGGAGCAAATCAGACAAATGCAGGAAGATGAGCTTGATATAGCTTCTGAATTTTTAGAAATGGCGTCAAGACTTGTTTATATTAAATCCGTGTCTTTACTGCCTAAATATGAGGAAGAAGCTTCAGAACTAAAAAAAGAACTTACAGGACAGCTTTTAGAATATCAGTTGTGCAGAGAAACAGCTCTAAAGCTGGGTGCAATAGTAAGCTTTGATAATTTTTGCAGAGAACCGTCTCCTGTTGAATTTGATTTAACCTATAATCGAATACATGAGTCGGAAGATATCGCTAAAGCATATGTAAGTGCTGTAGGCAGAGGTAGAAAAAAGCTTCCGCCCCCTGCAAATGCTTTTTCGGGAATTGTTTCAAAAAAGGTTATTACCGTAAGCTCAAAGATTATAACTGTAATGAGAAAGCTATGGCACGGAAAAACAGTAAAATACGGCGAATTATTTACTGCAAGCAAAGAAAAAAGCGAATTGGTAGCTACTTTTTTAGCGGTTTTAGAACTTGTTAAAGGAAAAAGAGTTCGCATTGAGGGCAACGGAGATAATGCAAAAGTAAGAATGACGGAGGAAAAGATTTGACACCTGAAAAAATCAGAAGTGCAGCAGAAGCAATAATATTTGCAGGCGGAACGCCTGTAGAGCTTTCAAGAATTGCAAAAGCACTTGACATCACAGAAAATGAAGCAAAAACACAAATTAATATTTTAATTGAAGAATATGAAAAGGCAGAAAAAGGAATAACTATAATTGAACTTGATAAATCTTACCAAATGGTATCAAAAAAGGAGTTTGCTCCCTTTATAAGAACCGTTATGGATTTAAGAAGAAACACTCCTCTTTCTCAGGCGGCACTTGAAGTACTTGCCGTTGTGGCATATAATCAACCCGTAACAAAAGCATTTGTAGAGCAGGTTAGAGGTGTTGATTGCAGTGGTGTTATTGGAAGCCTTTGTGCTAAGGAGTTAATTGAAGAAAAGGGACGACTTGAGCTTCCGGGCAGACCGCTTTTATATGGTACAACTCAGAACTTTTTAAGATGCTTCGGAGTTAAATCTATTGAAGAACTTCCGCCGCTTCCGCAAACAGAAGATAACGATAACTCAGAAGAAGATTCTGTTAATAATACTGATGAAAATTCAAGTGATGATACTATTGAAACAACAGTAGAAGAAGTTATTGAAGAAGTAATCAAAGAATAAGATTGGGGGACTTCCCTTGATTTTTCTGTATATTCTTATTGCAATACTTTTTGTTTTATTTTTAATTACTCTTATTCCTGTAGGAATTAAAGCAAGATTTCATAACAAGGTGTATTGCGATTTAAAAATCGGATTTATAAAAATCAAACTTTTACCCGAAAAACCAAAGAAAAAGAAAACAGAAGAAAAACCAAAAGTAAAAGAACCTAAGCCTAAAAAAGAAAATCAAAAAGAAAAGGAAATCTCTTTAAAAAAGCTTTTAAAACAAAACGGCGTTTCGGGAATAATAAATATTCTGAAAAAAATTGCCTCTCTTGCAGTTGGTGCATTAAAAGACGTTTTTAAGCACATTATAATAAGAGAACTGAGTATTGATGTTGTAATTGGCGGAGATGACGCCGCCGAAACCGCTTTAAATTACGGAAAAGCCTGTTCCGTTGTTTATCCTGCCGTAAGCACAATAACTCAGGCTTGCATATGCCAAGATTTTAATGTTCTTGTAAGTCCTGATTTTACAGACGGATCAAAGTCAAGTGCGTCTTGTAAATTAGAGGCAGATATTAAAATTTTCTGGCTTGTTAAGGCAGTTATTGTACACGGCTTTAAGGCACTTCAAGTGCTCATTAAATTAAGAAAAGCCAACGAAACTGTCAATAAAGATGAAAATAGTAATGACTAATTAAAAGTCTTTATTAAATAAAATTATATTACTATTAATTATATAAGGAGTGTTGAAAATGAGCGAACATCCGCTTAATAACCTTATGGGTACAACAATGCAAAAAATCAAAGAAATGGTAGATGTAAATACTATTATCGGCGACCCGATTACTTCACCTGACGGAACAATTATTATTCCTGTTTCAAAGGTGAGCTATGGATTTGCTTCAGGTGGTTCTGATTTTCCAACAAAAAAAGAGAACCAAGAATGTTTCGGCGGAGGAAGCGGTGCAGGTGTTTCAATAGTACCGATTGCTTTTCTTGTTGTATCTAACGGCAATGTACAGCTTGTTCCTCTTGAAAAGTTTGACGGTGCAGCAGACAGAGTTGTAGGAATGGTACCGGATTTGGTAGATAAAATTACCGGTATGTTTAAAAAAGATAAAAAAGAAAAATCAAAAACAGAAACAGAGGTTGCAAACGAAGAAGAACCTTTATTCTAAGTAGTAACTAAGTAATAGCTTATTCTTTTGAGCATATATATTACTGAGGTGATAATATGCTCAAAAGAATTTTTACTCTTTTACTTTCTGTAACAATAATCAGTTTGAGTTTTGTTACTGTTCACAGCGTAGAAAACTCAAATACAGATAAACCCGGTATCTCGGCTGAAAGTGCTGTACTTTACTGTGTAAATGACGGTAATGTGTATTTTTCTAAAGATGAAAATAAGAAAATGAAAAATGCAAGTACCACAAAGATAATGACAGCACTTTTAGCTTATGAAGAAGCCCAAAAAGAAAATAAAAATGTTAAGTTTACAAAAGAGATGATAGCTGAAGGAAGTTCAATGTATCTTGAAGTAGGCAATGTGGTTTCTTTAAAGGATTTAGCGTCGGGTATGATGGCTTGCTCGGGAAATGATGCGGCTAACGCAATTGCTTTGACCTTATCCGATTCATTTGAAGGTTTTGCAGAAAAAATGAATTTAAAAGCAAAACAGCTTGGAATGAATAATACAAATTTTGTTACTCCCAGCGGACTTGACGACGAAAATCATTACTCAACCGCTTACGATTTGGCATTATTAATGGCTTTTGCATTAGATAATCCTGATTTTGCAGAGAGTAACGCTAAAAAGTCCGTTAAGGTAGATTTTGTGAGTCCCGATGATAAAAGCGTTACATATAGAAACCATAACAGGCTATTGTCATTATATGAGTATTGTATCGGCGGTAAAACAGGATATACAATGGCGGCAGGCAGATGTCTTGTATCTGCGGCTGAACAAAACGGATTGCGTTTTGTTTGTGTAACACTTAACGATAAAAACGACTGGAAAGACCATCAAAGTCTTTATGAATACGGATTTGCAAATTATTCACTGTATTCCTGTGATGATACGTCATATTATTTGGAAGTTCCCGTTGTGGGAGGAAATAAAGATACCGTAACAGTAGGAAGCGACAGAAAATACGGTATTGTATTAACAAAGGATAAGGTTGAAAAAGTAGAAAGAACAGTATATATGGATAACTTTTTGTATGCCCCCGTAAAAGACGGAGATTATCTTGGAAAAGTTATTTATACTTTGGAGAATAAAAAAATAGCGGAAACGCCCCTTGTGGCGATGACATATAGCAATCTAAAATAAAGGAAATATTTATGGCAAGAGAAGAATTTATAAGACTTCAAAAGGTGCTGGCTGAATGCGGCGTAGCATCAAGAAGAAAATCAGAGGAACTTATCGAAAGAGGTGCAGTTAAGGTAAACGGCAGAGTTGCACATATCGGAGATAAAGTTAATCCTAAAAAAGACAGAATAACAGTACATAATAAGAAAATTACATATGCATCAAAACCCAAATACCGTTATATTATGCTTAATAAACCCAGAGGCTTTGTAACTACAATGAGCGATGAACACGGCAGAAAATGTGTTGCAGATTTAATCAAAGATGTTGATGTAAGGGTTTATCCTGTGGGAAGACTTGATAAAGATTCCGAGGGAATGTTGATATTTACCAATGACGGAGCATTTGCTAATACGGTTATGCACCCTAAGAAAAGTATTTATAAGGTTTATAGGGTCACAGTAAGACCGTCAATTGACGAAGAACAGATTATCGCTCTCGAAACAGGAATTGAGATTGACGGTAAAAAGACTGCTCCAGCACAGGTTAGAGTAATTACAAGACAAGAGGGAAGAGTTGTTCTTGAAATTGTACTTCACGAGGGCAGAAACAGAGAAATCCGCAAAATGTGCGAAAAGCTTGGATTAGAAGTTGCAAGGCTTAAAAGAACCGCAATCGGTCAGGTTAAAATGGGTATGCTTAAACAAGGCGACTGGAGAGATTTAACTCAAGAGGAAGTAAAGAAGCTTTCAGCAAATCCCAATCCGCCTAAAAATCAAAATTATTAGTTTAAATGAGATAAAAATTCTATTTATGAAAAAATAATTTTTATTATCTAATAGTTACTAAATGAATTTGACAATAAATTAACAATAATCTCAAAAGAATTATAAAAAGTGTGCAAAATAATTTTTTTGCACACTTTTTTCTTGTACTTTTACAAATCTTATAATATAATATATTTGTGGTAAATTGGTATGTAG
Source organism: Ruminococcus sp. (assembly GCA_022511005.1). Lineage (GTDB taxonomy): Bacteria > Bacillota > Clostridia > Oscillospirales > Acutalibacteraceae > Ruminococcoides. The sequence goes on from JAFLSJ010000035.1 coordinate 16,318, forward strand.
CACAGAATTTGCTATATATTTATTATATAAATTGGAGGAATGTAAAATGAGTATTGAAAAAGTTACTCAGGCTAAGGCTCAGATTGAAGCTTCTG
>JAFLSJ010000036.1 GCA_022511005.1 Ruminococcus sp.
CAGAAAGGGCGACCTCAGAAGAGCAAGAGCAGGCGCTGCTAACATCGTTCCTAACTCAACAGGTGCTGCTAAGGCTATCGGTCTTGTAATTCCTGAGCTTAACGGCAAGCTCATCGGTTCTGCACAGCGTGTTCCTGTTCCAACAGGTTCTACAACAATTCTTACAGCTGTTGTTAAAGGCACAGATGTAACAGTTGAAGGCATTAACGCTGCTATGAAGGCTGCTGCTTCAGAGTCATTCGGCTATAATGAAGATCAGATCGTTTCTTCTGACGTTATCGGTATGCGTTACGGTTCACTCTTTGACGCTACTCAGACAATGGTTTCTAAGATTTCTGACGATCTTTATGAAGTACAGGTTGTTTCTTGGTATGATAACGAGAACAGCTACACAAGCCAGATGGTTAGAACAATCAAATATTTCGCTGAATTAGGCTAATTATTAAAAATTGAATTTATTAAGGGGCTGTCTCAAAATAGCCTGACAAAAAATAATACACAAAAAAGCTCTCGAAATTAAGCTTATAAAAAGCTTTTTCGAGAGCTTTTAGTTTTTCACCAGAATATCTTTGTGCAATTTAAAATTTTATACTAAACCTCAATTGAAAATGAGATAAAATTTCAGAGCAGGTTTTCCATTGTACTGCGTTCTCCTCAAACCTTAGGTCAACCAGCCTGCATCGTCGTCCTTGTATGACATAAAATCTGCTCGAAAATCTTTTCTACTCTTCTATTGGCGATTAGAATAAAATAGTTATTATTTTTAGCAATATATTAAATTTACGGTGCAAACCTGTTATTCGGTTTTCTGGGATTTCTTCCCTGAGGGTTCATTCCAGGATCCATTCCATGATTCATTCCGGGGTCCATTCCCATCATACCGCCTGATAAATTGCCCGTATTTGTAATTACACCCGTAACTTCAATATCGGTTGTTTCACCACCTGCGGTTAAAGTATATGTTTTTCCCTTTTCAATCTGTGGCGAGCTTAATATTACACAGTCATAGGTTTTGCTTGGTGTATACGAAAGAATCGTATTGCCTGAACTGTCTTTAAGGGTAACTTCTCCGCTTGCCTGCATATTTGAAACGCCGTACATAATTACACATTGGGTTGAATTACTACTGAAATTCTCTGCCATACCGCTTGAACCTACTGCAACAACCGTTCCGTTTGAAATTTGTGCTTCTCCGTCGCTATCCAATGCGCTGTTACCGTTATCGGTCGGTCCGTCAATATAAATTTCTCCTCCGCTGACATAAAGATTACCATTAGAATCAAGACCGTCACCGCTTGCATTAACCTTTAATACACCGCCTGAAATATTTATTTCATTGTTACTTGCAGAACCGAATCTGTCCTGATGCATACCTCCGTTAAATCCGCTTTGGTCATTACCCCCTGCGGCATTAACTCCGTCATCACTTGCAACAATAGAAATTTCTCCTCCGGTAATATTTACATTCAAGCCTTCAATTCCCTCATAGCTTGTTAAAATATTAACCTTACCCCCGCTTACTTCCGAAGTTTCGTCTGAATGAATACCGTCATCGCCTGTTGAAAGAGTAAGGTTTCCGCCTTTTACATATGTGTTTGCATTTGAATGAACTGCATCATCTGCTGAATCAACAATAATAGTACCACCGCAGAATATAATATCGCCGTCTGCTTTAAGTCCCTTCACGCTTGTTGAATCATTACTTTCATCTGTGGTTTGCTGTACTTGATTCTGAGGATTCATCATACCTCCTCTGCCGCCAAACATTTCTGTTTTGACTGTTTCGGCATTTTCACTTCCGCCGCCTGCTGTAACCTCTATTTTTCCGTCATTAATTTGTAAGTATCCTGATGCGTCCATTGCATCACCCTCAGCAGTAATATTAAAGCTGCCGTTTGCAATGTATATAAATCCAAGTGAGGTATCATCAGTGTTTTCCGAATGAATTCCGTCTTTTCCTGAGGATAATGTATAACTTCCTCCTGCAATTTTCACATCGTCCTTGCCTGAAAGAGCATGACTTGCGGCTGTTATATTATAACTACCGCCGGCCAAAACAAGGTCGTCCTTAGAAACTACACCGTAACCGTAAACAGCATTAACGGTTAAACTGCCTGTACCGTTAAGAGTTAAATCATCTTATGAAAAAATAACGGAATCAATGTTATTATCATCAATCTGAACGAAGTCATCTTTATTTGACAAGGTATTTTCTGTATTTTCATCTAAGGTTATAAACACCTTATCTGCCTGTTTTATGGGAATATTGATTTGTAATGCTGTCATAATTAAACCTCCTTAAAAATTTATTTATATAGATCCTCAATTCTACAATTTAAAATGGCAGCGAGTTTTGGTAACACTTCGCTTCTTGGAAATCCTTTTTGATTTTCCCATTTTGCTACTGTTTGTTGTGATACATTTAACTTTTCTACTAATTTTTTCTGTGATAGTTTCTTTTTTAATCTAAACTTTTTAATATTCATTAAATCACCTTCAATCAAATACTACTAATAGTTGTACTTGCTATTATAATATACTACTTTTAGTTGTAAGTCAATACTTTTTTTAATTTATATTGACTTTTTACTACTATAAGTTGTATATTTTCTTTAGAAAGGGTGATATTATTGACTTTCTCGAAAAATTTAAAGATGTTACGAACTAATTCAAATTTAAAACAACAAGATCTTGCCGAAATACTCCATGTTAGTCAACAGGCAATTGCAAAATGGGAAAATGGTAAATCTGAGCCTAATGTTTCTATGCTTAAAGATATTGCAAAAGTATTTAATTGTTCTGTTGATAATTTACTCAGTAACGATAATGATATATTAAATGAAATTTACAGAACCACAATAAGAGAAGTACATTCACCAGTAATATATAATTTTGAAAAAATGTGTTCTGAACTTGATGAAAAAACATTAGATCGTATTCACACAATTCTTTATTCAATAAGGAGTTTACAAAATAACACAGATATTTTTACAGGTGATAAGCAATATCTTTTTGCTTGTATTGCTGAAATTATTGGTAAGATAGAACTTTATGTGGATAGTTATCAGTCTACATTAAAAGATTCAAATAAAATGAATTTATCTGAATACAATAAGAGATTTATAAATGGGGAAGTCGAAGTTATTAAAGAAATTGTTAATGCAATTGCTCCCCAAAATGAACCTTCAAACGAAAGAAAAATTGTTCTTCCTTTTTATGTAACTCCTGCCTCAGCCGGAACAGGATCATGGCTTTCCGATGAACCCCCTGTTGAATGGATAACTATTCCCAAAAATAATAAAACCGCTACAGCAGATTTTATACTTGAAGTTCGTGGCGATAGCATGCAACCTAAGTTTTTTAACGGAGATAAAGTACTTATTAAACAGTCAAATAGCATTTATGAAGGAGAAATTGGCGTTTTCATTTTAAACAATGAATCATATATAAAAAAAATGGGCAGAGGAGAGCTTATTTCGCTCAACCCTGCCTACGATCCTATTCAATTAACCGAACTCGATGATGTTCGTTGTGCCGGAAAGGTAATTGACAATATCGTTTTGTAATTTTATACAAAACATTTGAATTTTTATACACTTTTCAACAATTCATCAACATCATTGTTGAAACTTTTAAAATTTTATCCATAGCCAAAAACATTAGATTTTATCGGAATGGGAACTTACTTCTTATTGAATGAAAAAAAGTTCCTATTGTTTTGACTTTAGATAAACAAAAAGCACGTAACCGAAATTCCATACTAAATGCCATTTAAAGCGGATTTAAACACTTTTTAATATAAAATTTAAACTACCTTAAAGGAAAAACCGTCTTGCAAAATCAATTGCAAGGACGGCTTTTTTCGTTTGCGTACTAAATGAAAAAAATAACCGCTTTTCAGATGTTAAACATTTTTTAACACCTAAAAAACGGCTTGTTTACTATATTTTCAGACTTATTTACTTTTTTAACGGTTTTTTACGGTTTGTTTATTCATTTCCCTGTTTATATGAAAACTTACATTAAGCAAATTCAGCTTTTTTCTCAAGTAAGATATATATACCCATACAACATTCATTTCAGCATCACTGTCATAACCCCAAATTTTATCCATAAATCTTTCGGTTGAAATAACCTGTCCCGGGTTAATCATAAGCATTTCAAGCATTTGAAACTCCTTATTTGTAAGCTTAAATTTATCTTTTTCTCCTGAAAGTTCAAAGGTAAGCCTGTTAAGCGATATATTTCCAACAGATAAAACTGCATTTGTAGCATCCGTTTGCCTTCTTGTTATCGCTCTCACTCTTGCTAAAAGTTCTTTTGTTGCAAAGGGCTTTGTAAGATAGTCGTCAGCCCCGCTGTCAAGTCCCGTTACTCGGTCTTCGATTTCGGATTTCGCCGTTAAAAGTAAAACAGGTACATTATTACCTTTAGCTCTTATCCTTTTTAAAACAGTTATGCCGTCAACCTTAGGCATCATAATATCCAGTATGACCCCGTCGTATAAATCCGTTTCTAAATAATCAAGAGCATCCTGACCGTTATACACTGCATCAACAGAATAATTGTTATGCTTAAAAATTGTAACAAGAGCATTAGAAAGCTCCTTTTCATCTTCTGCAAGCAATAATCTCATAGCAACAGCCTCCTTACTTAAAAACATTTTAACAATTTATCCTTAAATTAAGTTTAAAATATTTTTCAGTATATTACAAGACCAAAAACGTATAAATCAATTGCTGAAATTTCAGTATACATCAGAGTTTACCTTAAGGTAAAAACGACAAAAATTAACACAATGTCACAAAACGTGCCTAAAAAACACATATCTTGCCAAATTTATTGACTTTATTTTAAAATAATTTATGCTTATATATGTCAAAGTAATGTGGCTTATCTATTTTCTGCTTTAACTTCTAAATTGCTATCTTTTGCACAACAGCTTGGCTGCATTGCTTTTATAGATTTTAGACAACAGTGTTTGTAATGCTTTGTAGAGGATTGCGGCCTTTGCAAGAAATGTTGCCCGCTCCTTCTTCAATTTCAGGCAACATAGTTTTATAAACCGGAGGCGTACAATCCTTTCGTCTGTTGTGCTATTGCGATAGACAAAAGACCTTCCGCTACGGAAGGTCTTTGTGTTAAACCCCTTGATATCTTACATTTTTCTTTTTCCTAAGCAGGCTAATTGATTATTATTTCAATTAGCCTGCATTCCTTTTTGCAACAAAATATTAATTAGAAATTATTAGAAGCAGAACACTATATAATTACTAAATATAAGAGCTGTCTGAAAACGATTTACAAATAGTTTTCAGACAGCTCCTGTTTTTAAAATAAAATATGCTTTTTGAATTCGTGTCTGCATTTTGGACAACGAACTGTGTGAACGCCTTTTCTTCTGGGAACTCTCAGCTGTGCCCTGCAATTAGGGCATTTAAAGTAGCATAATCTTTTTATATCTCTGATTTTCTTTACCTGAAGGGTTATAAAAGAATTAATCTTTTTATAAACAGGTAAAAACTTATTATTTTCGTATATTCTTCTTGTAATGTTTTTAGATAATGCTCTGTAAAGACACAACCCGAGAGGAATAAGACCTATAATTCTTAAAACCCAATTTCTTAAAAACAGGTTCAATATATAAATTATTCCCCAAAGCACCAGTAAAAAAATATTCAATTGATCGTTTCCATAACGACCCTTCATAAAATAGTATAGCCTTTGTATTAACCCTCTCATATAGAATATCCCTTCTGTATGGTATAAGCTAATACTAACATATTTTACCTAAAACAACAATACATAAATTCAGTTACTTTAAAATTTCCTCAGCAAGCTTATTTAATGCCTCCATATCAGAAGGCTTCAAGGAAGATTTAAGAGTTAATTCGCTCTGGAAAACTTCTAATTTCATTGATTCTAAAATTTCAAGCATTTGCTTTTTAGCAGACGGTGCCCAAGTTCCGTTATCAAAAACCGTTACCTTTCTGTTTTTTAATGCGTGAGCCTTTAAATCAAGCAATAAGGTTTCCATTTTCGGATAAATTCCGCCGTTATATGTGGGAGCGGCAAAAACGATTCTCTTATATTTAAAAGCGTCGCTTAAAATATATGACGGGTCAGTTTTAGAAACATCGTAAACCTTAATATTTTTAGCGCCTTTTTCTGCAAGAACAGTAGCAAGCACATTAACTGCATTTTCCGTATTGCCGTACATTGAAGCGTATGCTATCAAAACAGAGTCAAGCTCAGGCTCATATAAACTCCACTTATTATATTTATCAATAATATAATCAAGGTTTGTTCTCCATATAGGACCGTGAAGAGGACAAATTATTTTAATATCAAGTTCTGATGCTTTTTTGAGAAGTGCTTGTACCTGAACGCCGTATTTACCTACAATATTTGTATAATAACGGCGTGCCTCCTCTGAAAATTCAGCTTCAAAATCATATTCATCGTTAAATATATTTCCGCTTAAAGCTCCGAATGTGCCGAATGCGTCTGCGGAAAACAGGGATTTCGTATATAAATCGTAGGTAACCATAACCTCAGGCCAATGTACCATAGGCGCATTTACAAATGTCAGGGTATGCTTGCCAAGTTCAAGGGTATCTTTCTCATTTACCGTAACAAAGCGTTCTGTTACATCAATATCGTAAAATTGTTCAATCATTTTAAGGATTTTAGCATTGCCTACAACCTTAACTTCAGGATATCTTAAAATAAGCTCATCAAGATTGGAACAATGATCGGGCTCCATATGATTAATTACAACATAATCAAGTTTTCTTCCGTCTAAAACGCCAGCAATATTCTCAAAGCCTTGTTTGCTTACACTGTCGTCCATTAAATCAAGAAGTACAGTTTTTTCATCTGTAATTACATAAGAGTTATATGAAACCCCTTTTGGAATGGGAAAAATGTTTTCAAATAACGCAAGCCTTCTGTCGCTTGCTCCAACATAAAATGTGTCTTCAGTAATTTTTCTTGAAAAATTCATAATATCGCCGCCTAATAATTATTATTCTTATTTTATCCGACTTTTCAGATAATATCAAAAATTTGATAGATTTATTATATCGTAAAAACATCTGTTATTATTCTTGATAAGAATTTATTTTACAATTGAATAATATTAGATAATAACAGCAAAATAATACCATAATTTATCAGAAAGGTTTGATATTATGTCTAAAAGCGGAAGAAAAGTAGTTTTAATCGGCACAGGAATGGTTGGAATGAGCTTTGCCTATGCGGCTTTAAACCAAAATGTTTGCAGTGAGCTTGTTTTATGCGATATAAATGAACAAAAGGCTATTGGCGAGGCACAGGACTTAAATCACGGACTTGCCTTTTCCAATTCAAGTATGAGGATTTACCAAAGCGGATATGAAGCCTGCGAAGATGCAGAAATTGTGGTTATCTGTGCAGGTGTAAACCAAAAGCCGAATGAGTCCCGCCTTGAATTATTACAAAGAAACGTTAAGGTATTCCAGTCTATTATTGAACCCGTAGTAAAATCAGGCTTTGACGGTATTTTTCTTGTTGCAACGAACCCGGTTGATATTATGACAAGCGTTACCTGTTCACTTTCGGGTTTTGAGCCTACAAGGGTAATCGGAACAGGTACAACTCTTGACACAGCAAGACTTCGATATCTTTTGGGAAGCTATTTTGAGGTAAGTCCCAAAAATGTTCACGCATATGTTATTGGAGAGCACGGCGACAGTGAATTTACACCATGGTCACAGGCATTGGTTTCAACCAAACCCGTACTTGATATTGTGGAAGATAACGCTAACCTTTATAATTTAGACAGACTAAATGAAATAAGTGAAAATGTTAAAAATGCGGCACAGGAAATCATCGCCGCCAAAGGTGCAACCTATTACGGAATAGGTATGGCGACCGCAAGAATTGTAAGAGCCATATTATCTGATGAAAATTCAATTCTTACCACATCTGTTCTGCTTGAAGGCGAATACGGACAAAACGACGTATTTGTAGGAAATCCCTGCATAATCAATCACTCGGGAATAAGCAGAAAGGTTGAGCTTTCTTTAACAGACAATGAGCTTGAAAAGCTGAATAATTCTTGTAATATTTTAAGAAAAAGTTTAAATAGCCTATAATAAATATAATTAAACTGCCACGATTGTTGTATCTTAACAATCGTGGCAGTTTTTATTATATTATACATTATTTTAACCATGCAAGATCGGTATCCGTTGCAAAATTGTCAATGCCGTAAAGTACTAAAACCTTATCAAAATTTTCTTCCTTGACAATTTCGGAAACCGAGCCTTTATAATATCGCATATCCACAAGTGTGACGCTGTTAAAGTTATCTGCTATAAATGGTGCAAAGCAATGGGAGAAGCTGTCCTTTATAATTAAAAGCTTTCCTGACTTTACATTTGAATTGGTGATATATTCAAGAGGGTGATTACCGTCGAGAAAAATGGGATATTTATCGTCTTCTTCAAGGTGGTTCAAGAAATACATACTGTGATATGTTTCCTGTGCATCGCCTTCAATAATATCTACCGTAATATTTTTTTCTGTATTTTCAGGGTTATTCCATACCTGAATCGTATCGGGATTTGTAAACCAAAAACCGCTGGTTGAATAGGTCGTTCCGTAAAAATTATCGTAAGTTTCTATATTAAATTTTTCTTTGCTTGTGGGAGTCAGTCCCCATTTATTGCAAAGCTGTTCATATCCAACATATGCTCCAGCGGTTGTCCAGTGGTGATCGGTTTTATAATAAAGCTGAATGCCGTCAATTGCACTTTGCTTAAAGCTTTCCCTTAAATCTATAAATTCAAGATTATTATCGTTGCAAGTATTTATAATCTGATTAAAATAAATTTCATCATTATAATTAAAATGATTTAAGGGCAATTTATCGTTCATAATATATCCTGTGCCGGGAACTATCTCTACTGTAACGGTAACATCAATGCTTTGGCTGAATTTTACAACAGTATTAATATTATTCTGAACTCTGCTGTCTTTTTCTTCAACAGGAATATTTATTAAATAACCGTCGTTTCCGCTGTAAACACCGTCTGCTCCGTTATGACCTATAGCGAGATTATAATATGAGTTTAAACCTTTCCAAAAGTTCCTGCCAAAAAACTGATCAGCAAGATAAGTTTCAAAATTTTCGGAAAACTCTCCGCTAAACAATGTTTCAGCGGAAAGCTCCGGAAATTGCTCTAAATATCTTTTTTCAGTTGAGCTGTAATCACTTTTTGGCATTACTATAAAAAGTATGCAAAATGTAAAAATAAATACGACAAACAAAACTAAAGGTGCAAATCTGAAAACATTTTTATTTTCTCTTGCTTTTGTATCATTCATATTTACAGCTCCTTTCTGAAAAAATTAAAATCTGAAGTATAAGAAGGGATTGTAGCTTTGATTAACCAATGAGGCTGTGCATAAAAGAAGTACAACTGCACAGTAGGCAGTTTCGGGAATCCATACAAAGCCCTGATTTCTCACCTTTTCGTACAATTTTGCTCCCAAAGGAGTACTTGCCAATGATGCAACAACAAACAACGGCAGGTAAGATAAAGTAATAGACAAAGCCTTTTGACCGATAATACCCTGTGTAAAATCAAACATACATGAAAGATAAGATACAAGCTGTTCCATATCTTCAAAGTAGAACAATGTCCAGCCTATCATTACAATAAACAGCGTATATATATGCTGAATTGCCGAGGGCAATTTATCAAGCCATTTCATTAGAATAAACTTTTCTATAATTAAAATTATACCGTAATAAAGTCCCCATAATATAAAGTTATACGCCGCACCGTGCCAAAAGCCTGTTAAAAGCCATACAACAAGAAGGTTGAATATTTGGCGTTTAATACCCTTTCTGTTGCCACCGAGGGGTATGTAAACATATTCTCGAAACCAAGTGCTTAAAGAAATGTGCCATCTTCTCCAAAATTCTGTAATTGTTTTTGAGATGTAGGGATAATTGAAGTTCTTTAAAAACTCAAATCCGAACATATTTCCCAGTCCGCATGCCATATCGCTGTAACCGCTGAAATCAAAATAAATTTGGAATGTATATGCGGCAATACCAATCCAACTTCCTAAAACTCCGTTGGCTTGCCCCGTTTCACGGATTGCGTCCCACATAGCACCCATTTGGTTTGCTATTAAAACTTTTTTGCCTAAACCAACCATAAACAACTTAACGCCGTGAGTTACCTGATCGAGTGTTTCTCTTCTGTGATCAAGCTGGTAGGCAACATCCTTGTATCTGACAATGGGTCCTGCTATCAGCTGTGGGAATAGCGCAACATAAGTACCAAAGGTAATAATGTTTTTCTGAACAGGAGCGTCACCTCTGTAAACATCTATTGAGTAGGACATAGTCTGAAATGTATAGAAGCTGATACCGATTGGCAATGGTATTGTTAAAACAGGAAGATTTACAAAGGGCAGAACATTTAATGTATCTGCTAAAAATCCTGCATATTTGAAAAATCCCAGCAGGGAAAGATTGATAACTACCGAAGATATTAAAAATCCCTTTGCTTTTCTTTTATTATCTCTGTATTTATTGATAAAGTAACCGTGAGTATAGTCTACCACTGTTGAAAACAGCATAAGAAGAACAAACACAGGCTCTCCCCAGCCGTAGAAAATCAGGTTTACTATAAAAAGAAATAAATTTCTTAATTCTCGGGGAACAATATAATAGATTAAAAGTACAAAAGGCAAGTACATAAATAAAAATATAATACTTGAAAATACCAAACTAAGTTCCCCCTTTCTCTTAAAATTATCTTTGTTTTATTTTAGAATAAAAAACATAAATAGTCAATTAAACAATCATATAAGAATTTAGAAAAATAATATTCTTAATATATCTAATTTGACTTTAAGGTTATATTTTTGAAAAAGCAACCGCAGTTATTAAACTGCGGTTGTTAATTGTATAAGAGAAATTTCACCAAATTCGTCGGCGACAAAGGGCTGCTCGCCCTTTGAACCTCGCGAGCTTTTGAAAAAGCCCCACCAAAACTTTTAATATTCACAACTAAAACTTTTATTTAATCAAGTTCCTCAAGCTCTTTTATAATCTGCGAAAAAGCGTCGTTCCAGCCTTCAATAGCGTTTACTCCGCCTCCGTTTACACTTCTTAATTTGCTGTCGTTCATATCTTCACCGTATGCAAAAAGCTCTCCGAGATAAATTTCAAAACCGTTTTTTAAACAAACATCGCAAAAGCTTTTCATGGGGTCTTTACTTTTAGAAGCATTAAGCAGAGCTTCTTTTAAATTTTTATCTTTCTTTGCTTTCTCACTAAGACGAATAAGCTCTCTGTATATAGTCATAATCCCACCCCGTTTTAAATTTCATACATCCGTATTTAAATAACCTCAATATAAATATATAACCTCCCTGTGCAAAATTTACAAAGGGAGGTTTGGAGCTGATGACGGGACTTGAACCCACGACCTGCTGATTACGAATCAGCTGCTCTACCAACTGAGCTACATCAGCGTGTAAATAATATTATATAATAAAATTTTTTTATTTTCAATACCTGAAAGAATAATAAAAACAAGAAATGTGCATAATAAACATAATAAATAAGAAAAAAGTAGAATTTTTCAGTGATTATACTTCACAATATGTGTCAGAAGTAAATTTTCCATTTATAATGTAGTTTAGTTAAAAAATTTGTCGTAAGGAGGTATAAAAATATGGTTATGAAAAGAAATGAAAATCGTGAAAAATTCGGTCAACGTCTTAAGAAATTAAGAAATAACAATGATTTTACTCAACAGCAGGTAGCTGATGCTTTAAAAATCGACCGTTCAACTTACAGCTACTATGAAACCGGAAAAACTGAGCCTAACTATGAATCTACATTAAAGCTTGCAAAAATTTTTGGTGTAACCGTTCAGGAGCTTTTAACAGGTGAAATTCCCAAAAGCCCCGGCGTATCTGAACCTCCCGCTTTCAAATTACCGTCTACACTTAACGATAATTTATCAAATGAGGAAAAGTTCTTGTTAATAAATTTCAGAACTCTTCCAAAAGAACAGCAAAAAGAGATTTTGAACAGTATTATTAACAATGAAAATAATTCAAATGATGGCTCAAAGGAATAATTTTTAAGGTTTTTCCATTTTTTACTTTACATTTGAAAATCATTGTGATATAATTCAACCGTTATGCCCCTTTCTCGGATTCGGGATTAAGCCGCAATGCGGAATTTCACAGCCCTTGCCTGAGATTGAACGGGTAAATTTTCAAAAAGGTGGAATAAAAATGCTTAAAGAAGAAAAGCAGGCTATAATGGCCGAATATGCAACTCACGAAGGCGACACAGGTTCTCCTGAGGTACAGATTGCATTATTAACAAAAAGAATTAACGATTTAACTGAACACTTAAAGGTTCATAAAAAAGACCATCACAGCCGCAGAGGCTTGTTTAAAATGATCGGTCAGAGAAGAAGTCTTCTCAACTACCTTATTAAGGTTGATATTGAAAGATATCGTTCAATTATTTCAAAACTCGGTATTCGTAAGTAATTATAATACTCTTAGGGCAGGCGGTTTCCGTTTGCCCTATGTTGCGTTTTTTACAGGTTTTTTATGTTGGCACTTTAGCGGTAAAACGAGCTTGTATTTTCAATATAAATACAATTTGGTTTTATTGCTAAAACAACGTAAAAATCCTGCTATTATATAATTTGGAAAGCTATGCTTTCGGAAAGGATTTTTTATGAATAAACAAATGACATTTGACAAGTACAAGGTATTTGAAACAGAATTTGCCGGCAGACCTTTAAAGGTTGAAACAGGCAAAATGACTCAGCTTGCTAACGGTGCGTGCTTGATTCACTACGGTGAAACAGTAGTACACGTTGCTGTTACTGCATCTGAAAAGCCCAGAGAGGGCGTTGACTTCTTCCCTCTTTCAGTTGATTATGAGGAGAAGCTTTATTCGGTAGGAAAAATTCCCGGCAGCTTTTTAAAGCGTGAGGGCAGACCGACTGAAAAGGCTATTTTAACAAGCCGTGTTATCGACAGACCTATCCGTCCTTTATTCCCTAAGGATATGAGAAACGACTGCTCGGTTGTCTGCACAGTTATGGCCGTTGACCCTGACTGCTCACCTGAAATTACTGCTATGATCGGTACATCTATTGCAATTTCAATTTCAGATGTTCCTTGGAACGGTCCTATTTCAGGCTGTTCGGTAGGTTATATTGACGGCGAATTTATTATCAACCCTACAAACGAGCAAAAAGCATTATCAAAAATGGCTACAACCGTTGCATCAACAGACAGCAGAATTGCTATGATTGAAGCAGGTGCAGACTGCGTCAGCGATGATGTTATGTATAATGCTATTATGGCAGGTCATGAGGCTAACCAGCAGATTATTGAATTTATTAAAGGTATTCAGGCTGAAATCGGTAAGGACAAGTTTACTTATCCAAGCAATGATCCCGATCACGAAATGTTTGAAGCTATTATGGAATTTGCCGAGGCTGATGTTAAGGTAGCTCTTGATACAGACGACAAAACAGTTAGAGATGAAAGACTTTTACCGATTTATGATGCTGTTCACGCTAAATTTGACGAAATTTATCCTGAATGTGAAGGAAAAATCGACGAATGTCTTTACAAAACACAAAAAGCTATCGTACGCCGTTGGTTATTAGACGACCAAAAGCGTGTTGACGGCAGAGGAATGGACGATATCCGTCCCCTTGCTTCTGAAGTATCTGTTCTTCCGAGAGTTCACGGTTCAGGCTTATTTACAAGAGGTCAGACACAGGTTTTAACTGTTGCAACATTAGGTCCTGTATCTGACAAGCAAATTCTTGACGGCATTGACGGTGAAGACGAAAAGAGATATATGCACCACTACAACTTCCCAAGCTACTCTGTTGGCGAAACAAAGCCAAGCAGAGGCCCCGGAAGAAGAGAAATCGGTCACGGTGCATTGGCAGAGCGTGCTTTAGTTCCTGTTATTCCGTCGGTTGAAGATTTCCCATATGCTTTAAGACTTGTTTCCGAGGTTCTTTCCTCAAACGGTTCAACCTCTCAGGGTTCTATCTGCGGTTCAACACTTGCTCTTATGGATGCCGGTGTTCCTATTAAAGCTCCTGTTGCAGGTATCTCCTGCGGTCTTATTACAGAGGGCGACCGTTGGATGACTATGGTTGATATTCAGGGGCTTGAAGATTTCTTCGGCGATATGGACTTTAAGGTTGCAGGTACTCACGAAGGTATTACAGCTATTCAGATGGATTTAAAAATCAGCGGTTTAACACCTGAAATGGTTAAAGAGGCTCTTGAAAAAACACACAAGGCAAGAATTTATATTCTTAATGAAATTATGCTTAAAGCCATTCCTGAGCCGAGAGAAGAACTTTCAAAATATGCTCCTAAAATGTTTACTACAACAATTCCTGCCGAGAAAATCAGCGAGGTTATCGGTAAAGGCGGTAAGGTTATCAAAGAAATTCAGGCAGAATGTGAAGTTAAAATCGACATTGAAGAAGACGGCGAAATCGGTCAGGTATTTGTATCAGGTCTTGATACTGAAAAATGTAAAAGAGCGGTTGAAATTGTTAATACTATTGCCAAAGATCCTGAGCCGGGTGCAATATTCTTAGGTAAAGTAACAAGAATTATGGACTTTGGTGCGTTTATTGAAATTGCTCCGGGTAAAGAAGGACTTTGCCATATTTCTCAGCTTGATGTAAGACGCACAGAAAGGGTTACAGATGTTGTTAATGTTGGCGATATTATCAGAGTTAAGGTTCTTGAAATTGACGACAAGGGCAGACTTAACCTTTCAAGAAGAGACGTTCTTATTGAGGTTGACGGTTTAACCCCCGAAAATGATGCTGATTCAGACCATTCACGTCCAAGAAAGCCATTTAACGAGCGTAGAGGCAGAAACAACAGACATTAATTTAAAATTTAAAAATATTATTAGACAGAAGCATTATCAATTGATAATGCTTCTGTTTTCAATAAGTTCAAAAAAACAGAAATAAAAGAGAAACAATTACAATGGCAGGAATAGTTACATTAAAAAAGTTGCAGGAGAATTACGATATTTGAATAAATTTTCAACATATTATTATAAATGTTCTGATAATGTATTACAGGGTCTTTTTACCAAAAAATTATACTTAAGATACCAAAAAATCTTAAAAAAAGTTGACAAAACCATAACATTTGTGATAATATATTTAATTGTCGAGCAGTAGCATTTTTTATGCTCGCATAGGTATATAAACTGGCTAAAAATACTGATAAAAATTTATTTTTTATGTTTATTTCCAATATTTTTCATAATTGCTGTTATTTAGGCACATAATAAAAAAGTGCTTATTAACATATAAAAATTTCTGAAAGGAGGAAACATATGCCAACCTTTAACCAATTGGTACGCAAAGGCAGACAGGTAACTGAAAAGAAGGCTAAAGCACCTGCTCTTTTAAAAGGCTGGAACTCAAAGAAGCGTTGCGCTATCGACCAGAGCTCCCCACAAAAAAGAGGTGTTTGTACTGCTGTTAAAACAGCTACCCCTAAAAAGCCTAACTCAGCTCTCAGAAAGATTGCCAGAGTAAGACTTTCTAACGGTATCGAAGTCAGTTCCTATATTCCGGGTGTTGGTCATAACTTACAGGAGCACTCTGTTGTACTTATCAGAGGCGGCCGTGTTAAGGACTTACCTGGTGTTCGTTACCACATCATCAGAGGAACCCTTGATGCTCAGGGTGTTGCTCAGCGTATGCAGGCCCGTTCAAAATACGGTGCAAAGCGTCCAAAGGCAGGTAAATAAGGAATTGACAATCTACCCTAACTTAAGTTAATAAGTAACTGTAATGCTATACAGGACTTTATATATACATTATATAATAAAACGTCTTGTTGGCATACGGGAGTTTGTCGCTTTCGAGTACCTATGATATCTCAATTAT
>JAFLSJ010000037.1 GCA_022511005.1 Ruminococcus sp.
AAAGGCTAACCGCGACCCGACGACGCAACCCAAACCCAGAACCAAAGGACAGCGCCAGAACGGCGGGAAACAACCGCAGGACGGACAGCCCAGCAAAAGGAAGCGGGGCAGGAGAGAACCGACGGCAAAGCCGAAGCAGAAACGCAACGCCAGCAACCGCCCAGACGGCGCGAGGGAGCGCCCCAAGGACGGAAGCGCGGGCAAGCGAAGCGGACAAAGCAGAAGCGACGAGCCAGCAGGAAGCCCAGCCACAACGGCAGAAGAACCAAAGCGCAACACAGCCACAACAGCCAGCCAGCCAAAGAACCAGAGACAACAGACGGACGAAAAGAAGAAAACCAACGGAAAAAACGAGCCAAAGCACACACAAGGAAAACCCCCTAAAAAATTTTTGTTATTAAAAAAAGCGGGGGTGTCAAGGTTTTTTCCGTAGGAAAAACCTGCTTGACCTTGATACCCCCGCTATAATAACAAAATAATTTTTTTAGGGGGTTTCCTGTGTGCTTTGCCGTTTTTGGTGGTTTTCTTCTCCGTTTGTTGGTGCTGGTCGGCTGGCGGGCGGTGGTGTTTGCTGTCGGTTTCTGTTTCACTGTCGGCTTCCTGCGGTCGGTGTCACAGTCGGTTTCGGCGGGCTCTTTGCAGTCGGTTTCCGTTCGTCAAAGTTTCTTTCGGAGAATTAACCTTAAAGCCTATTTTGGTATAGTTTAGATGATGTTATATGTGTATATATATTACTTGATATAAAGGACATTATTCCGTCAAGGACATAATGGAAATAAAAAATAAATACGTTCCTAAAGGGGTTTTATGCTTAGATTATGAGTGTAAATATAATTCCAGAAAAAAATATTATCTACAGCCCGACGGAACATTAAAGCTTGTTGAACAAATGACTTGCAACAGGTTTATCTTTAACCCTGACAACGTGGAAGAAAACAACAGGGAGGGGAGAATAAAAAAGGAACAATGGGAAGAATTGCTCGCCGAGGAATACGGCTTAAAGCATTACATACCCGAACCCACCAACAAAAAGGGCAATATCAACCGCAGTAAGAGGAGAGCAAAAAGCAAAATAATGGATATTATTAAATGCAATTCCTTTGATTGGTTTTGCACTCTTACTCTTAACCCTGAAATTATTCAGGCTGACAATTACAACGCTGTTATTAAAAAGCTGAATACATACCTTGACAACCGAGTAAGACGACACGGCTTGACTTATGTTGGAGTACCTGAATTACACAAAAAAGGAAATATCCATTTTCATTTTCTTTGCAACGGCGAGGGATTGAAGCTGATACACAGCGGTACTTATATACCGCCTTGCGGGGGCAAGCCCCGCAAGGAATACACAATAAAAAAACGCGGGTTTAAGTTGGAGGATTGCAAGGACGTATTTAATATACAAGATTGGTCTTTCGGCTGGACTACTGCAATTAAAACATACGGAAGCAAAGAAGCTGTTGCAAACTACATAGGCAAATACATAACCAAAGGGGAAAATAAAATCGGCGGTAGGTGGTATTACAGCGGTGGAAAATTAAACAAACCTATCTACACCTATGAGCGTGTATCTTTTGACAGCTTCGACAGCACTTATGAATTTAATTGTGACGGAGGAAATTTCAAGGTTAAAACCTTTGATTAAATTTCTCTCTCGTACGTTTGTTCGAAATTTTTGAGTTTACTTTTTTAGGATTGTCAACTCTCACACGCGCGCTAACCGCCCAAATTTGCGATTTGGGCGGTTTTTTGTAAACTGGAAGTGTTTTACTCCAGTTTGCACTTTTTTTGAAATAGGGCTAAAATTAGAGTATGAAAACAGACTACATTAAAAGTGAATTATATATAAAGCTTTATCACCATATGCAATATGAAAACGCGCTGGCTTTGCGCGTTGCGCTTGAAACTGGATTGCGTATAGGTGACGTTTTAGCCTTAAAGCCCTGCGACATTAACGGCAGGACGATTTCTTATACAGCGCAAAAAACGCGCAAAAAGGGAAAAGCGGTTATATCGGCAGACCTTGCAAAAAGGTTGGGGCAGATTTCAAACAAAGATTATATTTTCGCAGGGCGCTTCGGCAATAAACCGCGTTGCAGACAAACAGTGTGGAAAGATGTAAAAAAAGCAAGCAAGGAGTTGAAATTTTTAGAAAACGTCGCGCCACACTCCGCAAGAAAAACCTTTGCTGTAGACGATTTCCACGAGAACGGACTCCCGCATACACAAAAGCAATTACAGCACGACAGAACAGATACAACAATGCTTTATGCGTTTTCGGATTTGCTCACAGGCAAAGCACACAAGAACTTAGATGTTGAAAAATTTGCGGAATTAGTCGCAAACAAGGTTGTTGAAAAATTACGGCAAACGGTTTTTTAAATATTCTATCAACTTCAAATGTGCGGTTTCTTCACACATATTAGAGCCGAACGGCTCACAGCCATTTTTTAAGCAATACAGCTTATAATTGACGTACATTTGTTTTGTCGGATAATAGCGCACGATTTTAAACAGCCGTTTATAAGACAGCCACGACAAATACGCACCAGACGGATATTGCGCCTTTTGGCTTTGTTTTTGGGGTTTATGCTTGCTGTAATAACTCTGCATTTAAACGCTCCTTTTTCTTTTGAAATTTCGCTGTGCTGTCAAGGGTTGCCGTAGGCAACTTGCGAAGCCCTTGACAGCATAGCGCACAATTAAAAGAAAAGGAGCGTTGACAAAGACAAGATGATGTTATATGATAAAGGAAATAGATTAAGCGCAACGAAAGGAGGTCAAACGGAACGAAGCCCGCCACGCTGGCAATTTTTATAATCTCGCCCCAGCTATACAAAAATTCCTATTTTGTAAGCAATTGCTAAAATTGCGCGTAGTGCAATTTTCAATTGCGATTAATTCGGGCTACCAGCAGAAGCCGTTTAAGGTATAAACCAAGATTGGGTTTATATCAAATTTTTAGACCCTCCCGAATTATACAAAATATTAATTTTGTATAATATTCTAAATTAGAATATACTCCTCTCTTTTTTATGTTATAATAATATCGTTGTAAATTATAAGTTTCAAACAACCTTATCTTTATTCTAATAACAATTGTAAATTATTGTTATATAAAAATTTATTATTTAATTTATTGGTGATATTATGAAAAATGATTTTTTTAACGGTGCTCCGCCGCTTATTAAAGATTATCTTATTTATTTGCAAACTGTTAAAGGAAAATCTCAAAAAACTGTTGACGAATACTTTTCTGATTTAAGAACCTTTTTCAGGTTTATTAAACTTTCCCGCGGATTGGTTCCCTCTGATATTGATTTTACTGAGATTAATATTAATGATGTAGATTTAACTCTTATTAAATCAATAAATCTTACTGATATTTATGAATTTATGAACTATACTCTTCGCGAGCGCAGTAACAATAATTCTACACGTGCAAGAAAAACCTCAAGTATTCGCGGATTTTTCAGTTATCTCACAGTTAAAAAGAACTTGCTTGATTCAGATCCTTCTAAAGAGCTTGAAGCACCCAAAAAGCGAAAATCAATGCCTAAATATCTGACTTTAGAACAAAGCATTGAGCTTTTAAATGCAGTTGAGGGCAAATACTATCAAAGAGATTACTGTATCCTTACCCTATTCCTCAACTGCGGACTTCGTCTTTCTGAGCTTGTAGGACTTAATTTTTCAGATATAAGAACAGACAATACAATGCGTGTTTTAGGTAAAGGCAACAAAGAGCGTGTAATTTATCTGAATGATGCGTGTATTAATGCAATTAATGAATATAAAAAGGTGCGTCCTGTTGACGGTGTTAAAGATAAAAATGCCCTTTTTATCAGCAGAAATAATAATCGTATCAGCCCTAAAACCGTTCAGGCTATTGTTTATAAATATCTGGAAAAAATCGGTCTTGACGCTCAGGGATATTCCTGCCACAAGCTAAGACATACTGCCGCTACATTAATGTATCAGCAAGGCGGAGTTGATATAAGAGTTTTAAAAGAAATTTTAGGACATGAGAATTTAGGAACGACTGAAATTTACACTCATCTGGGAAATGAACAGCTTGAAGAAGCCTCAAAGAGAAATCCTCTTGCTAACATAAAAATCAAGAAGAGCAACCAATAAAAAACACCTCATTATTTTGGCAATTAACCACTATAATGAGGTGAAATTTTATTTATCTGTTTTCAATTGATTTATAATCTTTGTCAGTAATAAGGCTCTTATATGCAGGACGAATGATTTTATCCATATTAACCAACTCTTCAAGTCTGTGAGCGCTCCAGCCTACAACCCTTGCCATAGCAAAAATTGAAGTATAAAGTTCCAAGGGAATATCAAGCATACTGTAAACAAATCCGCTGTAGAAGTCAACATTAGCACTGACTCCTTTATAAATGTGCCTCTTCTCTCCTATTACCTGCGGAGCAAGATTTGCAATAGCAGAATAAAGTGCATAGTCGTCTTCTCTACCCTTGTCAAATGCAAGCTTTTCAACAAAGCCTTTAAAAATCTGAGCTCTCGGGTCTGATATTGAATAAACTGCGTGACCCATACCGTAAATTAATCCGCTTTTATCGAATGCCTGTTTATCGACAATTTTTTCAAGGTAAGCTTTTATTTCATCTATATCGTGAACGTCTTTAACATTTCCCTTAATATTCTTCATCATTTCTACAACTTTTATATTTGCGCCGCCGTGCTTAGGTCCTTTTAATGATGCAAGTGCCGCAGAGATTACGGAATATGTATCAGAGCCTGATGAACTTACAACTCTTGTAGTGAAGGTTGAGTTATTTCCGCCGCCGTGTTCCATATGAAGAACAAGTGCAATGTCAAGAACTCTTGCTTCAAGTTCAGTATATTTCATATCAGGTCTTAACATTCTTAAAATATTTTCCGCAGTTGACAGATTTTTATTAGGAAAATGAATATAAAAGCTGTCGTTGCATACATAGTGGTTATAAGCGTGATAACCGTAAACCGAAAGCATTGGAAATACGCTTATTAATTGCAAGCACTGTCTTAAAACATTGTCAATAGACAAATCATCAACATTTTTATCATAAGATGCAAGCGTCAGAACGCTCCTTGCCATACTGTTCATAATATCTTTGCTTGGAGCCTTCATAATTACATCTCGAGTAAAATTAGTAGGAAGCTTTCTGAAAACATAAAGCATTTCCTTAAAAGTATTCAATTCTTCTTCAGAAGGAAGTTTGTCAAAAAGCAACAGATAAGTAGCTTCTTCAAAACCAAAATAATTGTTCTTAATAAAACCGTCAACTAAATCGTTAATATTATAGCCTCTATAAAGCAACTTACCCTCACAGGGTACCATTTCACCGTTAACTTCTTTTTTAGATTGTATAAGGGAAATATTAGTAAGTCCGGTAAGAACACCGTTACCGTTTACATCTCTTAAACCTCTGTTTACACCGTATTCCTTAAATAAGTCTGTGGAAATCTTTTGATTTACAAGAAATTCACCCATAGTTTCTGTGTAGCTTTTGATATTCTTTTTAATAAGCTCTTTATTCACAATATCATCTCCGTTTCTGTGTATCTATTTTATTAAAAAATTCATCATTCATATTATTCGACATTTTTTTCAAAATTCTTTCAAGTGAGATTTTTTCTTCTTCACTTACTCCGTTAAACATAATTTTTATCATATGCTGATAAAAGGATTGTATTTCTTTTATAATATCAGTAGCCTTATCAGTGAGTTTAAGCCTTATACATCTTTTGTCTGTACTGTCGTGAATACAAACAAGATAGCCGTTTTTAGATAAGCTTTCTATTGCGTTAGATATATGTGCTTTGGAGAAATATGTATTTTGTGCAATATCCTTTGCCCTGTTTAAACAAGTAGTATGAAGAAAATATAGGATTTCAAATTCAATTTTATGCAATCCGTATTTTTTTGTAATAGTTTCGCTTTTAAGATTATAAAGTTTATTGACCTTCTGATTATATAAAACAATATTTAAACTTTCTGCCAACATATATAATTAACCCCAATAATAGTTTATTAGTAAACTAATTAAATAATACCAGTTTTACAATGCTTTGTCAATGGAATAAAATTCAGAAAAGCATATAAGGTTAAATTTTATACAAAAATTTAATGGCATTTCACTGCTGAAATGCCATTAAAAATTCTTTAATTTTTAACTATATTATAATAGATTTTAGACGTTAGAGTATAAACTATACTGTAAATCAATATGAATACCGCTATTGTAATCAGGGTCACAATTAAAAGTAATACATTATTTGTAATTCCAAAAGCCAAAAGCAGCTTTGTTATTAACGGAAAACAAAAACCAACATGCATAACTGCTACTAAAATAGGTAAAAAGAATACCATTAACACCTGCGAATTTATAGAAGATTTTATTTCCCTTTTGCTAAGACCTACCTTTTGCATAATATTATATCGCTCTTTATCTTCATATCCCTCAGAAATCTGCTTGTAGTAGATAATAAGTATGGCAGCCATTATAAATAATAATCCAAGAAAAACGCCTAAAAACAGAAATCCGCCGTATAAATCATATAAATCTTGTTCTGACGCTGCTTTGCTGTCTGCATTGAATAGGCTAATACCGTTAATTGGACTATCCCAAATACCGTTGCCGTAAGCAATTTTTTCTTCATTACTTCCGCTTATGTTATAGCATACTCTTGTAATAATATAGCTTTGGTCATCTTCGTAATAATCTGACTGTAATTTATATAAATCATTAAGAGTATTTCTATTTTTTACAACAATTATATGGTAATTAGGTATAGCGGTAAATGAACCTGTAATTTCTTTGATGTCTTTATCTAAATCAGCAGTATTTTTAAAGCTCATATTACCGATATTCACTTTTCCCGGTAATTTATTTTTATTTGAATAAACTGCAATCTCATTTTCTTTTAGATTTACATTACTGTTTGTTGCAGTATTATATTCATCAGAAGTCATACAAAACAATGTAGCAATCTCTTCTATACTGTAAGTATCACTGTCTTGTATATTAAGTGAAAAACCAGGACCCTCTTGTTTTGCGCTGAATGATAAATATTCATATTTTCTATAATCACTTACTGTTGTATCCATTTCTTCGGAATAAGTCATTACATTATCGTAAATTTCTTCAGCAGATATTGTAATTTCATCGTCGTATGCATATTCAAGATCAATATCTCCGGGGAAACGGTTAGTCAAAGTATCGTTTATTCCTGCGTAAAGGCATACTGTACTTGAAACCATAACAAGAACCATTGTAGATAAAATACATATATTTGCAAGTCCTACTGCATTTTGTTTCATTCTGTAAATCATACCTGAAACGCTTATAAAATGGTTAGATTTATAATAAAATTTCTTATTTTTCTTTAATAGCTTTAAAACTGAAATTGTAATTGCAACAAATAAAAAATATGTTCCTATCACGACGAGAATAACTGCAAAAAAGAAATTACTAAGTGCCAAAATAGGAGATTGTGTAGTTACAGCGATATAGTACCCTATCCCCAAAGACAAAATACCTAAAATAGTCATAATCCATTTTGTTTTAGGCTCCTTCTCCCCTTTTTTACTTCCGTTTAAAAGTTCAATAGGTTTAGACAGATGTATTTTAAATAAATTATAAATAAGCTGAGCAAGGAAAATTACACCGAATAAGAATACTGTACATATTATTCCGTTTATTGAAATATAAAACTCAAAACCGCTTTCAAAATTAATTATATTTGTTAAAATAAGCAATACAAGCTTATCAAATATAATTCCTGCCAATAACCCAATAATCAAACTTAATATACCGATAAACAGTGTTTCAAAAAATAATATTTTACCGATGTGTCTTTTTTCCATACCAAGAATATTATACAAGCCTATCTCTTTAGTTCTTCTTTTCATTAAAAAACTGTTAGTGTAAAATAAAAATAACACAGAGAAAATTCCAACAAGATCACTGCCCATTGCCAAAACAGCATTTAATGAATCTTTCTTCATAACGGTTACTCCCTCATTACCGCTGATTGAAAGCATAATATAAAATCCGGCAATAGTACCTATACAGGTTAAAATGTAAGGAAAATAAAACTTACCGTTTTTCTTTATATTTTGAATTGCAAGCTTTGGAAAAAATGATAGATTACTCATTTAAACCACCGCCAGTCGAAATAAGAGTTAATGTATCTGAAATTTTCTTGTTCATTTCTTCATAGCTTAGGCTTCCTTTATATAACTGATGGAATATCTCTCCGTCTTTAATAAATAAAACTCTTTTTGCATTACTTGCTGCTTTAACAGAGTGTGTAACCATTAATATTGTCTGACCCTGATTATTAATCTCTCCGAATAATTCAAGCAGACTGTCAGCAGACTTTGAATCGAGTGCGCCTGTAGGTTCATCAGCTAAAATAAGCTGTGGGTTTGTAATTAACGCTCTTGCAACAGCGGCTCTTTGTTTTTGACCTCCTGATACTTCATAAGGAAATTTATTTAATATATCTGAAATCCTAAGTATCTGAGCAAGACTTAAAAGCTTTTTATCCATATCCTTATACTTTTCTCCCGATAAAACCAAAGGAAGAAATATATTATCTTTTAATGAAAATGTATCAAGCAAATTAAAATCCTGAAATACAAAACCAAGATTCTTTCTTCTGAATGATGATATTTCTTTTTCACTTATCTGAGTTATTTCTTTTTCGTTTAAAAGCACATTACCGCTTGTGGGCTTATCAAGAGAAGCTAAAATATTAAGTAAAGTAGTTTTTCCCGAGCCTGACTCGCCCATAATTGCAACATACTCTCCTTTTTCAACAGAAAAATTTACATTTTTAAGAGCAGTAACCTGATTGGTACCAAATCTGGTAGTGTAGACCTTTTTTAAATTACTTACATCTAATAGTGCCATAAAATTACCTCCATAACTTTGTAAGTAAATTTTATCAAAGAAAATTCTTATAATCCATTCATTTACCTTACAAAATAAGAATTAACCTTACATTTTTGTAAGGTTAATCGTTTAAGGTAAGATTATTGTCTGCAAATTTAACAATTACTTTTGTTCCTTTATTAATTTCAGACTGAATTTCAATATTGTGGGATAATTTAGTCAATATACCTTTGCAAAGAAAAAGTCCTATACCGGTTGCTTTTTTATCTGTTCTGCCATTGTAACCTGTAAAGCCGTTGTCAAATACTCTCGGTAAATCCTCAGCAGAAATTCCGATACCTGTATCTTCAATTATAAGCTCATTTTCTTTCTCGGTATACACAGAAATTTTACCGTTGTTTGTGTATTTAACGGAATTTGATAATATTTGTTCAATTACAAAGGAAAGCCATTTTTCGTCTGTTAAAACCGTTAAGTTTGTTTCTCTGTAATCAAGACTTAATTTCTTGCTTATAAATTGTGAAGAAAACTTTTTTAAAGATAATTTTAAAATATTATCAAGATTATATTTTTTAATTAAAAAATCAGTTGACTCGTTATTCATTCTCATATATGATAAAACGCTGTTTACATACTGCTCAATTTTAAAAAGCTCGTTTTGAATCTCTCTTTTTGACTTAAAATCGTCATTTTCAAGAATTAATCTACTTGCGGAAATCGGCGTTTTAATTTGATGCGTCCACATTGTGTAGTAATTAGTCATTTCATTTATTTCTTTATCAAATTCACTTACAAGCCGTGTTTTATTTTTAAATGATTTAATAATAATTTCCTCATATAATTTATCAGATAAATTTTTAATTTCGGGCAAATGTTCTGCCGAATATTCAATATTTAAAAGCACATTCTCTAATTGTCTGATTTTTTTATAATATGAGTGAAAGTTTAATATAAGGTATACGATGTAAACACAAAAACTGAGTATTCCTCCGTAAAGCACAATATCTGTTTCTGACTTGTTTAAAAAGAAAACAACAAAATAAACTATAAAAAAGCATATTAGAAGAGAAAGTAATTTTATATTTTCTTTTAAATAACTTAAAAATATTTTAGATATACTTATTTGCTTCATATTAATTCACCATATAGCCAATACCTTTTTTAGTTACAATAAAGTCATCTAATCCGTTTTCTGATAATTTTTTGCGAAGTCTTGTAATATTTACCGTTAATGTGTTTTCATCAACAAAGCTGTATGTTTCCCAAAGCTTTTCCATAAGTGATTCTCTGCTTACAACCTTGTTTTTATTCTCAAGGAGAGTTTGCAAAATTCTCACTTCATTTTTAGTTAAAGATATTTTATTGTTGTTATATACAAGTACAGTCTCGTCTGATTTTAGCACCGCTCCCCTATGCTCTATTAATTGACTCTCTTTACCGAAGTTGTATGTTCTTCTTAAAACAGCTTGTATTTTTGCAGTTAAAACCTGTAAATCAAATGGCTTTGCTATAAAATCATCTGCACCGTATTGAATTGCCATAACGATATTCATATTATCACTTGCAGAAGATATAAAAATTATTGGGACTTTGGAAATTTTCCTGATTTCCTCACACCAATGATAGCCGTTAAAAAAAGGCAAAGAAATATCAAGTAAGACAAGTGACGGCGAGTATTCTATAAATTCGGAAACTACATTTTGAAAATCCGAAACTATTTTGGACTCATATCCCCAAGAATCAATCTGCATTTTTATTTGATTTGAAATTGTAAAATCATCTTCTACAATAAAAATTTTATACATAACATCACCAAACTGATTATATCAAATAACAACAAATGGCACAACCGTAAAGATTGTGCCATAAATTAGTATTCAGAAAATTAAATATCGTTTTTAATTAAATCATCAAATGTTTCTCTTTTTACGATTACACGGGCTTGTCCGTCTTTAACCATAACAACAGCAGGCTTTGGAATTCTGTTGTAATTTGATGCCATTGAGTAGTTATAAGCACCTGTTGAAAGAACGGCTAAAATATCTCCTGCCTCAGTTTCGGCAATCTTTACATTTTCCTGAATTAAGTCACCGCTTTCACAGCATTTTCCTGCTACTGTAACTGTTTCAGTACACTCTTTATCAGCTTTTGTAGCATTTACTACCGTATATTCTGACTGATAAAGCGCATAGCGGATATTATCTGTCATACCGCCGTCAATAGAAACATAGGTTCTGACATTTGGGATAGTCTTTTTAGCCCCAGCTTTATAAAGAGTAATTCCTGCTTCTCCAACAATTGATCTGCCCGGCTCAATAAATATAAACGGAACAGGAATACCGTATTCCTCTGCTTTTGCCTTAACCTTTTCGGAAACCTTTTCCATATAGTTTTCATAAGGAACAGGTGTATCCGAATTTACATACATAATTCCGAAACCACCGCCTAAATTAAGCTGAGAAATAACGAAATTTAGCTCATTTTTGATTTTTCCGATAAAGTCCATCATTATCTCAGCCGCAGTAACAAACGGCTCTATATCGAAAATTTGAGAGCCTATGTGGCAATGAAGTTCTTTAAGACAAATATTATCATAAGAAATTGCTTTTTTAACGGCATCGTATGCCTCACCTGTTTCAAGTGCAAAACCGAATTTTGAATCAATCTGACCTGTTCTTATAAAGTTATGAGTATGTGCGTCAACACCAGGCTTGATTCTGAAAGAAATGTTAGCAATCTTATTTTTAGATGCTGCCATTGAATTTAATCTTTCAAGCTCTTCAAGGTTATCAACAACAATTTTTCCAACATTATTATCAAGTGCCATTTCAAGTTCTTCGTCAGTTTTATTATTTCCGTGGAAATGAATATTTTCAGTTGGAAAACCTGCTTTAAGTGCAGTGTAAAGCTCACCGCATGATACAACATCAAGACCTAACTTTTCATCCTTTGCAATTCTGCATAACTCAAGACAGGACAAAGCCTTGCTTGCATATAAAGGCATACCGTTGCCATCATAATACTTTTTAAAAGAATTAACATAGGCCCTGCATGTATCTCTGATAACACTTTCATCTAACACATATAAAGGAGTACCGTATTCCTTTGCAAGCTCTGTAGTGTCACAGCCTCCAATAGTTAAATGTCCCTTCTCATTCACATTCAAACAATCATTAGTAAACATTATTGTTTCCACCTTTTTCCTTATGTATTTTTAATACTAATTGGAGATTAGTATAATATATTCCTCAATTTTTTTCTGAATGTCCTCTTTACCCTCTCCTGTTACAGATGAAAAAGGCAAAATTTCAATACCGTCATATGAGGAAAATAATTCTTTAAAATAATTAAGCTGTACTGAAATTTGAGATTTTTTCAGTTTGTCAAGTTTAGTAAGTACAATTACAAATGGAAACTGAAAATGATAAAGATAATCAAGCATTTGCATATCTTCTTTGGATGGAGCATGCCTTATATCGATAATCTGAATTATAAGCTTGATATTTCTTTCCTGAGCAAAATACCCTTCAACAAGGTCAGCCCATCTTCTCTTTTCACCTTTGGAAACCTTCGCATAGCCGTATCCGGGTAAATCTACAAGTCTAAACTCTTGCAGTTTAAAAAAGTTGATGGTTGCGGTCTTGCCGGGTGTTGCACTTACTCTTGCTAAAGCTTTTCTCTGAACAAGCTTATTTATAAGAGATGATTTACCCACATTTGATTTCCCTGAAAAAACAATTTCAGGCATATCACTTTTGGGAAGCTGAGAAACATCGCCTGCGGCAAATTCAAAGCTAACCTCATTAAAATTCATAAAATTCTCCTTAACTTATAATCTTACACGATGAGCAATATTACTGCTGTTATCTGTAAGTAAAGCTTCTTCATAATTCATATCGTTTCCTGAAGTTATGGAAGCCAAAGCAATATCAAAAACTTCTTCAATATATTCAACAGGAACAAAATTAATATTTGATTTTATAATATCATCAAATTCCGTAATATCTTTATAATTCTTTTTTGGAACAATAACAGTTTTTGCACCTGCCTTATATGCAGCCATACTCTTCTCTTTCAATCCGCCTATTGGCAAAATCTTACCTCTTAAGGTTATTTCTCCTGTCATAGCCACATCTCTTTTAACAGGAATGCCTGATAAAGCAGAATAAATAGCAGTTGCCATTGTTATACCGGCAGACGGGCCGTCTTTAGGAACAGCACCCTCGGGAGCGTGAATATGTATATCGTAGGTTTTGTAAAAATCAGAGTTTATTTTCAAAAATTCAGCCTTACTTCTTATACAGCTTACGGCAGTTTTTGCAGATTCTTTCATTACATCACCCAAAGAACCTGTAAGCTCAATTTTACCTGTTCCGGGCATAACTGCAACTTCAATAGGAAGCAAAGTACCTCCCACGGAAGTCCACGCAAGACCGTTTACAACACCGATTTCATCATTTTTAGACAATTTTTCTTCGGTATATTTTTTCGGTCCTAAAAATTCTTCTATATTTTTAGAAGTGACGGTGATACTTTCAAACTCATTATCAAGATATTTAACTATACATTTTCTTATAACAGAAGCAATGATTCTCTCTAAATTTCTTACTCCTGCTTCGCTTGTATAATAATCAATTATAGCATAAATTCCTGTTTTGGAAAATTTAATATTTTTAGCAGAAACTCCGCACTCTTTATACTGTTTGGGAATAAGGTGTTTTTTAGCTATATTAAACTTTTCTTCTCTTGTGTAGGAATCAAGCTGAATTATTTCCATTCTGTCCTTTAAAGGTGCAGGAACGGCAGATAAATCATTAGCGGTAGTTATAAAGAATACTTTCGATAAATCAAATGGTATTTCGATATAATGATCGCAGAATTTATTGTTTTGCTCCGAATCCAATACCTCTAACAATGCAGATGTGGGGTCACCTTTATAATCATTTGAAAGCTTATCAATTTCATCAAGAACGATTACAGGATTAGAGCTTCCTGCCTGAATTAAACCTTTAATAATTCTGCCGGGCATTGAGCCTAAATAAGTTTTTCTGTGACCTCTTATTTCTGCTTCATCTTTAACACCGCCCAAGGCAATTCTTGCAGAATTTCTGTTAATGGCAGCAGCTACTGACTGGGCAATAGATGTTTTTCCTACACCCGGAGGTCCTGCAAGGCAAAGAATTTGTCCTTTTACATCAGGATTAAGCTTTTTAACAGCAAGCTGTTCGATAATTCTTTTCTTGACTTTATCTAATCCAAAATGGTTTTTATCAAGGGTCGTTCTTATTTTTTGCAAATCAATAAAATCATCAGTATATACATTCCAGGGAAGTTCTAAAACAGTATCAAGATAAGTTCTTATAACGCTTGCTTCCTGAGAACCGTAAGGCATTTTTGAAATTTTTCTGCATTCTTTAAGTAAAGCTGTTTCTGAGGTTTCATCTAAATGCAGTTCTTCTATTTTTTCTGCATAACCCTCTGCTTCATCTAAAGGACTTTCCTCTTCCCCCAACTCTTCTTCAATAATATTAAGCTGTTCACGAAGAAAATAGCGTCTTTGGTTTTCATCAATATTAACTTTCGCCTTTTCACATATTTCAGACTGAATACTTAAAACTTCAACTTCTTCCGATATAATCTGAAAAAGCTTTTCAAGTCTTTCAGTAACATCAAAACATTCAAGAATAGATTGTTTAATCTGATAATCAAGCAACAAATTGTTTGCAATCGTATCGCAAAGCTCTCCGCCTTTTTTACACATTGCTATTTTAAATATTATATCAGGCGGCATTTTAGGAACTAAATGTATGTATGTTTCAAAGGTCTCTTTTACAGAACGCATTAATGCCGTTGTATGTGGAGTAATCGGATCTTCTTCAAAATCTGAAACAGTTCTGACCTCTGCCGTCATAATTCTGCTCTCATTATTTGAAGAAACAACTTCTGCTCTGCAAAGTCCTTCTACAACAATTCTTGTAATGTCATCAGGCTGTTTTAAAACCTGAACGATTTTAGCCACTACGCCAACATCGTATAAGTCTTCAACATCAGGTACTTTTTTAGAAGCGTCTTTTTGTGAAGAAATAAATATAAGCTGATTGCCCCGCATAGCATCTTTTATTGAATCTATTGACCTTTTTCTTACAACATCAAAGTTTAGTAATGTTTTTGGAAAAATCACAAGTCCTCGCAAAGGCAAAACAGGTAATTTATATATTGTATCAAATTTTATATCCATATTAATTTATCCTTAAAATTTCTAATAGCTGTATATTGTTAAACAATGATACATCTATCTAATACTAAACTCCAATTAAAAAGTGGATATCTTTTAGGCATATTTTGCGTCATACATCGTACCCTGTCCTCGAAAGGCGTCAGCCTTTCTGCGGTATGGCACTCGTCTGACACAA
>JAFLSJ010000038.1:0-12932 GCA_022511005.1 Ruminococcus sp.
AGAATTACGGAGACTTCAAGACTGATTCAAACGGTAATATAGATTTTGGTACTCTAAGAGTATACAACAGTAATAATGCAAAAATTCAATATACCGTTAAAGAGCTTGGTCTGAAAAATAATGACGGTACTTATACCATTCCGTATAAGTATAATTCCGTAGATGATGTTACCTTTACCTTGACTGCTGATGAAACATACACTGTTACTTTTAAAAATACTCTTAAAACAGGTTCGGTAACTCTATACAAACAAGACGGTTTAGGCGTTGGCTTAGTCGGAGCTGAATTTGAGCTTTACAATTCTCAGGGAGAACTGTTAAAGGTTAAAGAAAATGAAATTGGTAATTACAGCTTTACAACTGATGATGACGGAATAACAACCGTCGTTACAGATTCAAACGGTAAAATTGTAGTTGAAAATATGCCTCAGGATAAAGGATATTATTTTATAGAAACAAAATCCCCTGCAGGCAAAATGCCATACGCAAATAAAATTTCGTTTGATATCATTGCAGACAGTGAAACAACCCTTAATCCGGAATTAATTGTTAAGGATAACAATATTGTTATGCTGGGTACAGGTTCTATAGGCGATATTGGATTTGGCGGTACTGCTTCTGTGTTGGCAATAGTAGCTGTAGCCTTTATAGTTTTACACTTTACCAAAAACAGAAAAAGGAAGGAAAAAGTAAAAATGCAGAAAAAACATTTCGGAGCAAAGCTTCTGACAGCAATGCTCATGACTATCTTAATAGTCTTTTCGTCAATTTCCGTTGTCGGTGCTGCAGAAGTAAATAACGGCAGATCCGGAACGAATATTCTTGACAAAGACAGAAAAGTGTCGTTTACATTGAATTGTGAAAAGAAAGGATATACCTTTGATATATTTCAGGTAGGCAGGTTAGAAAACTTTGAAACTCCTTATGAAACAAAATATACTTCCCTTGTATCTGAAATAGATGATTCAATCTTAAACGGTGATACTGCTACTATGCTTTCAGAACTTGATAAGGTTACAGTACTTCCCGATGAAGCAACAAAGGTAGGTACTTTTATTACAAGTGAGCAAAGCAGTCAAACAATTTCTGATCTTGAACAGGGGATTTTTTATGTAAGGGCCGTCAATTATCCTGCCGGAGTTAAATCCGTAACTAACAGCGTATTTGCTCTTCCCTATTATTCGGACAGTTGGATTTATGACATTCCCGATATAAATATTGCTGAGAAAGTTAATGACGATATTCCGGAAACACATAAATCGATAACAAACAGCACTAAAAACAATGAAAACTTTACTGATGTAAGCTTAGGTGATAGAGTAGATTTTCAAATTAAATCTACAACTGCCGGATCTAATCAAATGAAATTAAAAGCATACGTTGTAAGTGACGATATGTCGCCGGGACTTACGCTTGATAAAAACAGTTTTAAGGTTTCATTGCTTGATGAAAACAGTGAACTGATAACTGAGCTTCCACAGAATGATTTTAAAGTTACTGTAATAAGCGAAGGTGAAGGGAAAAACACTGTTTTCTCTGTTGAATTAACCTATGATTACCTCCAAAAATCTGATTTTTATTCAGCAATGTTTACGTCTGTAACATATAGCGCAACATTGAATAAATATGCTGTCGTAGGTGCTGACGGTAACCCTAATACCGAAACAGCGCTTAAGTATACAAATAAAAATGATGTAAGTGCTGAAATTGACGGCAACACGGTTTACGTTTATACATACGGAATTTATGTTGATAAATTCAACGAAAATGCCGAGGCTTTACCCGGTGCTGAATTTGCACTTTATAAAACTAAGGAAGACGCTGAAAACGGAAGAAATGCAATCGCCACAGGTACTTCCGATTCAAAAGGTAAAGTGTATTTCTACAATACAAATAATGAAGAGATCAGATTACAGAGTGGTCCGTACTTCATAAAAGAAACAGAAGCACCTGAAGGCTTTAACCCGTATACAGATGTAATTGAAATAACCATTGATGTTACATACGGCGATACCTTTGTTAACGGTACTTATGTAACAGGCGCACCAATTAACGGATATGCTTCTATTGAGGTAAAAAACACAAAAACTGTT
This sequence comes from Ruminococcus sp., assembly GCA_022511005.1. GTDB lineage: Bacteria > Bacillota > Clostridia > Oscillospirales > Acutalibacteraceae > Ruminococcoides. Next base: position 2,094 of record JAFLSJ010000038.1, read on the forward strand.
CTTCCTCAATCCGGTGGCTACGGTAATATCATTTTATACATTGTCGCAACTATTGTATTAGTAGGATCAATCACACTATTTGCAATTCGCAGAAAAATCAAATAATAATAAGACGAAAGGAGTAGGAATGTGAAAAAGAAACATAACTTTTTAATAATTGCAATTATACTTTTAATTGTGTCCGGTTTAATTTTTATATATCCTACTCTGAGTAATTTTATAAATCAAATGAACAGCGATTCTGAAATAAGGCAATATAACAATAATGTTAAATTAATAAGTCAGAACGAGAAAGACAATTATTTAACTGAAGCTAAAAAATACAATGAAAATTTATCTCAGAATGTATCTGAGGCATTTTCCAATGACAGCTTTAACAATATGACGGAATATGAAAATATACTTAACTTCGGAAACGGACAAATAGGAAATATTCGTATACCAAAGATTGATGTGAATCTTCCTGTTTTTCACGATACCGAAAACGCATTAAGGGAAGGAGCAGTACACACTGCCAATACCTCCTTCCCTATCGGCGGAGAAAGTACTCACAGTGTTATTTCAGCACATACTGCCTTTCCGGGGCGGATATTGTTTGATAACTTAACCGAAATGGAAATTGGAGATGTTTTTTACATAACTGTTTTAGATGATACGTTAAAATACAAGGTTGTTGAGATAAACATAGTAAAGCCTGATGATGTAAGTAAATTACAAATAGTTAATGGCAAAGACTATGTTACTCTTGTTACCTGTACTCCCTACAGCGTAAATACTCATAGATTGCTTGTCAAAGGTGAAAGAATTATTGAAACTCAGGCTTCAGCCGATATTTTAACAGATGATACAACTGATAGTCCAATCCTGATTGGTCCAATAGTTATATCATCTGTTATTTTTGTCTTACTTATTGTATTCCTCATAGTTTTTAAAAAGCGTAACAAGTGTCCCTCCGAGGGACAGGAGGTAAAAAATGAGCAGAAAACTTAAACCTCAATTTTTAGTCATTGGAATAATTCTGGGCATTGCCGTTGTCGGTTTATTTATCTTTCTGTTTATTTTAGTTTCAAATAAAACAAGTAATGCTTATACAGAAACACAACCTACTTCAACAATAGGAGCTACTGCTCCTGTGCAATTAACAGAAACAGAACCTGATGATATTTATCAGGAGTATTCAACTGAACCTTATACTGTCTATCAGAAACATTCAACTATTCCCGAACCTGAAAGCCTGGAGCAAATTATTATTAACGAAGGACTACGGGTAAATAACGGGAAAGTTATTAATGCAGACGGTATAGAGTATACTGTAAACTTTGGAGCAATAAAGCTCATATACAACGATAACTTATATACTATATCTGTTGATATGATAAAAAAAGTAACTGAACTTGCTGATGAAGAACCAACTACTGAAAAGCCGACAGAAAAAGCAACGGAGAAGCCAAAAAAGTCACAAAAATCAAGCTCCTCTGCAAGCAGTTCCAAGACAAATAAAAGTTCTTCTAATAACACAAACAGTCAAAGCAGTTACAATAACAACTCCAACTCTGCTAACAGTAACAATTACACTCCTTCCCCACAAGTTCAGGAACCTGTCATTGAACAGCCTGCAGTAGAAAAGCCTGTACAAAAACCAACTGAAAAACCTAAAGGAAATAACAGCAATAATACTGTTGACAACTCAATTCGTCTGAATTATAAATCTCTTACGATCAACAAAGATTCAATCTTTACTTTGACCTTATCAGGAGCAAACAATAATGTAGCCTGGTATATTTCCGATAGATCTATAATTAGTGAATATGAAAAGTCAGGAAACCAATGCAGTTTCAAGACTATTTCAAAAGGACAAACTACCGTTACAGCAAATTATAACGGTACAAATTATATTTGCACAATTACAGTAAACTAACTGTCCCTCCGAGGGACATATATCAAAAACACAAAGGAGAATATTTATGAATAAAAGATTAAATTTAAAATCAAAGAGTTTAATAATATTTATTATTTCTATACTGATGATTGCATCAACTGTTATTACAACATGTGCTGCTGTTGATTTGGCGGGCGGCATAACCCAAATTGCAAATCAAGTAAAAACTCAAGGGAAAACTGTTGCTGCTGTTATATTTGGGGTCATTGCGGTTGGTGCTCTGATTTTTACAATTGCAAAAGGTATTAGAGCTGCTATAGCATATAATAATAATCAAGATTATAAAATAACTCCTGTGGTTGTGGCAGGTATTGGTACAATAGTTGCCGGTTTATGCTCTACCTCTGCTTTCTTCGGTTGGTTTGGTTTTTAAGTTATGATTGAAAATATATTATCCGGTATTGTATTAGATATTATCCTTGACGCTCTTAAAGGAACCGCTGGATTTGCAGCAGCCGGAATTGTACAGTTAATTTCCTTTAATAACGATACAATAAATTCATTATTCAGCAATTCGGCCGTTACAGCATTTTTATCACTTGTTGAAATTTTGGCAAGCATTTTATTTGTTTTTGGAGTGGGATTTTCCCTTGCCGATTGGGCGATTAAAAAGCAGGACAACATTTCCGACACGGTAATGGACACATTTAAAAATATGTTTTTGGGATTCTTTGCATTATTAGGGTTTATATCAATTCCGATACTTTTAATAAAGTTTACAAATGAAATTTGTTTGCAGTTAAGTTCAAATATGAGTAGCGATACAATGAAATATTTTTGGGAAGAAATAACAGATCTTGAATTTTCACGATCTTCTCCTTATGATATCGTTGCTACTTACTGGACTAAATTTTTAGAAATCTTTTACATAATAATTATGTTTGTATGTGTTGCAAGATTATTTTTTGCAAACATAAAGCGCGGCGGAATATTATTAATACTTATTTTTATTTGTCCTTTTCACCTGTTTTCTGTGCCAAGAGGCTACACCGATTCATTCTTCTCATGGTGTAAACAAGTCATCGGTTTGTGTATAACAGCATTTATTCAAAACTTTCTTGTTACACTAAGCTTTGTTGTATTTGCTTTCAGTAACAATATGCTCTTTGATATGGTAGTATCTGCCGGTGTTGCCCTTTCAGCCTTTGAGGCACCGAGAATTTTAACACAATTTGGTCTTGATACATCAATGAGGACTAACGTTTCTCAAGCAATTTACGGCATTTCAGGTGCTATGAATATCCTAAGGGCATTTAAGTAATAAAGGAGGTATGACAATGTATGAATATTATTATCCTGAAAATTTGGCTGCAAAAACATTAATTGCAACCTTTTGGACTTTCAAAGATGTAATAATTCTTTCAGCTATTTTTGTATTTAATATTTTGCTTTTTATTGCATTTCATATTTACATATTCTTCATAGCTTTTGTCATATACGGTTTTTCTTCAATGAAGATTGCTAATGGTTATTCCTTAACTAAATTTGCTGTTTTATATATTCGCTTTTTATTTACAGACCAATTATTATTTTATTGGAGGAAAAAAGGATGAACAAAAAACAGACTAAAATACTAAACAAAAAGGTAAATCAAAATAATATCCGTGTACAGGACTTCTTTGAAATAAAGGAATTTAAAGAAAACTGTTTATTGACAACACGAAATGAAGAAATATACTACATTCAGGTAACACCCATAAACATATCTGTACAATCGGAACACACCGTATCAAATTTGATAACCTCATTATCAAACATTGTCCGTAATTTAGAAAACTGCGAACTTTTATGTCTTAACAGCTCTCAAAACTACAATGATAACAAACAGCATTTAATTGATTTAAAAAATCAGGAAGAGAATGAAAATATCAGGAAGCTTGATGAAGAAGACATTAAATATCTTGATGATATCAGGGCTGATATGGCAACAAGCCGTGTGTTTTTTATTGTTGTCAGATGTCATGCACTAACCTCTGATAACGAAAAGAAAAGAAAAATATCTGACGCACTGCAAATTTGCCGAGAACATAAATTCCGTGTTGAAGTTGCAGGAAAAGAAAAAATCAAAAAAATGCTGTCAATATATCTTGAGCAAAACATATACAACGAAGAGCTTTCAGATTATGACGGTCAGCAGTATTCAGAAGAATTAAACCCTGAGGAATATGATTTAAAAGATTTTGTGGATCTGATAGCTCCTTCCGTAATGGATTTTAAACACGCTAATTACTATATAATAGGTAATACATACAGAACAGTATGGGCTGTAAGGAGCTATGCAACATCTACAAAACAGCAAGCACTTTTAAAGGCACTTGGTGAACAGGACGGTGTTACATTACATATTTACAACCGACTTGTTAATCCTTCTGAACAGAAAAAAATATTTGAAAATGCCGAACACAGAAATCGTTCAAAATCCAGGTCAACAAAAGGAACAGAAAAAATTGAGGGTGAGGAAAATCTGACCGACTTAGGCAAAATGATAAAAAAGGCACATAAGGATAAAGAAGCATTTATCCATTGTGCAGTTTATGTTGAAATGACTTCAAACTCACTTGAAAAGTTAAAAGATTTAACAGCTACAGTATCTCAAATATTTACCGATTGCCACATAGTATACGATGCTCTGACACTTCAGCAAAGAGACGGATTTGTTTCTGCTGCTCCGTTTGGTTTTAACATTTTTAAAACGGAATTTGAACGTGTTTTACCATCATCAAGCGTTGGTAACCTATTCCCTTTTTCATATTCCGGTAAAACAGATCCAAAAGGTATTCCAATCGGAAAGGATGTAAACGGAAGCTACATATTGACGGACTTTGATATGCGAGATTCAGATAAAACAAACGGTCACATATCAATTTTCGGAAATTCCGGTGAAGGTAAATCATATTTTATGAAATTGCTCACCTGCATTTCCAGACAGCAAAGAAAATCCGTATATTCCTGTGATGTAGACGCTGAACTTATTGTTGAAACTAATAAATTAGGCGGAACAAATCTTGATATGATGTCAGGTAAATATTATATCAATGTCCTTCAGCCAAAATTTATAACATCAGAAAATCCTGAAGATGATAATGAATTTCCTGATGAAATTCCTGCAGCAAAGAAAGACACAAAGCTCTCCCGGCACATTGCATATTTAAGGGACTTTTTCAAGGTATATAAGCCTGAACTTACAAGTGCACAGCTTGATATTCTTGAAATTATGCTGGTTGAAACATACAAGCTGTTTCATATTACAAATAATACTGATTTTACAAATTTGAAGCCTGAAGATTTTCCGATTCCTTCCGATCTTTACAACACTGTTGAACATGCGTTAAACAATTATGATGATGTTGCACACAGAGGAAAAGAAATGATATATCTTAAAGATGATTGCAGAAAGCTTCTTCTTGCTATCAACAGTCTTTGCGTTGGAACTGATTCGATTTTCTTTAACGGATATACAAATATTCCTAATTCAGAGCATGTTAATTTTATATTAAAGGATATGCTCAATACAAATGAAAATTTGAAAAATGCAATGTATTTCAACATCTTTTCTTTTATACAGCACAAATATTTTGCAGAAGGAAATACCGCAGTATTCCTTGATGAACTGCATGAGATAATAAAGTCACGTACAGTTGTTAATTATATACGTTCCTTTGTAAAAAGAGGCCGTAAAAAGGACAGCAACATTATTATTGCTTCACAAAATATTGATGACCTTATGCTGCCCGAGATTATTGAATACACAAGACCTCTTTTTTCAATTCCTACACACAGGATCTTTTTCTTTCCCGGCCATGTTGATGTTGATTTATTTAAACGAACATCTAATCTGCTTGATAGTGAATTTAACATCATATCAAAATCTAATCAAGGCTTTTGTCTGTATTGCTGCGGTGATGAAAGATATCATTTACACGTTATAGCTCCAACCTATAAGGCCGCTTTGTTTGGTACAGCTGGAGGAAGATAATGACTACAGCCGCAAAAGTATTTATGATGCTCAGAAAAAACAAGACGGCGAATAAAATTATCGGAGGTATTGTCGCAGGAATTGTTTTTCTTATACTTATAATACCTATATCATTGCTGCAAATTCAACAAAGCACAAGAAGCTCAGCACTTGCCGAACAGGCAAAGGCTGAGTTTTCTTATTGGCAAGGAACAACACCGGAGGAAACCGGCTACACTTGTCAGGGCGAACGATATTGCAGTCATTTTAATGCAAGTGTAGTCGACTGGTGTTGTTACTTTGTGGGAACGTGCGCTGATAATGCAGGATTAGATTTATATGAAATCGGTTTTTCGCCATCCACTAACACCTGGGCAAGTAATCTTTCTGAAAAAGGTAAACTTAAGACGGCCGGAGCATACAGTCCGCAAGTAGGAAATCTGATTTTTTTCAACTATGACGGACGAAGTAATTACGCTGCCACCGGTTTCGTTTCTCATATAGGTATTGTGGTTGAAATAAATAACAATCAAATTACCGTTATTGCAGGCAATGAATATAACGGAGCTACTGAAAACTGGGCAAATGTAAGCTATGTTAATGAATACACTTTGAGTATTGATGATGACAGTATTGCCTGCTACGGTGCAGTAGGAAGTGATATTGTTGCTTCTTCAGAGCTTTCTGAGCTTACAAGAGATATCATATCTCATAATGAAATAGGTGTTTTGTACTCAGAAATTGACAACCAATACGGTTCTGTTATTCCTAATGACGTTGGTGCTATATCAGTAGGTGTTTACGGTTGGCACGGAAATAAGGCTTTAGAAATTTTGAAACGTGCTTATCAAATAAATCAATTGCAGATTTACAGTGTTGCACTTTCTTACAGTGGCGGAAATTCCGTTCTTACCGATATTACGTCTTCTGCAGATTGGTCCGCATATATACCCGATTCTGATGAAAGTAGTTGTATTAAAGCTATGCTGCTTACAGACTCAGGAAAACAGGCTCAGGATGAAACATCTATTGAAGACGCTCAGCAATACATTGACATATGCACGGAAAACGGCTTAACTGACAAGAAAGTAATAGCATATTGCTCGGACATTCTTAATCAGTTTGGAGTCAATTCATTTTATGCAAACGTTTACGGTACAGGTCGTAACGGTGTTTTATACGGTGTTAATTCATCAACGACTCTGTATGATGTTTATAATTCAGGCAGAGCCTGGAGTGACAGCAATTATAACTATGAATCAAGAAGAACCTGGACATATGAATACTTAAAAGATTATTAAGGAGAACATTATGAAAAAATTTTTACTTATTTTGTTTGCAATTATTATGCTGCTTTGTAGCTGCTCTGCAGGTGAAAATACAGACAGTACACCCGATACTGTAAGCACAGAGCAATTGCAATCCACAACCGCAACAGCTGATCTTTCATCTGTACAAAACGAAAATAACAAACTCAAAGAAAGCATAAATGAAATGCAAAGAATTTATGAGGACAGTTTATATGAAAACATTAAAACTTATACAAGTAACTATCTGAGCTATACTGGCTCTGCTTTAAACAATATTGAGAAAATTAAAAGCTGTGTTACAGATGATTATTATAAAAAGCTATCCTCTAATGCAGGACACGCCAGAAACACTAACACAGATTATCAACAGTCTACATTTGTTTCCGCGCTTTTTTATGGTGATAACTCGATACCTTCAAATAACATCAAAGTATTAGCCTTATGTTATCAAAGTGTTATTAACAAAAATATTTCGGAAACACATACAATTATTTATATGTTTGATATGAAATATATGAATAATCAATGGTTGATTGCCGGCGTTGAAAAGCCTGAAAGCTAAAATATATAAGGAGGAATTACAAGTGTCAGATAAAAAAATTTACTTCAATAGAAAAATGTTAAAAGATACTTCACTTTCTGATGACACAAAAATGCAAACTGCTGTATGTTTAAAGAAAAGCACATTGCAAAAAATTGAAGATATTAAAAGTAAATTAGTGCTTATCTCAAACCGTCCTCAGGTCATTGAGGCTGCTGTAAATTATTTTCATGATTATGTTTTTTCAGGACAATTTGACGAAATGAAAGAATTTGTCAGGAAAGATGAATGAGGTGATTGAATGAACAAAAGGCAAACAAGTGTCTCATTTTCAAAAGAAACACTGGATAAACTAGACAGCTTACAAGCACTGAATAAATCAGCAAGCCGAAATAAAATAATTGAAAACGCTATTAACTTTTACTTCGCATATAAAACTGGTGAAATTAACCAGGATTATATATGCTCAGTTTACGGCAAAAAAGTTGAAGGTATTATAGGTAACAATACTGATCGGCTTTCCCGTCTTTTATTTAAGGAAACGGTAGAAATCAACTTACTTACAAGACTGGTAGCCAGTCATTTTGAGATCGATAAAAACACTTACGATAAAATGAGACTTACTGCTGTAAATGACTCAAAATCAACAAAGGGTATTATATCAATTTATGATGCACAATCTTAAACTCAAAAGGAGGATTAGCCGTGTCTTCAGGAGCAAGATTTGTTTGGAATACACGATACTTTCATATCGCAAAACCCGGTGAGAAACATTCTAAATATGCAAAAACTAAACAGGAAGTTATAAATCTTGTAGATTATGTTGCTACACGTGAAGGTGTTTCATACAATATTGAAAATGATATAAATGAAGCATCGGCCACATCTGCACAGAAAGAAGCTATAGACGATTTGAGGGATAAATTTCAGGAAGAGGGCATTAATCCAAAAGTATATTCTGAATATGATAATTATAAATCGAATCCCACAAGAAAGAATGCTTCTGAATTAATCACCCGATTATCAGATGAAATACTTACTAATGACGCTTTTGACAGCACCGCACGTGCCAAAGCAAACTCAGCTATGGAAATTGTTGATCGTTATGATCCTGAGAAACGTCAAGCAACAGAAAAACAAAAATCCTTAATTAACGAATTAATTAATACACTTGTACCTGAAGAAGAAAAACAAGAGGCATACTTAAAAGAAATTCTTGAATACAGAGATTATAAAGAAGCTCCGACAATTAAAAATGCGTCGGAGCTTATTAATTACCTTGCAGAACAGGTAAAAATGTCCGATTTGTTTTTTGATGAAGCTGCCAATCTTGTAGAATATGCAGCTAAAAGACCGGGTGCTGTTAAAGTTGGTGAACATGGATTGTTTTCTTCAGAAGATAATGTTGATTTAGAGAAAGCAAAGGAAGAAATATCTACACACGAGGGTAATATTTGGACTCACATCTTATCATTGCGAAGAGAAGACGCCGACAGACTGGGATATGACAGTCAAGAACCCTGGAAAAACCTTGTCAAATCAAAATTAGATACTTTGGCCGAAACTCATCAAATTAATATAAAAGATTTGCGTTGGAATGCTGCTATGCATAACACAGGACATCACCCTCACATACATTTATTTGTCTTCAGTGCTGATCCGACAAAAGGTTATTTCTCTGAAAAGGTAAATAAAAGTATAAGAAAATGTAAAAGCGAATTTGCAACACAGATATTTAAAGATGATAGATTAAATGACTATGTACAAAAGGGTATTTTTAAAAATGAACTTAATGAACAGTCACAGGAGATTATAGATAAGTTATTAGATGATCCTACCGGATTATATAGTAAAGAACAGCTCAAAGATATTACTAATAAAATGCTTGAATTGTCAAGCAAACTCCCGACACACGGAAAAAATGAATACGGATTTATGAAAGGACCTGTTAAAGAACTTGTTAATGAAATACAAAAACAATTGGTAAATGAAAATCCTTTGTTATCTAAGCTATATATGCAATACTGCGAGCACAAATATAATATTGAAAAAACTTATGTTAAAAATCCAAAAGAGGCTCCTATTGAAAGCAATAAAGATTTTATAACTATTAAAAATATGATTTTAAAACAGGCTGAAAACCTAAGAAATAACATAGAGCTAAACCAAACTGTAAAAAATTCATTGATTGAAGAAATAAACGACGATTCAGATAATAATATACAAATCGAATCTGCAAATGCAGAATATAACCCTGTACATGAAACAGGAAACACAACTACTGAAGTGTCCCCCAGAGGAACAGATGAAATAGAAAATATAGTAATTAATGTGTCTCCAGGAGATACAGATGGTATAGAAAATACAACTACTGAAGTGTCCCCCGGAGGGACATATGGAATAGATTCTATAAATATTGAAAATTATGAAAAATTGATGTCTGATTACACTCCGGCTAAGCAAGAACATGTTGAACGTATGATAAACTATTGCATAGAACAACATAAGGATATTCTTGAAGATGATAAACCGGATGTAAAAAGATTTAAAGCGTTAAGCATAATTTCTGAGAATTTAGACGCTCGTAACGGAGATATATGTTTTGAACTTGCCAACTGTTATGAATTTGGAATAGGTACAGAAAAAGATTCTTCTTTAGCAATGATGTGGTATGGTATTGCATCAGATCAATTTAACCACGGTATGGCTTCATATCGCTTAGGACAAATGTACTTATATGGAGCAGATAATATTGAAGTTGATAAAGAACTTGGTAATGAATACTGTAAAAAAGCATTTTATACATTTAAAATGGAAATTAAAAACAGTGCCTTTTTTGATGCTATAGAAGAAAACATAGATGATATAAAATATTATCCGGAAGTATCTAAAGAAGATGCTTATAAAGAATTTTTAATGTGTCGTATGTACTTAAAAGGAGAGGGTGTCGAACAAGACAATTATAAAGCCTCAGAAGTATTTGAGCTTGCTTCTGAAAATTCTGCTTATAATATAGGTAAAATGCATCTTGAAGGTAATGGTACAGAAAAAAATATTGATGAAGCTGTAAAATGGCTTCATAAGGCAACACTAA
>JAFLSJ010000038.1:13032-15035 GCA_022511005.1 Ruminococcus sp.
CTGAGCAAAATATTTCTCACGCTGCTTACAAACTCGGTGTTATTTATTCATCTGACGAATACGGATTAAAAAATGATAACATTTCAAATGAGTATTTTAAGAAGGCACTAAAACTTTACATAGATAATTACAATGAAAAGCCGGAAGGTTTTATATCCTACAGAATCGGTCAGATGTATCTTAACGGTCAGGGTACAGATACAAACATTACCGATGCTGTTAAATGGTTTGAAAAATCTGCACAGCTTGGAAATGCAGACGCTTACTATCAACTTGGATATATTTATTACAAAGATGATTATGGTCTTAAAAATAATCAAGCAGCACAACAGTACTTTAGAAATGCTTTTGAATTATACACTAAGAGTTTTAATGAAAAGCCTGACGGCAATATTAGTTATAAAATAGGTCAAATGTATCACTATGGATTAGGTGTAGAGCGTGATATTGATAAAGCGATCTCCTGGTATAAAAAATCCATGGAACTTGGAAATATGAAAGCACAGCAAAAAATAAATGAAGCTGAACAAGAAAATCAAGTCGCTGCTATGGCTGTTGCAACTACAATCTGTCATTTCGGAAATATGATTAAAAATGAAACCTCAAATATGTTTAAACAACGGTATTATTCTGATAGTAAGATACTTAAAAAAGAAAAGATACAAAAAATTTATGCCGGACAGGCTGTTGATGATAAAAGCCAAGATTTCGACTATTAAGGAGCGGTACTTATGAAAAAATTAATAACAACATTTGCTTTCATATTGTTAATATGTGCTTTATGCCTTTTCCTGTACCCTACGATATCAAATCAAATTGGTTTAAATACAGCAACCGATAAAATTAATGTTTTCAATATTACAGCCGGCAATATAAAAGACGGTTCATTTAAAGAAGGCTTAAATAATAATGAAATTGATAAAGAGGGTTATCCCATAGATGAAAAAGGCAACAGAACATCAAATATACCTATAGTATACAAATATGATTTAGACAGGCTGTACAAGGATAGTCTGAAATACAATCAAAACTTACAAAGCAATCAACATACAATACTTAATAAAGACTACGAATACTCAGCATTAAATCTTAAGGACTATGGCATATATAACGGTATTTACGGATATATTTCTGCATCTTCTATCAGCTTAAATTTACCCATATATCTTGGTGCAAACGAAACTAATATGAGTTACGGAGCAACTCATTTATGCTATACATCTTTGCCTATAGGCGGAAAAAGCAATAACACGGTCATTTCAGGTCACACAGGTTATATAGGTCAGGTATTCTTTGATAACATCAGAAAATTAAATATATCTGATAATGTTTCCGTAACGAATTATTGGGAAACTTTAAATTATAAAGTAGTTGAAACAAAAGTTGTTACAAAAACTGAAACAAAAGATATTTATATTCAAAAAGGAAAGGAGCTGCTTACCTTAATGACTTGTATTTCAGACGGACACGGCAACTTTAACCGTTTTATTGTTGTATGTGAGAGAATTTAAGGAGTTGAAAATATGTCAAGATTTATACCATTTACTGATGAAGAGTTATACAAAGCTCATCATTCAAGCATTAAAGATTATCTTGAAAGCGTAGGTGAAACGGTTTTAAGATCCGGTACGGAATATATGTGGGAGAAACACGACAGCGTAAAATTCAGAGGTCATGTATGGTACCGTCATTCAACCGGGGATAAAGGTACTGCCGTGAATTTTTTAATGGAGTTTTTTAATTTCAGCTTTCAGGACGCTGTAATAACTCTTTTAAACGGTAATTACATAGCCTCTTCAAAATCAAGACCTGAAGATATAGCAAAAATGGATTTGCCTGTCGTTCATCACAAGAAGTCCAATATAATATTACCTCAGAGAAACAGCAACAATAAACGATTATATGCCTACCTTTGTATTACAAGACATATAAGATATGAAATTGTTGAATACTTCATACGGAAAAATCTTATTTATGAAGATAAAGACAACCACAATATTGTT
>JAFLSJ010000039.1 GCA_022511005.1 Ruminococcus sp.
GAATTTTGTATCTCAGTCAACAGTAAGCCGATATGTAAGCGAGCTTGAAAAGGAGTTTGGCGTAAAGCTTTTTACAAGAAATCATAGAGATGTTATGCTAACAAATGAGGGAAAAACACTTTTGCCTTATGCAATAGAGATTACCGAATCCTTTCAAAAAGCAAAATCAGTTATTCACAGAATAAATAAAGGAGGAATGGGGAAGATTTCAATTACCTTTGACGCAGTATCGGGAGCATTTGCTCAAAAATGTTTAAAGAAATTTTCAAAAGCTTACCCTGATATTGCAGTTGATATAACAGAAATATCAGGGCGGGAAAATATTCAGACCCTTTCGGATACAGCATACGATTTTCACTTTATGCTCAGGGATATGCTTCCTGAAAACGATGAGCTTGACAGTATAGTAACCCATAAGGATACATTAAGTCTGATTGTTCCAAAAGATTTTAAAGGAATAGGGAGAAGTCTGCAAAATTTGCAAAACGAGAAATTTATTCTTCTTTCAGAGAATATAAGTCCTATATTATATATGGAAACAATGGATATTTTCCGTACCTGTCATTTATCTCCCAATATCAGTACCTACGACAGCATAAAGGCAATTTTAATAGCAGTAGGAGCAGGATTGGGAATAACCATACTTCCCACACAACTTACAAAAATTCAAATGTGCGATAGTGTAAAGATTTTATCTATTGATTCCTTTGAAACAGATATATCTTATGTAATGTCATACAGAAAAGACATATCAAACCCTGCGGCATCATTGTTTTTAGATATAGTAAAGAGTATAACAAAAAACAAAGATTTAGATGATGATGAAGAATACGCATTATAAAAGTAAAGAGTTATGAAAATAAAAGATAAAAGTTTTGGTTGAGCTTTTTAAAAAGCTCGCGGGGTCACGGGGCGGAGCCCTTTGTCGCCGCCGATATGCGGCGAAATTTCATTTAATGGAGAATAAACATTTTTTGGTATATAAAAAGGTGCAGTTCATTTGAACTGCACCTTTAATTTATTAAGTATTCAGATATTAATATTTGCCTCTGTTTACATATGTTGTATGGAGAAGATGATGAGCCTTTTCCTTACCCGGAGCCTCAAAATATTCATGATAAACAGCTTTAATAACAGGGCTTTCGTCACTGCTTCTGAATTCACAGTTTTTATCATAATCGTAAAGCGCCTTTGAACGGATAGCTTTAAGATCAACATTGTTGCGAACGCTGTCGCTCTGGAAAGGCTGACCGCCGCCGTTAATACAACCGCCTGGACATGCCATAATCTCAACCATCTGGTAATCAGCTTCGCCTTTCTTGATTTTTTCAATAAGATTTTTAGCATTTGCCAAACCTGAGGTTACAGCAACCTTAATCTCAACGCCTGCAACATTATAAGTAGCTTCTCTTACTTGCTCAGGACCTCTTACTTCTGTAAACTCAATTTTCTCAAAGTTACCGTCAAGCATTCTTGCAGCAGTTCTCAGAGCAGCCTCAAGCACGCCGCCTGTTGCGCCGAATATTGCACCGCCGCCTGTTGCTTTGTTGAATGGAGCATCGTAATCTTCGTCGTCCATATCTTCAAGATCAATGCCTGCGCCTTTAATCATTTTAGCAAGCTCTCTTGTTGTTAATGCAATATCAACATCGTCGAAATCCTGACTGCGGAGCTCTTCACGAGTAGCTTCAAACTTTTTAGCAGTACATGGAATTACACTTACAACGAATAACTTTTCAGGATCGATATTGTATTTTTCAGCATAATAGCTCTTTAATACAGCACCGAACATTCCCTGAGGTGATTTACAGGTTGAAAGGTGGGGGATAAGCTCAGGATAATAATGCTCAACAAACTTAACCCAACCGGGGCAGCAAGATGTAAACATTGGAAGAGTTGCATTATTTTTAATTCTTTCAACAAGCTCTGATGCCTCTTCAAGAATTGTAAGGTCGGCTGTAAAGTCCATATTAAATACTTTATCAGCACCAAGTCTTCTGATTGCAGCAACCATTTTGCCCTCAACATTTGTGCCGATAGGCATTTTAAAGCTTTCGCCCAAAGTTGCTTTAATAGAAGGAGCAGTATAGAAAATTACCTGCTTTTCAGGATCTGCAATTGCATCCCAAACCTCGTCAACCTGGCTTTTTTCTGAAAGAGCGCCTACAGGACAGCTAACAATACACTGACCGCAGCCTACGCACGGAGAATCCGCAAGACTCATTTCAAAAGCACAGCCTATATGTTTCTTAAATCCTCTCTGGCTTGGTCCGATAACAGAAACTGACTGAAGCTTTTTACAAGCAGCAACGCATCTCATACACTGAATACATTTATTGTTATCACGAACAATGTAAGGAGACTGGTCGTCAATATCATAAATAGGTTCATCTGTATTAAATCTGTCCTCATCTACGCCGTAATCATTAGAAAGCTTTTGAAGCTCACAGTTGTTGCTGCGTTCGCAGGAAAGACATTTTTTATTATGAGTTGAAAGAAGAAGCTCAATAGTAGTTTTTCTTGAAGCTCTTACTTTAGGAGTATTAGTTAATACCTCCATACCCTCTTCAACAGGATATACGCAAGCAGCAGTAAGACCTCTGCGGCCTTTTACTTCAACAACACAGACTCTGCAAGAGCCGATACAGTTTATATCCTTCAGATAGCAAAGGGAAGGAATATCAATTTTAGCAGCTTTAGCGGCCTGAAGAATTGTATAGCCTTTAGGAACTTCCACAGGAATTCCGTTAATTTTTAAATTCACCATATCCATTGAAAATCCCTCCTTATTTAGTAATAATTGCATTAAATTTACAGTTCTGTAAGCAGAGACCGCATTTTATGCACTTATCTTGATCAATAATATGGGGTTGTTTAACAGTACCTGAAATGGCACCAACAGGGCAGTTTCTGGCACAAAGTGTACAGCCTTTACATTTATCGGCAATAATTTCATACTTAGTAAGAGCCTTACATACACCTGCAGGACAAGTTTTATCCTGAATGTGAGCAAGATACTCATCCTTAAAGTAATCCAATGTTGATAAAATTGGGTTAGGAGCAGTTTGTCCCAGTGCACAAAGAGAAGATGACTGCATATGATTAGCAAGCTCTTCAATCTTTTCAAGGTCTTCCATTTCGCCCTTGCCTGAAGTGATTTTGTCAAGAATCTGAAGAAGTCTTCTTGTGCCGACTCTGCAAGGAGTACATTTACCGCAGCTTTCGTCAACGGTAAATTCAAGATAGAACTTGGAAATATCAACCATACAGGTATCTTCATCAAGAATAATCATACCGCCTGAACCCATCATTGAGCCGAGAGCTAAGAGGCTATCGTAATCGATAGGAGTGTCGATATGCTCTGCAGGGATACATCCGCCGGAAGGACCGCCTGTCTGAGCAGCCTTAAATTTCTTCCCGTTTGGAATACCTCCGCCGATTTCTTCAACAATTTCACGAAGTGTAGTACCCATAGGAATTTCTACAAGACCAACGTTTGTGATTTTACCGCCGAGAGCGAATACCTTTGTTCCGGGGCTGCCGGGAGTACCGATTGATTTAAACCAATCGCTGCCCTTTAAAATAATCTGAGCAATGTTTGCATATGTTTCAACATTGTTTAAAACGGTAGGCTTGCCGAAAAGACCTTTAACAGCAGGGAATGGAGGACGAGGACGAGGCTCACCTCTGTTACCTTCAATAGAGGTCATAAGAGCAGTTTCCTCACCGCATACGAATGCACCGGCACCGAGTCTGATTTCCATATCGAAATCAAAGCCTGAACCGAAAATATTTTTACCTAAGAAGCCGTATTCTTTAGCCTGTTCAATAGCTATCTGTAATCTCTGAACAGCAATAGGATACTCAGCTCTTACATATACAAAGCCATGGTGTGCGCCGATTGCATAGCCGGCAATAGTCATAGCTTCAATAATACACTGAGGGTCACCCTCAAGGATTGAACGGTCCATAAAAGCACCGGGGTCGCCTTCGTCGGCATTACAGCATACATATTTAACGTCGCTCTGGCTTGCCTTAGCAAAAGACCATTTTCTGCCGGTAGGGAATCCGCCGCCGCCTCTGCCGCGTAAGCCTGAATTTAAAACTTCATTTATAACGTCATCGGGAGTCATCTCTGTCAATACTTTTGCAAGAGCCTGATAACCGTCTTCTGCTATGTATTCTTCAATATTTTCAGGATCAATAACGCCGCAGTTTCTCAAAGCAACTCTCATTTGTTTTCTATAGAAATCTGTTTCTGAAAGAGAAAGAATAGAGCCGTCTGTGTGAACAGTTTCGCTGTAAAGCAGATCTTTTACCACATTACCCTCTTTGAGATGTTCTTTAACGATTCTTTCAACACCCTCGGGAGTAGCCTGAGAATAGAAAGAACCCTCAGGATAAACAATCATAATCGGGCCTAAAGAACAAAGACCGAAGCAACCTGTTCTTACAACGAGAATCTCATCCTCGATTCCGTTTTCTTTAAGAGCCTTGTCAAGAGCGGCCAATACTTTCTTAGTTCCCGAAGAAGTACAGCCTGTACCGCCGCATACAAGTACCTGTTTGCGGTAGCCTGTCTCTTTAGCAAGCTTTTCGCCCTCTTCGGCAACAATTTTACGAACGGCAACAATTTGTTCATGAGCTTTTTTAATTTCGTTAAGCTTTTCTAATGTCATTATTCATTGTCCCCTTCCTTTATATATTTATCAAGAATACCTTTAACCATATCAGGGGTCAGTTTACCGTAAACCTCATCATCAATCATCATAACCGGTGCAAGACCGCAGGCACCTACACAACGGCATGAATCAATAGAGAAGAGACCGTCCGGTGTACATTCACCGCTTTTAATTCCAAGTTGATTCTCTAATTCAGCCAAAACTTTGTCAGCACCCTTTACATAGCATGCTGTACCAAGACAGACACTGATTCTGTGTTTGCCCTTAGGAGTAAGGCTGAATTGTGAGTAAAAGGTAGCAACTCCGTAAACCTCACTTAATGATACATTAAGTCCGTCAGCAACCATCTGCTGAACTTCAATAGGTAGATAGCCGTAAATACCTTGAGCCTCTTGTAAAACAGGAAGTAAAGCACCGGGCATATCTTTGTATTTGCTGATTACTTCATCAAACTTCTGTTTTTGCTCAGGAGTCCCTTTAAAAGCGTTAAGGGATGTTTCTGTCATTAAAATTACCTCCAATACATTTATATTAAATTTAGGCTTTGCTCCAATTATACTATATTGTTTTTGATTTTACAAGAAAATCTGACAAAAAAATTAATGGAATTACATAATATATCTGTTAATTGTATACTGCAACATTTGATTAAATTGATTAATTTTTCAAAATTTATTAAATAAATTGTTCTTTGTATATGCATAATGAACAATAAAAATTAAATAATTGTTAAAAAATTATCAAATGAATTAAATATTTAAGAGTAAGTTAAAATAAAGTAAAAATTATGTAAAAATTTTTTAGTTGTAAAAATACAGTTAAAAAGCCGATTTTAGCTATAATTAAATTCTCAATTTTCCATATTTATGTGTTAATTTCATATTTTAGAAGTGTTTTACAGATTTTTCAGTAATATAGCAGGGGTGCAGTTGTTTAAACAACAAAAAAGCCTGCCTGCAAAAATTTATGCAGACAGGTTGTCTTTAATGATTAAAATACTTATGTTGTTGTTTATTCTATAACCTCAGTTTCTTTCAATCAGTAGTTATTGTACCTCCGCCTACAACAATATCGCCGTCATAAAGTACAACTGCCTGACCTTTTGATATGGCTCTCTGAGGCTGTTCAAATTCAATGTGCAGTCTGTCATTGTCAACTTGTTCAACAATTGCCCATTGTTCTTCCTGCTTGTATCTTACTTTTGCTTTAACTCTTATGGGCTTTTCAATTTTGTCGCAGGTAATAAGATTAATATCCTCAGCATACAGCTCTTTTGAATATAAAAGCTCGTTTTCACCGAGAATAACCTGATTTTTTTCAAGGTCTTTTTTCATTACATACATAGGGTGGGGCAGAGCAAGTCCCAAACCTTTTCTCTGACCTATTGTATATCTGATAATTCCCTTGTGCTCACCTAATTTGTTTCCCTTTGAATCTACAAAATCACCGTTAGGATATTTTTTGTTTGCGTATTCTTCTATAAATTTTGCGTAATTTCCGTCGGGAACAAAGCAGATATCCTGACTGTCCTTTTTTCTGGAGTTTACAAACCCCATTTCTTCTGCAATTTCTCTTGCGTGGACTTTTGTCATTTCACCTAAGGGAAGCAGAGTTTTTGAAAGCTGTTTCTGAGTTAAGGAATAAAGAACATAGCTTTGGTCTTTTGTAGGGTCAACAGCTTTTTTTAGCAAATATCTTCCCATTTCATTGTCATAATAAATTATACCATAATGACCTGTAACAACATAATCACATTCAAGTTCTTCTGCTCTTTGCATTAATTTTTCAAATTTTAAAAATCTGTTGCAGTCAATACAGGGGTTAGGGGTCGCTCCGTTTTCATATGCACTGATAAATCGGTCAATAACCTTTTTCTTGAAATTATCCTTAAAATTAAAAACATAATAGGGCATATCAAGCTTAAATGCTACCGAGCGTGCATCCTCAATATCATCAAGAGAGCAACAGGTCTTTTCTCTGCTTTCTCCGATATCGTCATTATCAAATAGCTTCATTGTTACGCCGATAGCGTCGTAACCTTTTTGCTTTATAAGATAAGCGGCAACCGAGCTGTCAACTCCTCCGCTCATTGCAATAAGTGCTTTTTTACACATTTTAACCCAGCCTTATCATTTCATCAATACAGCGTTTTGCGTCTGTAATTGTTTGGTCATCAAGTAATATTTCTTCTCCGCCATTTTCGCAGACACAGTTGTATAAATCCATAAGTGTTGTAGCTTTCATATTAGGGCAGACAAGCTTAAGTGATAAATAATGGAAACGCTTTTCGGGATACATATATTGCAAATGCTCTGCAATGCTTATTTCAGTTCCTATAATAAATTCTTTAGCGTCACTGCTTTTTGCAAATTCCATAATTCCCGAAGTAGAGCCAACGTAATCAGCATATTCCACAACTTCGGGAGTACATTCGGGATGAACTAAAAGCAAGGCGTCAGGGTGAGCCTTTTTAGCCTTGATAACATCATCTTTGTTCACGCAGGCGTGAATAGGGCAGCCCCCCGAAAGAAGTTTAAAATTCTTTTCGGGAACTTGTTTTGCAACATAAGCACCTAAATTGCAGTCAGGAATAAATAAAATGTTATCATTTTCAATTTTTTTGCAAATTTTAACTGCCGAGGAAGATGTAACACAAACATCGCAAATGGTTTTTAAATCTGATGTAGTATTAATGTAAGCAACAACAGTATAATCAGGGAATTTTTCTTTTACCTGAGAAATAAGCTGTTTGTCCATTTGGTCAGCCATAGAACAGCCGGCAATTGGATTGGCAAGATAAACGGTTTTTTCAGGCGATAATATTTTGCAGGTTTCAGCCATAAATCGGACGCCGCACATAATAATGGTTTTGTTGTCAGCTTTTGAAGCGTCAATGCTTAATTTGTAAGAATCGCCTGTATAATCGGCAATTTCAAGGATTTCTCTTGCCTGATAGCTGTGGGCGAGAATACAAATATCCTTTTCTTTTTTCAGTTTTAAAATTTTATCCTGAATTTCCTTAATAGTCATTGACAATTCCCCCGAATATTATATATAAATATTGAGTAAATTAAAAACTCAACAATAGAGATTATTAATCATTATACAGATAAAAACTGTAACTTGCAATAGTTAATTTACTCAGAAGAAAAATAAACAGAACATTTTTAAAATAATTAGAATTTCACGATAAAAAACCTTTACATTTTAAAATATTTGTGTTAAAATAACGATAAGTAATTGTATGAATTAGTACAAGTATGATATTTTATTGGAGGTAAATTATATGAAAAAAGTATCAAAAAGAATTATTGCTGTAATGATTGCAGTTTTATTATTAATGTTTTCAAGCGTTTCCGCTTTTGCGGTAATTAGCCCATCCGGTGATCATAGAAATAAAGTAACTATTGTTGCAACCCAGGGCGGTTCAGGTACTTATACCTTAGAATTTGGGGTCGGTGAAGGTCCAAACGGCGGTACAATCGTTCGCTTAGAGCCAAAACCAAATGATGGTTATACATTTAGTCATTGGGAAATAGAAGGTACTTACACAATTCTTGAAGATGGAACTTTATTAGTTATTGAAGCATTTTCGGATATTACTGCAATACCTTATTTTGTAAAAACGGATAGTTCATCCGGCGGTAGCTCTAATGTTCCCGTTGATTCAAACACAAGCCAAACTTCTCCTCAAACAGGCGATAAGACCTTATTATTCTTTGCCGGCGCAATTGCTCTTGTAGCTGCATGCAGTGTAATTGTAGTAAAACGTAAAATTGATAAAATTGAAAAATAATTAAAATTGTTTTAAGCCTCTGTTTAAAAACAGGGGCTTTTATTTTTTGTAAGTTGATTTTATGTTTCTGCAATGTTATAATAACTATATTAATCTAAATTTTAAGAATGAAAATCTTATTAGTAATCTGACTAATATTAGCAGAAATCAAATTAAATCTAAAATGGAGCAAAAAATGAAATTATCTAAAAAAAATATACTTTCTATAATTTTAGTAATACTTCTTATTATTTTACTTCTTGGATTGGGTTATATATTATTTGTAGTTTATAATAATTATACGGCTCGTAATAATTACAATAACATTAAAGATACTGCTTTTTCCACACAGGAAACAGGCTCTGAAACACAGCCCTTTACAGGACATAAAGAGCTTGCTGATAATCCGGTTAATTTTAATTCTTTAAAAGAAGTTAACGAGGAGATTTATGCATGGATTTATGTTCCGGGAACGGAAGTTGATTATCCTGTACTTCAAAGCTTTACAAGCGACTTTTTCTATTTAGACCACGATGTTTACAAAAACTATCTTTTTGCAGGCTCAATTTATACTGAATCATGCAATCTTCGTAATTTTACAGACAGAAATACTGTGCTGTACGGTCATAATATGGCAGATGGAAGTATGTTTGCAACTCTGCACCGATTTGAAGACGAATCCTTTTTCAAAGAAAATAAATACATTTATGTATATCTTCCGGGAAGAAAGCTGACATATGAAATAGTTTCGGCTTATAATTACGACGACAGGCATATAATGAATTCATTTAATTTTAATGATGATGAAGTTTTTAAAGAATATATAGAATTTGTAATGAATCCCCATTCATCAGTAAGTAATGTAAATAAGGATATAGAACTTGATTTAAACAGTAAGCTTATAACATTAAGCACCTGTTTAAATTCAAATGATGATGGAAGATATTTGGTTCAAGGGGTGTTGATAAAAGATGAGCAAACAAACTGACGAGAATTTTGAACGATATAAACATTTTAGAACAGATAAAAATGTTAAACGATATAGGCATTTAAAAACCGACAAAAATCTCGAGCAAGACAAGCAACTTGAAATTGAAGAAAATTTTCAGCAGAACAAACAGCCAAAAACAGTTGAGAATTTAGTACAGAACAACCACCCTGAAGTTAGCGAGAAATTAGAGCAAAACACACAAACTGATAATGATGTACAATTCCATGATTTTGCTTTACCTGTTCAAAAGCATAAAAAATCCAAAAAGAACAGTATAAAAAAATCTCATCAAGCATCAGCATATGACGATTTAGATGACTTTATTTATAAAACTCCTGCAAAAGGCAGACCCTCAAAACATCACCATAGACATCATCGGAAAAAAATGAAAAGATGGAAAAAGGTAATTATAATTATATTAATTGTATTGTTGCTGATTATCCTTTCTGCAATTTCAGCCTTAATAATTGCTACAAATATAGGTAGGGGAGAAATGCTTGACGGAAACAATGATGTTGTCATTAATGTTCCTAAAGATATAGTCACTTATCGAGACGGAAAAGTAATAACCTATAAAGGAAAGGATTATAAGTTAAATGAAAATATAACCAGTATTCTGTTTATGGGTGTTGACGAGCGTGAATTTGAAGAAAATGATTCAAACTACGGTACAAACGGAAATGCGGATGTATTAATGCTTATGACAATTGATACAGAAACTGGGGAATCAAATTTAATAAGTATTCCCCGTGACACTATGGCAGATATTAATATTTATTCGATAGACGGAAACTATGTAGGAACTGAAAAAAGACAGATTGCTCTTGCATATTCTTACGGCAACGGTAAGGAAACAAGCTGTGAGAATGAGGTTACTGCCGTTAGGAGAATGTTTTATAACATTCCTATAAACTCTTATCTGGCACTTGATTTAGATTCAATCAGCGCAGTAAACGATTCTATCGGAGGAGTAACGGTAACATCTCCGGAAACTATCGGACAATTTACAGAAGGCGAAACGGTTACTCTGTTAGGCAAAATGGCAGAATCATTTGTCCGTATCCGTAGTCATGAAGAGCTTGATGCAAATTTGAAGCGTATGGAAAGACAAAAAATGTATCTTTCAGGATTTTTTGATAAGTTCATTGAGTCAACAAAGGGTAATATTATGACGCCTGTTGATTTGTACAATAGTGCAAATCCATATATGGTAAGCAATATAGATATCTCAAAGGTTACTTATCTTTCAAGCTTGTTACTGCAAAAGAACTTTACTGATTTTAACCTGCAAACAATTGACGGAGAATTAAAGCAGGGTGAGATTTACGCAGAATATTATGCAAATGAAGAAAATCTTTTTGATTTATTTATAAATGTTTTCTATACACAGATAAGTGATTAAAAAAATTAAATAACATTTTGAGGAAGCTATTTTAAACTGCAAAAAGGTGCTGTCTCAAAAGTAAAAATTTGAGACAGTACTTACTACTTACTAACAATAAAAACTTAACTGATTAATTTAAACGTTGTCTGTTCAATGTAGGGACAACTCTTGCGGTTGTCCGAAATACGAGAAAAACTTTAATTTAAATTGTAGGGGTCGATGCCTTCATCGACCCGTTATATGAAACTTTTTGGGGACGATGTAGGCATCGTCCCCTACAAATTTTTAGGAGAATTTCAGCTTTGCTTTTCGGGCGACCGCAAGGATCGCACCTACAAACTTTAAGAAATGTTGTGCTTTATTTTTGTTTTGAGACAGCATCTCCTTTTTCTTTAATAGTATTCATACTAATCGCCCATTTAAGTAATGATAACTATTAAAATTTACGCACAATATTCAGGAAGCTTTTCAATACTTTTTTGCTTCAGCTCATATGATGAATGTACATAGGTTTTTAATGTTAATTGTACATCTGCGTGTCCTAACAATTCACTTAATGTTTTGGGGTCACACCCTGCTTCTATCATATTTGTTGCAAAAGTATGGCGTAATGCGTGAAAATTCAGTTTTTTAATTCTATTTTCTTTAAGCACTCTTTTAAAATGATTTTCCAATGATCTTGGTTCTACATATTTGAACTGGTCTCCTGTTAAAAGAAAGTCGTTTTCATTTCCTTTAAAAAGGTTTATCTCATCAATCAGAAACTTCTTTACAGGAATATCTCTCATTGATGTTTTACTTTTGGGTTCATCTATATTAATAATGGTTTTGCCATCTAAGTCTCCTGCAGTATTCTTTATTCTCTGCATTGTTTTTCTTACACATACACAAGACCTATACTGATTTACATTCCCATACCTTAATGCACATATTTCACCAATGCGCAAACCTGTATTAAGGCAGATCAATAATGCTAAATTCTTTCTGTCAGGATTCTTAATAAGATAATTGATAAGCCTTGTTTGCTCATCACGTGATAATGTTTGTATTTCCGTACTTTCTTCTTTCGGAATAATGTACTCAAAATTAAGTCTTTGACATTTGTATTGTTTCTCTGTAAATTTTAGGATTTGTTTTAAAACATTAATAATACTCTTTATTGTTTTGCTCTTTAGCGGATTTTGATTTACCGAATTACCCTTACGGGATTTTTCCCCAACAAATTGATTGATTAATGCCTGATTCATATTACATATTTTTATACCGCCTAAACCTTGGATAATATGATTGTAGACAGTATCATAATATTTGGAATAGGTTGATTTTTTAACCTCTAATTTCTTGTTTTCAAGCCATTGAACAGATACATCTCTAATTGTTATATTTCCTTTATCCTTTAATTTTCTATTGTCCGAAAGGAAACTAAGCCTGTTATTTCTGGCTTCTGAATACGTTCTGCCGTAAATTGATTTATAAATAGGCATACCGTTCTTATTAAAGCCTGATTTATAACGAGCCTCATATCTTCCGTCTCTTCTTTTCCTAATATTTTCTCCTTTTCTTGACATTAAAAACACCTCTTTTTTTGACCCTTTAAATAACCACGAATTTTTATATTATTATTCCAATTTTTTATGGAATAAAAGCCAGCGTTAAGTCTTAAAAAGAAAAGTATTTAATTTTTTATTTTTTAAAAAGTATTGACATTTTTAGTCGAAAATGTATATATCAGTATAATTCAGGATAAAAAATCTTTCGTGAAGTTACGACGTATTCAACTATCATTTTTAGTGCTGAAAAACAAAAAAGGCTGTCTCAAAATCCGATTCGTTTGAGACGGCCCGTTTATTCTTAATATAATTTAACGTCAACCCGCTTGTTAATATCTAAAGTGCTTTCAGTTACTTTACAGTCATAGCAAAGTATATTAACTCCGTTTTCTTTTGCTTTTTTTAAGGTTTCACCGAATTGCGGGTGAGTCTTTATATTTGGAGTAAAATATTTAACATTTTCCATTTGTACTACAAATATAATATATGCTTCGTATCCGTCCTTTTCAGCGTCAATCAGATCGTTAATGTGCTTTATACCTCTTTGGGTAGGTGCGTCGGGAAAAAGTACAATACCGTTTTCTTCAAGGGTAACACCCTTAACCTCAATATAAACCTCCTTGGATTTTGTTTTCACATAAAAATCAAATCTGCTGTTTTTATATTTGCTTTCAGGCTTAATTTCTTCAATATCCGTGAAAAGAATTCCGCTTAAAAGAAATTCATAAACAACCTTATTGGGTGCCTGACTGTCCATATTTATTAGTCTGTCACCCTTGTAAACGGAAATTAAATCATAGTTCGTTTTTCTTTTATTATTGTTAAAATGCTGACAAAAAACTTTTGCATTTTCTGTTAAAAGCTCCTTGCACCTGCCTGTGTTTTTAACATGAACCGTTTCTTCATTTCCGTTAATATTAACTTTTGCAATAAATCTGTTTGGTCTGCTGATGAAATTACCGGCAATAATATTTTCGTATATCATATAAATATTATAATACAAAATTCTTACATTTTCAATTATTTTTGACATTTTAGTACTAAATTCCAATTAATAATCAGATAAAATACGGCAGAAATATATCCGCTTTTTAATCGAAGTTTAGTATAAGACATTGCAAAAATCAGTATTTTGTTATACAATAAACAAAATGAATTTTTATAATTACAGCAAAAGTTCGATTCGGAATCAATCATCGTTGCTGTTAAACCCATAGAAGAAGGTAAAATTATAAATGAAAGTTAAAAAGCTGGGACTTGTCCTTGAAGGCGGTGCAAGCCGAACATTCTATTCCTGCGGAATTATGGATTGCTTACTTAAGGAAAATATTTATGCAGATTATGTAATCGGAACATCGGCAGGAATAGCAAACGGAGTGTCTTATGTTTCAAAACAGGTGGGAAGAAATTATGTTATCGGAACAAAATATCTGCCCACAAGAAAATATCTGGGATTTCATCACCTTTTGAATAGGAAAAACAGGAGCTATTATAATCTTGAATTTGTGTTTAATGAAATTCCAAATAAGCTGCTGCCCTTTGATTATGATACTTTTGCGGATTTTAAAGGAGAAGTAATAGCGGCAGTTACAAATATAGAAACAGGAAAGCCGGAATATCTTGATGTGTCAAGAAATGACAGAAAATTTATGATATTGCGAGCGTCCTGCTCACTGCCGATAATGTTTCAGCCAATAGAAATTAACGGTAAGAAATATATGGACGGCGGTATTTGTGACAGTATTCCCGTACAGCAGGCGATTGAAAGCGGTTGTGATAAATGTTTAGTAATTCTTACCCAACCGAGAGATTACAGAAAACAGTTTGATAAATCTATTGAGTTATCAGCAAAAGCGTTCAAAAAATACCCTGAATTTTGTAAAGCACTTTATTCAAGACCGGAAAATTATAATAATTGTCTTGAAAAAATTGTGGAGCTTGAAAAAGAGGGAAGAGTTTTTGTAATAGCTCCGAAAGAGTCGTTAGGAATAAAAAGAACAGAGCATAAAGCAGAAGAAATCAAGAGAATTTATGATTTAGGATTAGAAGATTTTGAAGATGCAAAAAATTTATTAAAGGATTTTTTAAATAAATAAAAATTTTACTTGATTATTTTATTAATATATGTTATAATACTCAGGCACGGTAAAAATCTTGCCTTAATTTCCGGGTGTGGCGCAGTTTGGTAGCGCGCTTGAATGGGGTTCAAGAGGCCGCTGGTTCGACTCCAGTCACTCGGACCAGGTAATGCAAAGCAAGATTAGGGCCATTAGCTCAGTTGGTTAGAGCAACCGGCTCATAACCGGTCGGTCCGGGG